>CALXQV010000022.1 GCA_944390535.1 uncultured Clostridia bacterium | reverse complement strand
AAAAAGTAGAAGAAATGCGTTATGGAGAAAACCCACATCAAATTGGTGCATTATATAAAGAAATTGGAAAATGTGAAGGTTCTCTAACAATTGCAAAACAATTAAATGGAAAACAATTATCATTTAACAATATTAATGATACAAATGGAGCATTAGAATTATTGAAAGAATTTGATGAACCAACGGTTGTGGCTTGTAAACATGGAAACCCATGTGGAGTAGGAAGTAGTAGTGATATATATGGAGCATGGAAAAAAGCTTTTGAAGCTGATAAGACTTCAATTTTTGGAGGAATTGTTGTAGCAAATAGAGAAATTACAAAAGCAATTGCACAAGAAATGAAAGAAATTTTCTTAGAAGTAATTGTTGCACCATCATATGAACCAGAAGCTTTAGAAATATTACAAACAAAGAAAAATGTAAGAGTACTAGAATTACCATCTATCACAGTAAAACAACCAGAAAATGCTTTAGATATTAAGAAAATCAATGGAGGAATGATTGTACAAACAATTGATTCAAAACTATTAGATGATTATAAAGTGGTAACAGATAGAAAACCAACAGATAAAGAATTAGAAGATATGCTATTTACATGGAAAATTGTAAAATATGTAAAATCAAATGGAATTGCACTTGGAAAAGATAAACAATCCATAGGAATTGGACCAGGACAAGTAAATAGAATTTGGGCTACTGAGCAATCAGTAGAGCATGCAGAGGAATTAATAGGAGAAGGTGTAACAAAAGGAGCAGTTCTTGCATCAGATGCATTCTTCCCATTCTCAGACTGTGTAGAAGCAGCAAACAAAGCAGGAATTACAGCAATTATTCAACCAGGTGGTTCTATTAGAGATCAAGATTCTATTGATAAATGTAATGAATATGGAATAACCATGATTTTTACAGGAATGAGACATTTTAGACATTAAAAAATATCGGCGGATAATATAAATATTAATACTGCAAAAACATTAATTGAAAATGGAAAAGAAAAAGAACTAATCGATTTTTGCGTATTTGCCAATGGTAAAATTAGTGCAAAAACTTTTTATACAGATTTATTGTATGATTGTACATGTGACTTTTTTAGATATAGAGAAAAAGAAAAGAAAAATCCTATTTTAAATAATATAAAAATTCCTGTTTTTATTCCATTTGGAGATAAAGATGAATGTGTTTTAACACAACCAATTGAAGATGTTATATATTATTTGCAAAGCAACCTACAAAATTGTGAAGTTAAAGTAATTAAAGATGCAGACCATTCTTATACTGGAAAATATGATGAATTAGAAAAAGTAATAGATAAATATTTGAAGGAGCATGAATAATGAGAATAGGAATTGATATAGATGACACAACTTTTATAACAGTAAAAGCTATGATAAAGTACGCAGATGTCTATCATTCACAAGTGTTAGGAAGAAAAACGACTAAAAATACTTTAGGCTTAATCCAAAATCGATATTACTTAAAAGCGATTTATGGTTGGAATGATAACGAAAAATTTGATTTTTTTGATAAATATTATAAAGATGTCTTAAAAGAGTGTAAGATGATGAAAGATGCTAATATTGTATGCCAAAGATTAAAAGAAAAAGGGCATCAAATTTATTTCATAACAGCCAGACTAACAAATATAAAAGATTGCCAAACAGAAGAAATTACCAAACAATCTTTAGAAGAAAATCATATACCATATGATAAGCTAATCATAAATGCAAGTGATAAATTGAAAGTAGCTAAAGAAAATGAAATACAAGTATTTATAGAAGATAGTTATGATACTTGTAAGGAACTTTTAGAAAATGGTATAGAAAGTATCTTAATGACGACAAAAATGAATCAAGACATTCATCAAGAAACTATTGTGAGAGTAAAAAACTGGAAAGAAATTTATGAAGAGATATTAAAAATAGAAAACAAAATTATATAATCAAAAACTGGAATGATTATTTCATTTCAGTTTTAATCTTTTAAGAAAAGTTTATTTAAAAAAACGAAGAACAATAGCGGGCTTTTTTAAACATTTTTTGTGTTTCAACAAGAAAGGCATACGATAACGAAATCAAAGATTTCGACACACCTATATATAAAAATCCTTAAAAAATTATGAAGAATCTAGTAATCTAAGGTAAAATATGATAAAATACAATTGTAATTTTATGGAAAATGTCGTAAAAAAATAGTATA
Source organism: uncultured Clostridia bacterium (assembly GCA_944390535.1). Taxonomy (GTDB): domain Bacteria; phylum Bacillota; class Clostridia; order TANB77; family CAG-508; genus CAG-269. Next base: position 26,544 of record CALXQV010000022.1, on the reverse strand, counting down.
TAAAAATACTAACCTTATTGTACACGGAAGAATCTTATACATAGTCAAGATAAAAGTCGATTTTAATATAATAAAAAGCAATTACGAATAAATTTAACAAGAAATATAGCAGAAGGAGGACAAAGGCATGAAAAAGAGGAAAAGAAAGAGAAGCAGTAAAAATCATAATAAACCAAATTTAAGCAAAAAAAGAATGCAGAAAAAAGCAAAAAATAATGCTTCAAAAAAGATAATGCAAAAGAACGAAAATAATAAGCTTAATACAAATATAGAAAAAGAAGATATATACATATCAGATGACAACATAAATAAAGAATTAAAAAGTTTAGATAATCTAATAAATGTAAAAGAAAATGCGAATATGCAAGAGCAAGAAAAAAGGGAAACAAAACAAAATACAGCAGTTTTACTAAAAGAAAGACCAGTAAAAACAGAAAAAGGAGAAGAAAAAGAAAAGGAAAGTGAAAGGGTAGAAATAGCAGAAGAAAAGAAAAGCAAACAAAAGAAAAAAACAGAGAAACTTAATCAAAAAGAAAAGGTAAAGAAGAACAAAGAAAAAAAGACAAAAAAAATAGAGGAACAAAATAAGGAAAAAGAAAAGAATAAAAAAGACCAAAATGCTGAAAAGAAAAGTGATGAATGGAAGAAAGTAGAAAAAAATGAAAAACATCGAATAGATAAAAAACAAAGAAAAGAAGCAAGACTTCAATTAAAAGAAGAAAGGAAAGCTAAAAGAGAAGAAAGAAGAAAGAAACATAAAATCTTAAAATTTATTTTAAAATTTTTCTTAATTATAGTGATTCTGTCAATATTACTGCTAATTGTAGGTATGTGGGGATTTGCAGGCTTATTATTAGGTTGGTATGGGAATGAGGATATACAAATCCGTAAAGAAGACTTAGAAATTAAGGTATCTAATTCTGTCATAGTAGACCAAAATGGTAATGTATTAGCAGACTTAAGTGGTGATGAAAAAAGAAAAATTATTACATTAGAAGAAATGGCAGATAATTTACCAAAAGCATATATAGCAATAGAAGATGAGAGATATTATGAACATAGTGGAGTAGATTTTAAAAGAACAGCAGGAGCAATTATTAATACACTATTTAATGGTGAAAGTAGTTATGGTGGAAGCACCATTACACAACAACTGGTTAAAAATATAACAAATGACAATGAAAGTACAGGAATTGAAGGAATAAAAAGAAAAATAAGAGAATGGCAAAGAGCATATCAAGTCGAAAGAATGATATCAAAAGAGCAAATATTAGAACTATATCTAAACATCTTATTTGTCGGAGCAAATAATTTACATGGAGTAGAACTAGGTGCTGAATACTATTTCAATAAAAGTGCAAAAGATTTATCATTAGCAGAATGTGCATTTATGGCAGGAATCAATCATTCTCCGAACTCATATAATCCATATAATACAAGTATAGATAATTCGGAAAAAATAAAAAACAGAACAATAACTGTTTTAGATAAGATGAAGGAATTAGAATATATATCGAAGGAAGAATATACGAATGCAGTTACAGAAGTAGAAAATGGATTACAATTTGGTACAGGGAATATTATGGGAGGAAGTGTATTCTCCTATCACACAGATGCTGTTATCTCACAAGTTATAAAGCAAGTTATGGAAGAAAAAAATATGACAGAACAGATGGCGAAAAACTATGTATATAGCAGTGGACTTACGATTCATTCAACAGTAGATATGAATATCCAAAATCGATTAGAAGAAGAATATACAAAAGAAAAATATATGATTCGAGGAAGAGAGAAAAACAGTGATGGAACTTTATTAAATGAACACAGTGAGTCAGGAATGGCAATTGTAGATTATAAAACAGGAAATGTAGTAGCTGTGGCAGGTGGATTTGGAGAAAAAACAAGTGCAGGATGGAATCGAGCAACACAAATGGAAAAACAAACTGGTTCTAGTATTAAACCACTAGCAGATGTAGCACCAGCATTGCAAGAAAAAATCATTACTGCTGCAACTGTTTATGATGATAGTAGTACAAGGTTTGGAAAAAATTACGAACCTAAAAACTACAATGGATTCAAAGGATGGATTAATATACGAAGCTTTATAAGAACTTCGCAAAACATACCAGCTGTTAAAATTATGGCAGAACTAACTCCTAAAAAATCATTAGAATATTTGCAAAAAATGGGAATTACATCTTTAGACACAACAACAGATAATGTACTAAGTTTAGCATTGGGAGGAATGACAAGTGGTGTTAGCCCATTAGAAATGGCATCAGCCTATGGAACGATTGCAAATGATGGTGTATATATAACACCAACCTTTTATACAAATGTAACAGATGCTAACGGAAATGTAGTTTTAACACCAAAACAAGAAACAAGACAAGTCATTTCAAAGCAAAATGCATATATCATGAAAACCATCATACAAGAACCAGTAAAATCAGGGGGAACTGCAACATATTGTGCAATTCCAGGCATGGAAGTAGCTGCCAAAACAGGGACAACAGATAATGATTATGATAGATGGCTTTGTGGATTTACTCCATACTATGCAGCTGCAACTTGGTATGGATATGATAATAGTGAAACAGTATATTTTAGCGGGAATCCAGCAGGACAAATTTGGAGCGCAGTTATGAAAGATATACACAAAGATTTGCCAAGTGTTACTTTTATTATACCAGAAGGTATTGTAGAAAGAACGGTATGTAAAACAACAGGATGTCTAGCATCAAAAAGTTGTACAAATACATATACAGAAATCTTCACGGAAGATAATCTTCCTGAGCAATGTACAAATCATAAAAGATTGCCAAAAGAATCTTTAGGGGTATGGACACCATTAAAAAAGAATAAATAAAAGGGAATTTGGGGACGGACTCATTTTTCCCTTTTTTTGTTTTGAAAAGTTTATTAAAAACAATGTTTTTTAATAGTAGCAGCCGTTATATTCCAAGATATAAGTAGATGAAAGGTAGCCTTATTTAATGTTAAGTTCATATAAAAAGAAAGTGACATGATGTTACTAATTTTGGAATTTTAAAAAGGGAAAAATGAGTCCGTCCCCAAATTCCTTAAAAAAATTAATAAAAAGTATTGACTTGAAGTAAACTCTAAGTGATATATAATAAATAAAGATAAAAAACAATACAACTAAAATTCATAAATTTCAATAAAACAATAGAAAGGGGGCGATATGATGCAGATATCAGAAGTGGCAAAAGAGTTTGACCTAACACCAGATACATTACGATATTATGAAAGGGAAGGGTTAATTGGACCAATTTCTAAAGGGAAAAATGGTATTCGAAACTATACAGATGATGATATAAAAAGGATACAATTTGTAAAATGCATGAGAGCAGCAGGATTAGAAATTAATTTTTTAAAAAGATATTTACAACTGTTTGAAGGTGGAGATAAAACCATAAAAGAAAGAAGAGAAATTCTAGTAGAACAAAGAAAGATATTAAAAGAAAAATTAGATGCTATGCAAGAAGCCTATGATAGATTAAATTACAAAATTGAGTTATATGATAAAAATATTTTGGATAAAAATTTAATGTAAGAAACTATTTAGACTTTAAGATTTTAGTTAAAACAGTATAATGAAAAAGGGGGATTAAAATGGAAATAAGAAAAGTAGAAAATACAAATAGGGATTTTTTAGAACTATGTAAGAAATTAGATGATACGCATAATACATTAGTTGCAGAACAAAGACAACCTAATGCAAATTGTTGTATTGGTAATGAAATATATACCAATGTTTATATCATGTACGATGAAGAAACAGCAACGGGGTGTATTGCTTTTACAGATGTAAAAAATGAAATTGTTGAAATAGCAAGAGTTTATGTATGCGAAGAATATAGGAAACAGGGAATAGCAACAAAATTATTTGAGAATGTTGAAAAAATAGCGAAAAAGAATGGTGCAAAAATTCTTAATTTAGATACATATGAAAGACTATCAGATGCAGTAAAATTATATAAAAAACTAGGATTTGAAATTGTAGCACCATTTCCAGAAATAAAGGATTCTCCATATTCTATATGTATGTCTAAAAAAATATAAAAAATATTTGTAAGGAGGAATGAAAATGTCATATTTAGGAGAAGAAATTAAAAAATTAGGATTTGGATTGATGAGATTACCAATGAAAGAAGATAAGATTGATATTGAACAAACGAAAATAATGGTAGACCGCTTTTTAGAAGCAGGTTTCACGTATTTTGATACAGCATGGGCATATACAGGAAGCGAAGATGCCATTAGACAGGCTTTAGTAGAACGTTATCCAAGAGAAAAATTTCAACTAGCAACCAAAAATGCAGCTTGGATAAATTGTAAAACAAAAGAAGATGCCATTCAACAATTTGAAACATCATTAAAACAAACGGGAGCAGGATATTTTGATTTCTATTTATTACATAACTTAGGAGAATCTAGAACAAAAGCATTTGATGATTTTGATATGTGGACATGGGTTCAAGAAAAGAAACAAGAAGGAAAAATTAAACATGTTGGATTCTCATTTCACTCAACACCAGAAGAATTAGAAGAAATCTTGCAAAAACACCCAGAAATGGAATTTGTGCAATTACAAATTAATTATGCTGATTGGGAAAACCCAGCAATTAAATCTAGAGAATGTTATGAAGTAGCAAGAAAATATGGAAAACCAATCATTATTATGGAGCCAGTAAAAGGAGGAATGCTTGCAAACCCACCAGAACAAGTACAAGAAGTATTTAAAAAGGCAAATCCAAACACATCATTTGCCTCTTGGGCAATTAAATTTGCAGCAAGTTTAGAAGGGGTTATTACTGTATTATCTGGAATGAGCAATATAGAGCAAATGGAAGATAACATTTCCTATATGAAAACTTTTACAAAATTATCAGATAAGGAAGAAGAAACAATTAAAGAAGCACAAAAAGTGTTAAGTCAAATACCTTTAATTCCTTGTACAAGTTGCAATTACTGTGCAAAAGTATGCCCTATGCAGATTGGTATATCTGCTTCTTTTACAGCAATGAATTATTTAACATTATATAAAGATATGGTAGCCGCCAAACACCAAGAAGAATGGCTAGTTGGTGGGCATGGATTAAAGAAGGCAAGTGAATGTATTAAATGTGGTCAATGTGAAAAAGCTTGTCCTCAACATATTGCAATTAGAGAAGAACTTGAAAAAGTTACACAAGCATTTGAAAATAAATAAATTTTTAAATACAAATGATATATATGGAAAGGAAGGATTTTTATGGAAAAGTCAAAAGTATATTTTACAAAGGAGATTACACCAGAAAGTTTAATCAAAATATATGAAACATTAGGTGTTGAATTAAAGGGAAAGGTAGCTGTTAAGTTATCAACAGGAGAACCAGGGGGTCATCATTTCTTAAATCCAAATTTAATTAAAGATTTAGTAAATAAAGTAAATGGAACAATTGTAGAGTGCAATACAGCATATGGAGGAAAAAGAGATAAAGCAGAAGATCATTGGAAAGCAATAAAAGATCATGGATTTATGGATATTGCAACAGTTGACATTATGGATGAAGAAGGAGATATGGCAATCCCAGTAGAAAATGGATTTCATTTAAAAGAAGATTATGTAGGTAACCATTTAAAAAATTATGATTCTATGTTAGTATTATCCCATTTTAAAGGGCATTTAATGGGCGGATTTGGAGGTGCTCTTAAAAATATTTCTATTGGTATTGGTTCTTCAAGAGGAAAACTATGGATTCACTCAGCCGGAAAATCAACAAATCAAGCAGAAGTATGGAGCAATTTGCCAGAACAAGATGATTTCCTTGAATCAATGGCTGATGCTTCAAGAGGTGTTATTGATTATATGGGAAAAGAAAATATGGTATATATTAGTATCGCAAACAATCTATCAGTTGATTGTGATTGCGATGCAAACCCACATGCGCCAGAAATGGATGATTTAGGAATTTTTGCTTCAATTGACCCAGTTGCTTTAGACCAAGCCTGTTATGATGCTGTTATAAATGCAGAAGATTCAGGAAAAGCAGCATTAATTGAAAGAATGAACTCAAGACATGGTATTCATACAGTAGAGGCTGCCAACAAGTTAGGACTTGGAAATAGGGAATATGAAATCGTGAATATTGACTAAAAAAGGTTTTTCGTTTATAAATAAATAGTAGGAAAGGAATGATGCTAAATATGAAAACATTGTATTTTGACTGTTCAAGCGGAATCAGTGGCAATATGACATTAGCAGCACTAACTGAAATTATCGGAGATGAAAACTATTTAATAGAAGAATTAAAAAAACTACATATAGATGGATATACAATTAAAATATCTAAAAAAATAAAGAATGGAATTACAGGCACTCATGTTGATGTGAATTTAACACATCAGCATGAGCATTCTCACGTTCATGAAGAACATAACCACCATCACAAACATGAGCATATACATGAAGAGCATCATCATGAACATAGAAACTTACATGATGTGTACGAAATGATTGATAATAGTTCTATTGATGAAGAAAGTAAAGCTTTAGCAAAAAGAATATTTACGAGAGTAGCTAAAGCAGAAAGTAAAGTACATAACAAACCATTAGAGGAAGTTCATTTTCATGAGGTAGGTGCAATAGACTCTATTATAGACATTGTAGGTACAGCTATTTTAATTAACAAAATTCATCCAGACAAAATTATTTCAAGTGTTGTGAATGATGGGCATGGATTTATTGAATGTGCTCATGGAACGATGGCAGTTCCTGTTCCAGCAACAAGTGAAATATTTGCAAATTCCAATGTAGAATTTAAACAAATTGATATTGATACAGAATTAGTAACACCAACAGGTGCAGCCATTATTGCAGAATTAAGTTCTGAATTTACAACATTACCTGGAATGAAGATTGAAAAGATTGGCTGGGGAGCAGGTACGAAAGACTTAAAAATTCCCAATATATTAAAAGTATATTATGGAGAAATGCAAGAAGAAAAACAAAAAATTGTTGTTATGGAAACCAATATAGATGACTGTTCTGGTGAGATATTGGGATATACAGAAGAATTGTTATTCAAAGATGGTGCCTTAGATGTATTTTACACACCAATCTTTATGAAAAAAAATAGGCCTGCTTATCGTCTAACAGTTGTATGTAAAGAAACAGACCTTCTTAAATTACAAGCGATTATATTTAAAGAAACAACAACCATAGGTATTCGTTATCGTTATGAATATCGAACAGAACTAGAAAGAGAACAAATCTTAATAGATACAAAATATGGAACGGTAAAAGCCAAAAAAGTCATTAACAATGGAGAAACATATATTTATCCAGAATATGAGAGTGTAAAAGAATTGGCGGAGAAAAATGGTATTCCATTAAAAGAAGTGTATCAGTTAAAATTCTAATAAGATAATTTGAAACATTTTGAGGGATTTTGGGGACGGACTCATTTTTCCCTTTTTAAAATTATACAAAATAAAGAAATAGGGGCAATATTGATATTAATAATTTTAAAAAATTAAATAATTGTATTTTATGGTATGTATTTCTGAATTTTTTAAATAAAAAGGGAAAAATGAGTCCGTCCCCAAAATCCCTCAAAATGCCATTTAATAGGACATGGGAGGAGGAAACATTCAGGTCATGGAGATGAAAGAAATATTAGAAAAAATACAAAAGCATGAAATGACTATTGAAGAAGCAGAAAAAGAAATCAAACATAATCAATATGAAGACTTAGGGTATGCCAAAATTGATCATAACCGAAAAGAAAGAATTGGTACAGGAGAAGTCATATATTGCCAAAGTAAGCCGAATGAATACTTGTCTAAAATTTATAAAACGATTTATCAAGAAAATGGAGAGGTATTAGGAACAAGAGCTAGTAAAGAACAGTTTGATTTGGTTAAAAAAGAAATCCCAGAAGTACAATACAACCCACTTTCAAGAATTTTAAAAATTGAAAAACCAAAAGAAAGAATAGGGAATATTCTTGTTTGTACAGGAGGAACATCAGATATTCCAGTAGCAGAAGAAGCAGCAGAAACAGCTGAATTTTTTGGGAGTCATGTAGAGAGACTGTATGATGTTGGTGTAGCAGGAATTCACAGATTATTATCACAAAGAGAAAAAATAGAAAAAGCAAATTGTATTATTGCCATTGCAGGAATGGAAGGTGCATTGGCTTCTGTGGTAGCAGGACTAGCGAAAGTACCAGTTATTGCTGTTCCAACTTCAGTGGGATATGGTGCAAATTTAGGGGGCATAACTGCTCTTTTAGGAATGATTAATTCTTGTAGTAATGGTATAGCAACTGTCAATATTGATAATGGGTATGGTGCTGGATATTTAGCAAATCAAATTAATCATTTGGCTATTCATGCTTGTCACAAGAATAGAGATGTTGATAATATTTAAAACCAATAATAACAAAATAAAAAGCGATTATGAAAATAAATTAGGAGAAACATAAATGGGAAAACAAGAACAATTAGAAGACTATCTAAAAACATTGAAAAAAGTAGCAATTGCATATTCAGGAGGAATTGACTCTAGCTATCTATTATTTATAGCTAATAAAGTATTATCAAAAAAACAGGTATTAGCAGTTATTGCCAATGGCAGTATGATTCCTAGAAAAGATTATGAGGAAGCAATTACTTTTTTAAAAGAACAGCATTTTCAATATATAGAAGTACCATATAAACCACTAGAAATCAAAGCATTTAAAGAAAATCATAAAGACAGATGTTATTATTGCAAAAAGGAATTGATGACAACATTAAAAAAGGAAGCTAATAAACATGGATATGAAACCCTTTTAGATGGGAAAAATGCAGATGATTTAACTGTATATAGACCAGGAAACAGAGCAACAGAGGAAGTGGGGATTATTAGTCCACTTGCCAAACTTGAAATTTCTAAAGAAGAGATAAGACAATATAGTAAAGATTTAGGAATCTCATTTTGGAACAAGCCATCTAATTCTTGTTTAGCAACACGATTTCCATATAATACGACTTTAACAGAAGAAGGATTAAAAAAAGTAGAAAAAAGTGAGGAAATCATAAAGGGGTTAGGGATCAAAAAAGTAAGAGTAAGAGTTCATGATACAATAGCAAGAATTGAAGTAAATCCAGAAGATTTTGAAAAGATTTTAAATATGATAAAACATAAAAAAGAAGACAATATCATAGAGAGAATAAAGAATTTAGGATTTTCTTATGTTACATTAGATTTATCAGGATTAAAAACTGGTAGTTTTGACTAGTTAAAATTAGAACAAAAGAATTTGTCGTTTATACATACTGTAATAACAGATAACTTGAAATAAAAGAAATGAAAAGGAGGAATAAAACATGCATATGGCAGATGCGATGTTAAGTCCAGTAGTAGGAGCTACCATGTATGTAGCAAGTGGACTTGTTGCAGCATATTCAATTAGAAAAATAAGAAAAGAAGAAGATTTTAAAAAGAAAATACCAACCATGGGTGTTATGGGAGCATTTGTATTTGCAACCCAAATGGTAAATTTCACAATACCAGGAACTGGATCATCAGGACATTTATGTGGAGGTTTGCTATTAAGTAGTATATTAGGACCTTTTGCAGGTTTCCTAAGTATGATAGGCGTATTATTCATTCAAAGTCTATTCTTTGCAGATGGAGGGATATTAGCATTAGGTGCTAACGTATGGAATATGGCGTTTTATGGTTGTTTTATAGGTTCTCTCATTTGGAAGTTTGTTATGAAAAAAGGGATGACAAAGGGAAGAATCATACTTGCTTCTTTAATAGGCTGTGTAGTTACTTTGCAATTAGGTGCTTTTTCTGTAACATTAGAAACATTAGCTTCAGGAATTACAGAATTGCCATTTAGAACTTTTGCATTAACAATGCAACCAATTCATTTGGTAATTGGATTAATCGAAGGATTTATTACAGCAACTGTTCTTTGCTTTATTTATGAAGCAAGACCAGAAATGTTATGGAATGGAACGCAAAAAACAGAACAACAAGCGAAAATTTCATATAAAAAGATAATTGTCATTCTCGTATGTTTATTTATTTTAATTGGTGGTGGTATTTCATTACTTGCTTCTTCTAATCCAGATGGTTTGGAATGGTCTATTGAACAAATTACGGGAGATACAGAAATAGAAGCAAGAGAAGATAGAGCTTATGAAACAGCGGAAAGCATACAAAGTGCAACTTCTTTCTTACCAGACTATACATTTAAAAGTACCGAATCTACAATAGGCACTTCTGTTTCAGGAATTGTAGGTTGCGCTATTACAGTTGCCTTTTTAATGGTTGTTGGATATGTTATAAAAATGAAAAGAAAAAAAGGAAATACAGTCAATGAACAAAATTGATAATGCGATAAAAACAATACATCATATGGATTACCAAGCAAATTATAATACATATTTTAAGAAGATACATCCATTTGTAAAATTACTAACTACAATTATTTATATTATTTTACTAACTTCTATTAATAAATATCATTTAGTAACAACCTTGGCAATGAGTATCTATCTAATTTTGATAAGTATAATAGGAGATGTATCTATAAAAAATGCTATAAAAAATTTAAAAGCAGTTTTACTATTGTTAGGTATCTTAGGGATTGCGAATCCAATATTAGAAACAAACGTGATTACTTACATAGGAATTATACCAGTTACAATTGGTATGATTTCTATGTTTACTTTATTGCTAAAAGGAATTTTTGCTATATTAGCATCTTATTTTTTAATTTTAACGACATCAATAGAAGAGATTTGTTTTGCTTTAAAAATGACGCATATGCCGAATATTTTAATTACAGTGGTTATGCTGATTTATCGATATATGATTGTTTTTTTAAAGGAAGTACAAAGAATATGGGTGGCTTATCAAATGCGAGCACCAAAACAAAAAGGCGTACAGTATAAGGCATGGGGAAGTTTAATAGGAAGTTTAATGTTAAGAAGTATAGATAGAGCGCAAACGGTTTATGAAAGTATGGAGCTTAGAGGGTTTCATCCAGATACTTTTTTCATCCCAAAAGAAAAAGTAGATAAAAAAAGTTGGACATACTGTTTTTTCATTCTTATACTGCTTATCATACTTAGGTTTATTCCCATTTTTGAGATAATCGGTAATATATGCATTTAATCCAAACAGAAAAGAGGAAGAATAATGATAGAACTAAAAGAAGTTTCTTTTTCATATAATGGTAGCAAAAGACAAACACTTTCTCATATGGATTTCAAAATAGAAGAAGGAGAAAGCGTTGGAATTATAGGAGCAAATGGCGCAGGGAAATCTACAATTCTAAAATTATTGGTAGGATTAGAATTAAACTATCAAGGAAGTATTATGATAAATCATTTAAAAGTAGAAAAAAAGAATTTGCAGGAAATACGACAAAAAATAGGATATGTGTTTCAAGATAGTGATAGTCAGCTATTTATGCCAACAGTTTATGAAGATGTTGCATTTGCACCAAGAAACTATGGTTTCTCAAAAGAACAAGTAGACAAAAGAACTACACAAGCTTTAAAAAGTATAGGAATTGAAGAATTACAAGATAGACAAATCTATCGTTTGTCTGGTGGGGAGAAAAAGTTGGCATCAATTGCAACTGTTTTATCTATGAAACCAGATATCTTAATTTTTGATGAACCAACAATTGCATTAGACCCTAGAAATAGAAGAAGATTTATCAATATATTAAATTCTTTAAATGGAACAAAAATTGTTACTTCACATGATTTGGATTTAATTTATGATACTTGTGATAGGACAATTTTAATTGCAGATAGAAAGATGATATTTGATGGAGATACAAAAACGATTTTACAAAATAATGATTTATTAGAAAGCAATGGATTAGAATTACCTTTATCTTTGCAAAAGCGAGAAAGATAAAGCTTTATGATTGATATATAATATTATTTAATAATAGAAAGATTATTTACATTGATATATCAAAATATTTATGATAAAATAATGGTAGTAATCCAAAATAAAAGGGGATGAATTCATATGAATAGACAAATTTATTTTGACAATAATGCTACAACAAAATGTGATGAAGAAGTTTTAAATGCAATGTTACCATTTCTAAAAGAAAGTTATGGAAACCCTAGTAGTATTTATGAATTTGGAAAAGATATAAAAGAAAAGGTAGTTTGGGCGAGAAAACAAGTAGCAAAGTTATTAAATGCTAATGAAAATGAAATCATTTTTACAAGCTGTGCAAGTGAAAGTAATATAACGGCAATCATGAGTGCTGTTAAAAATAATCCGACTAAGAGACATATCATTACGACTAGTATAGAACACGCTTCTATATTAGAAACAATGCAATATCTTGAAGACAACGGTTATAAAATTACATATTTGTCAGTTGATAGTAAAGGAAAAATTGATTTAGAGGAACTAAAAAAATCTATAAATCAAGATACTTTATTAATAGCCATTATGATGGCAAATAACGAGATTGGAAATATTTATCCTATCAAAGAAATAGGAGAGATTGCAAAGAAAAATCATATTATTTTCCATTGCGATGCTGTTCAAGCAATAGGAAAAATACCTATTGATGTAAAAGAACTGCAAGTAGACACACTATCTATGTCTGGACATAAGATTCATACTCCAAAGGGAATAGGAATATTGTATATAAGAAATAATTTACCATATATCCCTCTAATATTTGGTCATCAAGAAAATAACAGGCGTGGCGGGACAGAAAATGTCCCATACATAATAGGAATTGGAAAAGCAAGTGAGATTATATTAGAAGATAATTATGAAATTAACAAAAAACTAAAATATTTAAGAGATAAGTTAGAAGATAATGTAAAACAAATGATTAGTGATGTTGTTATTTATGGTGATTTGAATAATAGGCTTCCTAATACATCTAGTATGGCTTTTAAAGGTGTTAAATCAGAAGAATTACTTTTAGTTCTAGAATCATTTGGGATTTGTGTTTCAACTGGTTCTGCATGTAATTCTATGATAGCTGAACCATCTCATGTATTAAAAGCTTGTCATGCAGATTTAGAAAATTATAGCCCGATTAGAATTAGCCTAGGAAAGTATAATACAGAAGAAGAGGTAGATATTTTTGTGAAAAATTTAATAACAGCAGTAAATATGTTAAGGAGAAAAAAGTAATATGTGGGAAGCAAATGAAAATCATTAGTTGAGGATAAGAAATTTTATCAATATTATGTGTTTGAGGAGGAAAAAAATAATGGCTGTACTAATAAATTTTAAAATTTGTGATAATGATAAAGCTTGTGGAGGAGTAGCTGCATGTCCAACAGGAGCAATTTATTATGATGAAGAGAAAGAAACTTTGGCAATTGATAATAGTAAATGTATTTCTTGTGGATTATGTGAAAAGGAATGTCCAATAGGAGCTATAAAAGTAGCCAAAGATGACAAAGAATATGAAATATTAAAAAAACAAATAGAAGATGATCCAAGAAAAATAAGAGACTTATTTGTTGACAGATATGGAGCAGCACCATTATCAGAATTTTTTATGTTGGATAGTGAAGATATCGAAAAGAAAACAGATTGTAAAGATATAGTATTAATTGAATTTTATAATGATGATTCAATTCAATGTCTATTAAAATCTATACCTATTAAAGAATTATTAAAAAATTTTCCAGAATCTACCTTATTTTATAAAGTAGAGATTAATGAACAGTTAACTAATAAATTCGAAATTAAAGAGTTGCCTGCTCTTGTGGCTTTTAAAAATGGAAAAATGATTGGTAAAATTGAAGGCTATTATATGGAAAGTGATAAAGATAATATGCTAGAAAAATTAGAGTACATAGTAAAAGATAAATAATAGAAAAAAATAAAGGAGATTTATATGAATTTTACTTTTTAGGGGATAGTTCAATAACTCTCCTTTTTATTGTGACAAGACATACTATTCTGGTTAAAGTATAGAAAATCATTGATAAATAAATTTGGGTATGATAGAATAACAAAAAGAAAGGAAAAGAAAATGAGTACAGAAAAAATAAAAAACATCATACACTTCTATATTTTGACATCTACATTAAAAGATAAAATAAGAAGTGGTTGGAAAGTATGGCATATTGAAAGAGAAAGAATAGAAAGTATAGCAGAACATATTTATGGAACATGTATGTTGGCAATTGCTATTGATTCAGAATATGATTTTGAAATAGATTTAATGAAAGTAATTAAAATGCTTGTTATTCATGAACTAGAAGAAATAGAAATAAAAGACTTTACACCATTTGATAAAATTACAACTGAAGAAAAAAGAAAAATAGGAAAAAAAGCAGTAGAAGATGTTTTAAAAGATTTAACTAAAAAAGAAGAAATAAAAGAACTGATAGAAGAATTTGAAGATTTAAAGACAAAAGAATCTATTTTTGCAAGAATGTGTGATAAGTTAGAATCTGACATACAATGCAAAATATATTGTGAAGAAGGTTGTTTAAATAGTAATAAAGATGAAAACAAGTTACTTTTACAAGATGAGAGAATACAAAAATTAATAGAAACTGGTTCAAAAACTGTATCAGATTTTTTTGTAGAAAATCATAAAAACGAAATATTAAATCAAAATAAAGTTTTTAAGGAAATGGCAGATTATATTAAAAACAATACTTTATTAAAGGAGTAAAGAGATGTTAAAAAATAAGAAAGTCATTATTTTTGATATGGATGGAACATTAATCGATTCTGTTGGTATATGGAATTTGATAGATGAAGAATTAATCAAGACAATTGGGGATGGAACAATTGACAATATTGATATTGCAAAACAGAGAGATGACAAATTAAAAGAATATAGAAGCGAAGAAGACCCTTATTTAGCATATTGTAAATTTTTAAAAGAAAAATATCATGTAACCATAGAGAAAGAAGAAATAAAAGATTTAAGATATCGTATTGCAGAAAAATATTTAAAAGAAGTAGTAGATTATAAGCCAAATGCAGAAGAGGTAATAAAATATTTAAAACAAAAAGGATATATATTAGCAATTGCAAGTACTACGAATCAGCATGCCATAGAATGTTATAAAAAAGAAAATAGAAACATCATAAATAAAGCCAATTTAGAAACGTTTTTTTCAGTTATATATGCAAGAAATGATGTAAAAGCCATCAAACCAAATCCAGAAGTACATCATAAAATTATGGAACAATTACATGTAAAACCAGAAGAATGTTTCATTGTAGAAGATGCGTTGGTAGGCGTAGAGGCAGCAAATAATGCACATATAGAAGTAGCTATCATATATGACAAATATTCTGATAGTAATAGAGAAGAAATTAATCAATTGTCTCAGTATCAATTTAAAAATTTCGAAGAAATGTTAAAAGAGATAAAAAAAGAATTAGAAGGATAAGGAGGAAATATTATGGAAAACTATTTCATTATACATGGTTCATTTAGTAGCCCATATTCAAACTGGATAGGTTGGCTACATGATTTTATAGAAGAAGAGGGAAAACAAGTATATGTACCAGACTTTCCAATAGGCGTTGGATTTCAAAATTATGATAACTGGAGTAAATTATTAAAATACTATGTAGACTTAGGACTTATTAATGAAAATACGACAATTATAGGACATAGTATCTCACCTGCTTTCATATCTAAGTTCTTGATTGAAAACAAAGTGAAAGTTAATAAGTGTATATTTGTGTGTGGTTTTAATAATTATTTGGGAATTGATGAAGAATATGATGCTGTAAATAAAAGTATGTATATAGATGAAATAGAAAATGTGAAAAAATGTGCAAATGATATTATTTGTTTCTATTCTAACAATGACCCTTATGTAGAGTATGAAGCCGAACTAGATTTTGCAAATAAAGTGGCAACAGAGAAAATTTTAATACCAAATGCAGGACATATCAATAGCGAAAGTGGATATGATACATTTGAAGATATAGTACCATATCTATAAAACGATATTTTTTTATACAAGATATAGATGGAATATTAGTAGAAATTATTGAAAATGACTAATCAAGGAGAAAAAATATGGAAATATGGTATATATTAGATAGTGAAGGAAACCAAACAGGAAAAACAATAGTAAAAGGAGAAGAAAATGTACCAGAAGGATTTTATCATTTAGGGGCAGATGTCTGGATAAAAAATTCTGAAAATAAAATTCTAATTCAAAAACGTTCTCCTCAAAAAAGATTGTCTCCTAATGTATGGGCAATGACAGGTGGGTCTGTTATAAAAGGTGAAAAGAGTATAGAAACCATTGAAAGAGAGGCATTTGAAGAATTGGGTGTGACATTAAATATAGAAGATGTAAAATTGGCAATCCGTTTTAAAGTAGAAAATGTTTGGGTAGATACCTATTTTTTAAAGCAAGATATCGATTTAAACAATATTATTATGCAAAAAGAAGAAGTTTGTGATGTAAAATGGGCAACATATGAAGAAATAGAATACCTATATCAGAGCCATCAATTTATGAAAAACCGTTGGGAATTTGTAAAAGATGCTATTAAAGATTTTTAAAAAGATAAATAGATTTTATACTAAGGATAAAAATGAGGATACTGGAGAAATATAAAAATTTTGATTTTACTTAGAAAAAGTGTTATAATATAGGTGTGGGAAGAGAAATTCAAAGGAGGAAAATATCATGAGTGAATATAGTAGAAATAAACATAGAGACTTTGTAGGAAAGTTAAGAAAAGATTATCCAGTAATACAAGAACCAAAGAGTAAAAAGAGGGATTCAATAAAAATTAGAAAACCAAGCAGAAGAAAAAAAACACATTTAAGAGGAAAAATGGCACTTTTAGGATTGGTTGGTGCAATTACATTAGGTGCTACAGGCATACATAATTATACAAATAGACCACAAAATCAACCAATTACATTAGAACAAGCTTTAGAAAATGGAAAAACACTGAAAGACTTAAATGTTTCAGAAGAAATAAGATATGAGCTAATGAATATACAACAATACTTAGAAAATGAAGAAATTAGCAATACAGAGTTAATTAATATGGCGTCACAAATAGAAGAACTTCAGAAAAATGTAATAACTAACAAGACGGCAGATTTGTTAGGTGTAGAACCAGGCGACATAATAGTAGACACTATAGTAGGAGATAAATCAGAGGCACCAGTAGAAAGAATTCAAGTTAAAATAAATGAGAAGGGAGAAACACCAATATATATTAGAGGAGATTTTATGGATTTGGTTAAAGAAAATACCATATCAGCAGAAATATCTGACTTTATTAAACAAATGGATAAAATGAAAGAGCTTGAGAAGCAACTAGAAGATAAAAATCTAAAGAGAGAGGATGTTATAGAAGAATATAGAGAAACTATTGATATAGTATCTAAGTTTGCAGCAGGAGAAATGAAAATAGATGAAAACGGAAATATAACTATAGAACAGATAAAACAAAAAGATATAAAAGAAAAACCATCAGAAAAAGAAGTTGAGGATGAGGAATATTTACTATAATTATAACGAACTGAAAAAAGTGGTGTGAATGAAGCAGACTGCATAAATAATGGGCTAATATTAAAGTTTTCTTTTTTAGAGACTACATTTAAATTGTAGTCTCTATTTTTGTACTTGTATGATAACCAGCCGTTAAAAATATTTAAAATATAGCATAACTCTTTTCTATAGTGATTAAAATAATTGAACTTTTAGAAACATATCTTTATTATTGTGCAAAAAATAATATCAAGAGATAAATGAAATTTATATAGAAAGTTTAAAGCAAAATTACATATTAAAACTATCAGGTAATAAATCTATCAATGTTTTTTTATAAATTCTATTATTTTGATCACACATATAAATTTCAAAATGTTTATCACAAAATTCAGACATGAATTGCCTACAATATCCGCAAGGAGAGGTATATTGTAATTCTTCTTTTCCACCTAGTATGACAATACATTCAAAGTCTTTTTCACCTTCAGAAATTGCTTTAGCAAAAGCAACTCTTTCCGCACATATAGACATAATTCCAGCATTTTCAATATTACAGCCAGTATAAATATTTCCATTTTTACTAAGCAAGGCACAACCTACTTTATAATGAGAATATGGAGAGTAAGCATTTTCTCGTGCTTTTTTTGCTGATTCAATTAGTATATTTATATCCATCATGTAATTCCTCCTTTTGAAAATACTATATCATAAAAATAAAGAATTTACTATAAAAAGATAAAATATATGGTAGATATTATATACAATTTAATAATAAAAATGTCAACTTCTTTTGTTACGATACATATAATGTAACAAAAGGAGGAATTTTAAAATGTTTAGTAGAAGAAAATGCTATTGTATGAACAACAAATATTCAAATAATTCATGTGAATTACAAAATGAAATCATGGAAACAAAATGTAATAATGTTATGTCATATGAAGATAATGCTAATGGTTGTGATTGTGGATTTGATGAAGAATTAAGTGTATTTCCAGAAAACCCAATGTTAGCACAAAGCTATGTTCCAATTCAATATATGGATAGAACATTTAAACCATGTGTTGGCTTAAAAATGGGAACAATTTTCCCAGAGTTAGTAAGCCCATATGAACCATGTCAATCAATGAGAGAAATAGACTATATTGAGATGACAAATACAATTGGGAAGGGGTGCAACAAATGTCAATGATAAATGAAAATAGAAATTGTGGATGTCAAGAAGAAATGACATTTACATGTTGCCAAATGCCAGAAGTAGAAAGAACGATTGATTGTGATGAAAGAAGGGAAATGGCAGAACAAATTAGATGCTATGAATTTGCAATCAATGAATTAGCGCTATATTTAGATACGCATCCAAATGACCAAAAAGCACTTTGTTTGCACAGAAAATATGCAAAAGAGGTAAAAGAATTAAAAGATAAATATCAAAAGGTATATGGTCCATTAACAATCAATTATCCATGTAATAAATGGAGATGGCTTGAAGAACCTTGGCCATGGGAAAGGGGGAATTTCTAATGTGGACATATAATAAAATGTTACAATACCCAATTAATATTAAATGTACAGACCCAAAGCTTGCAAAAGTCATTATATCACAATATGGTGGACCAGATGTGGAACTGATTTTATTGCGAATTTCCAAAGTGATAACTATCTGCTTAATGTATGAATGAAGATTAATATTATTTCCACGACACCCCTCTGGGAGATAGAAGTTATAAGATTTTTTAGGAGGACTTTTTGATGACAAGAGAAGGAAGAAAAAGATTAAAATATATAAAAGAAGTAAAAAATAATAAAATTAAATATAAATACTTAAATAAAGTATTGAACTGGCAAAGTCTTAAAAAGTTAAAAGAATTTTTAATTTTGGCGGATAATAGATATATAGACAAAAAAACATTAATACATGAAGGCAAATATCCTTATTTTACAGCTCCTATTAATAATCTGATAAGGGAATTTGGCGGAACGAAAGGCACTTGGAATAGAAATATAAATTTGTTTGTAACATTAGGCTTATTAGCAAAAGTTGATACATTTGAAATAAGAAAGCAAAATAAGTTATTTGAAGAATATTCAATGATAGGTAAAATGAAACGTGCAAGAAAAGAAGGAATAAGCCTTGAAAAAGTAAGAGACCAAAATATATATTATATTTTCCCTTATGATGAAAATATTCTAAAAGAAGCGGAAAATAGAGCAAAAATAATGTGTGAAAATGGATTTTGTAAAAGGTCTTTTAGTAAAATCTTTCTTCAAAGAGTATTCGGGCTAGATTTTGCAAATAATGTATTTTTTAATGATATTGAAGAGTCTGAATATACTCAAGCAGTGTTTGATGAGACAGAAAAAATTATATTAAAAAATATAGCTAAAAAGCAATTCACATTTAAAGATGAAGTTATAAAAGAAGTTGCTAAAAGTATTGATGATACTATTTACAAGTATTATGAAGAAAACTATTTTAGAAGAAATGCAAGAAGTGTAGAACAAATAGCCGAATTTGAATTTGGAAGAAGTGTTCAAATAATTTGCAATAAACATGAGTTAAGCTATAAAATGTCAGATAAATATATGAGAAAGATGTTTAATCTAAGAAATAATAAAAAACTAATTTATGATAAAGAATATTATAAAAAACAAAAAGAAATATTGGAGGTAACAAATGAATATTTTAACAAACAATGTAAAAATAAAAGAAAATGACGAAACAACACTTGAAATTGAAATAATAAATCCAGACAAAAAAGATGGAAGAAAAGCAAATGAAAGTATTCTAATTGATAATAATTATGAAATTAAAAAAATAGTGTTAGGTAATGAGTGGATAATTAAGGACAGAAGAAAATATGCTTATACAAGAATTGGAAGTAAAAGTGTATATATGCACCAACTAATTTTTGGGTATTGCTTTGGGTATGATTTTGTTCCTAGAGAAGAAGATAAAAAAGTAATTGACCATCTAAACAACAATAGATATGATAATAGACTTAGAAATTTACATATTTTGACAGTAAAGGACAATTCTGACAAAAAACTAATGGATTTCAATGTTGATAATTTAACTGTATATGTTGAATATAATTATAATGAAGATATTTCACAAGTTAAGAATAACAGTGAAGAAATATATAATAAAAGAAAATACGTACTTAGTTATATTTCACAAAATATAATTTTCCATACAAATGAAGAACCTAAAAAATATTTTAATTGTTTTGAACTTGTATATAATGACTATTATAAGTTTATAGCAGACACAAAAGAAATATCTTTAAGAACTAAAAAAAATCTTATTAAAGAAAATAGAAATAAGAAAATAGAAGATATACAATTTGAACTTCAAGAATTACAACAAGCTAAGAGAACTATAGAAACTATATTAAATGCTAAAAAATACGTAGAAATAAGAAATAAAAAATGTAATATCTTAACAATAGAAGAATTTAATAAACTTCCAGAAAACGAAAAACGACTTTTATTGACACTTAATAAAACTGTATTACAATATCTACCGCCAGATAGTGGGGGGCAGTTTTAAGTTATAGAAATTTAAGCAATTAAGAAAAACGGTGTGTGCAGAACCAGAGGCTTAGCAAAATAAAAATGTTCTAATATGTTTTTTAGTATTAGAACATTTTTTATAATAAATCTTTTACATCAATTTTTAATGCGTCAGCTATATCAAAAAGAACTTCTAAAGACATTTTTTTAACTACATTTGGAGCTTCAATTTGAGTTAAATAGCTATAGCTTATCCCCACTTTATTTGCTAATTGTTCTTGTGTTAAATTTCTCTTTAATCTATATTCACTTATCTTTATTCCAATACTTTTATATTTTTTATCATGTTTTAAGCTCATAATATCACCTATAAAAATTTTACCCCAATTTTTTAAAAATATACTTTCATAAATAGTGAAAGTATACTATACTAAAATTGGTGAATAAAAATTATGGAAAAAGAAATTGCAATAGAGATTTTAAAAGATATAAGAAATGCTTTAAATTCAGATGACTGGAAAGAGAAGCGGATTAAAAACTATTTCTATATATAGAAAAGATTTAGAATTATCATTAGATGTTAAAATACAAAAATTAATAAAAAAACAGAATAAATATATTAAAAAATATGGTGAAAATGGAAGAAAGACTATAAAAGTAAACAAAAAAATAGACAAAGAAATTCAAAAAATATTTAACAAATAATATTATTGGTTTTCTTTGTCGTCTACTATTGTTAATAAATCATCAAAACTACAATTTAAGGCTCTTGCAAAACCTTCAAGGTACTTGTAGCTTATTGATTTTTTACCACTTTTAATAGCTTTATTTAAGTTATAAAAAGAAATATCTAATTGGTCGCATAGCCAAGATTTAGTTTTTCCTTGTTCTTTTAAAATTTTTTCAACATTTATCTGTATCACTATTTATTCTCCTACAATGTTTTTTTATATTTTATAATAATGACACTTATAAAAGTAGAACTTGCAAGTGAGAGTAAAATAGTATATAATCAAAATGAAAAATTAAAAAAGAAGGTAAAAGATGGAAAAGGAAAAGTTTTTAGAGATATTAAAAAGAATACAGTTATTTTTAGAAAATGATGATTTATTTGAAACTAAAGAATATATAAATCTTGAAATTGAAAATATTAAGGGCATAACAGAAAAAAATTGTAAAAATACTTATTATAGTTCTTATGATTATTATTGCAAAAAATGTAGTAATTTTAATTGTAATGATAACTGTAATAAAAATAGATTGGAGGTGATAAATAAATGAAGGAAAAAACAAAAAAAGTTGTTTTTATAGTTTTTATAATTGTTATTTTGGCATTAGCAATTTATTTTATATACTTTTTTAGAGGAACAACAGATAATAATAAGAAAACTTTAACAGTAGCAGAGGAAATAACATTGAACAATGAAGAAAAAGAATTATTAAGCGAATTAGTAAATGTAAATAATCAGTTATTAAATCCAAAACAAGAAACAACAAATGCTAATGAAACAAATTATACAGAACTTGTAAAACCTACAGAACCAATATCATTAAAAGATTTTTGTAAAAAGCTATATGAAGCTAGAAAAACAACAAATGAACAAGGTGAAACAGTATACTTATTTGATATGGATACAGTAGGAGCAAACAATGAAACAGTAAGAAGAATAATTGCAACAAAAAATGGTGAAATTACTGGATGCACATTTGTAGAAAGCGATTATGCAGAAACAGTATCACAAGCAGGAAATACAACATTTGATGGTAATAGTATAAACTTAGGTGGAGATTTCCTAAAGACTATTTTTGAAGGATTAACACAAGAAGTAAACGAAATGTGGGAACAAGCTACTAGATATGAGAATGTAAATTATAATAACATTTTAAGTAAAATTTAGGGGGATTATTAAAAATGGAAAACAAAGATAAATCAAAAGAAATATTAAAGAAAATAGGTATTGTAGCATTAATTGTTATTTTAACTGTTATATTTACACTAGGCATTGAACATGAGTTTTTTACAAAAAATGAAACATATGAAAGTGCAAAAGAAAATGAACAAATAACAACAAATGAAACTTATAATATAGCAAGTGAAGAAGAAAAGAATAGTACTGAAAAACAAAATTCAAATAAAACGGAAACTAAACAAAATGAGATACTTATTCAAGACACGCCAGTTAGTGAAAGCGAAAAATATGAACTAACTTTTAAAGGAAGTGAATTTTCTAAAAAAGTTGAACCACCAGTTTTAACAAGTTTTTATACTTATTATGAGGCTAAACAAGAAGGTCATTCATATTTAGTGATTAAATTAGATTATAAGAATTTACAAGCAACAGATGTTACAGCAGATGATGTTGCAACAGTGAAAGTAAAATATAATGACAAATATGAATATAGTTCTTTTCCAGTAATTGTAGACAAAGACGGCGATTTCACATATGCAAATATTACTAATATTAGTCCTTTAACAGTTGGTCAAATGTATTATTTATGTGATTTACCAGACGAAGTTGTAAATGCTACTGAACCAATAATTGCATATGTTCAACTTGGTAGTAAAACTTATGAAATAAATATAAGATAGAAAAATATATATGAATAATAAAGATGGTTTATAATTTATAGTTATAAGCCATTTTTTAATATAAAATTTAATGCATTGGAGAATAAAAAATAGTAAAGAAGAGGAACTACAATAACCGACGATGGACTTTTTTGTTAAATTAATGAAAGTATATTACTAAAAAATAAAAACGGTTGTAGGAGCTTGTATAAAAATAAAAAAGTGGTGAAGTACTCTTCTATGTCTATATAATTAAAAAGATATAAAAAATTTATAAAAATTCAAAAAATCCGAAGAGAAATTTATAAAATGAATAAAAATTAAAATTTGACATATTATAAATATTGTAGTATACTATATTTAGCTTATAAGTTTTGACTAGATTAAAACTTGTCAATAGTATTTGGTATGTGTTGGCTACACATACCGTTTTTTTAATTAAAAAAGAGTGGTTGGCTAGACCACTCTTGAAAACTAGTGTTGCACTAGTTTTCTTGACTAGATTGGCTATTTTCTTCATTGCCATTAGTAGATTTTTCTTCTAATAGTTTTTGAATTAATAACCAGATTAAGTCAAAACTTGTCATAGTATTTCACCTCCCTTTCAATAGGTGGCTGGAAATATTATACAAAAAATAATTAGATTTGTCTATAAAATTTTGCAAAATGTAAAAAAATCGACCAAACTATTGATTTTTGGGCAAAAATGTGATAATATAAAACAAATTCCAATAAAATAATATGATATGGGTTTGCATATAAAAAAATCGAACTTTGTCAAGATATTGACTAAAGGAAAAAAAGAGTTTTTTATATGTAAGCTCATATTTTTTGTACTTGCATTTTTTCTCTTTACTAGAATAAGTTTTACAAAGACGATTTTGGAAAAGAGGTAACATGAAAGAACAATGTATTTTATTGAAAAGTGAATATTTGGAAGATGGAGACGATTTTCAAGAAGTTTTAAAAAAGGCAATAGAAAGTTATTTAAAAAATAATCCTTGTTTTGATGGACAAAATCAAAAAAAAGATTTAAAATATTTGTAGCAGATAGTTATCACTAAGAAAATAAAGGAAGGAGTAAGAAAAGTGTTTGAAAGTGATAACTATAAAACTGATACTAGAAATTATAAAGTAGGAATGTATTTAAGGCTTTCAAAGGAAGATGAAAATAATAAGCAATCTGAAAGTATTATAAATCAAAGAGAATACATAACTAGATACATATTAGATAAGGGCTGGGATTTATATGATGAATATGTAGATGATGGCTATACAGGAACTAATTTTGATAGACCAGCTTTCCAAAAAATGTTAGAGGACATAGAAAACGGAAATATAAATATGGTTATTGTCAAAGATACATCAAGATTAGGGAGAGACTATATAGGAACAGGACATTATATTGAAAAATATTTCCCTGTAAAAAATGTAAGGTTTATAGCAATTAATGATAATATTGATACTTTTAATAAAAATAATGGTAATAACCAGCTAACAGGATTTAAGAGTGTTATAAATGATATGTATTCTGCCGATGTTTCAAGAAAAATAAGAAGTACCTTTAATGCTAAAAGGAAAAACGGACAATTTATAGGAGCATTTGCACCATATGGCTATATTAAAGACCCACATAATAAAAATAAACTTATTATTGACCCAGAGGCTAGTTTAGTTGTCAAAAGAATTTTTAATATGAGAGTAAAAGGAATTGGAACAGAAGAAATAATGAGAACTTTAAATAATGAAAAAATTCCTTGTCCTACAGTATATAAAAAGCAAAAAGGCTCAAATTATAAGAATGTGAATATGGTTCATAATGTCTGGAGAGCAGAAACGATTAAATGGATACTAACCAATCCTACATATATTGGAAATATAGCTCAAAGGAAAAGTGAGAGGATAACCTATAAAGTAAGAAAACATAAAAAATTACCAAAAAGCAATTGGATAATTGCTGAAAACACACATGAGCCAATAGTTGATAAGGAAACATTTGAAACAATTCAAGAATTATTAAAACAAAAGGCTTACGGAAAGACAATAAATAAAACAGAACATTTATTAGGTGGCATACTTGTATGTGGGGATTGTGGAATGTCGATTACATTTAGAAGAGAAAAAAGAAAAGGGAAAAAAGAATTTATTACATTATGTTCTAATTATTCCAGATTTCATAAATGCAAAAGACATGCTATACTAGAAAAAGAGATTAATAAATTAGTGATTAATGATTTGAAAGCTATATCTAAAAAAGCAATAAAAAATAAAAATAAGTTTTTAAATACAATAAAAAAACCTACTTTAAAAATAGACAATACAATACAAGAAGTAATAAAACAAAAAGAAAGTAGAAAACAAGAAATATTAGATTTAAGGAAATCTTTGTATGAGGACTGGAAAAAAGGAAATATTACAAAAGATGACTTTGACAGTATGTATGAAGATTATAACAAGGAAAAGGAACAACTAAATAGTGAAATTAATAGTTTGCAAAAGCAAAAGGCTAGTTTAGAACAAGAAGGAAAAAACAGTAATGAGTTTTATAATATACTAGAGCAAATAGCAAGTTTCAAAGTTGTTCCAAAAGAAATACTAATAAAACTAATTGATAAAGTAGAAATATTTCAAGATAAAACAGTAAAAATACATTATAAATTTTCTAAACCATAAAAAATTAGACAACCTAAGTAAATTGTGGTTTGGAAAATATAAAAATCACAATAAAAACAACTCACCAGATGGAGAATTAGCAGCATCACTTAGATATTTATCACAAAGATTCGGAATGCCTGACCAAAATGCAAAAGCAATTTTAAATGATATTGGTACAGAAGAATAGGCTCCAAAATGTTATCAATTAAACCGTTTATTGTTATCAAATATCAACTATTGATAACAAAATGGAGCATATTCGACTGTACCATTTTGTTATCAAACAT
>CALXQV010000021.1 GCA_944390535.1 uncultured Clostridia bacterium | reverse complement strand
ATGTTGTTGGTTTTGCTAAATTACATGTTAAGTCAACAACTGAAACATCAACTGTTGGTACTCTGAATGACATACCTGTTAATTTTCCATTTAATGATGGAATAACTTTTCCAACTGCTTTTGCTGCTCCTGTTGAAGATGGAATAATATTTGCAGCAGCTGCTCTACCACCTCTCCAATCTTTCTTAGAAGCACCATCAACTGTTTTTTGTGTTGCTGTTGTTGCATGTACAGTTGTCATTAATCCTTCTGTAATACCAAAGTTATCATTAATAACTTTTGCAAGTGGTGCTAAACAGTTTGTTGTACATGATGCATTTGATACAATGTTCATTTCTGGTTTATATTCTGTATTGTTAACTCCCATAACAAACATTGGAGCATCCTTTGAAGGTGCACTAATTACGACTTGTTTTGCTCCTGCATCAATATGTGCTTGTGCTTTTTCCATTGTTGTAAATACACCTGAACATTCTAATACATATTCAACACCTAATTCTCCCCATGGGATATTGTGTGGATCCATTTCGTTATATACTTTTATTTCTTTTCCATTTACTTCTAAGTTTCCATTTTTTTCTTCTATTGTTCCATTAAATCTTCCGTGTGCTGTATCATATTTCGTCATATATGCCATATAATCTGCTGTAACAAATGGGTCGTTTACTGCTACAACCTCTACTCCTTCTTTTGCTAATGCTGCTTGGAATGATAATTTTCCAATTCTTCCAAAACCATTGATTCCTAGTTTTATTGACATAAAAATTCCTCCTTTATATTTAAAAGTCTTTGACTTTTATTTTTTGGTCTTGCTCGACCTTTCTTATTCTATACCAAAAAAGAATACTTTTCAAGTATTCTTTTTTATTTTATCATGAAATTTTATCTTCACTCTTCTACTAAATTTAAAAATGTGTCTTGGAAACTTGTATTATACATTGCTATTTCTCCATAATCCATATTTTCGACTGTATAAGAAGTTGCCATATCAGCAGGACTAATTTTTCCGTTCATTTTTTGCTCTTTGCTTTTCTTTATCCCTAATATATTCTTCACGATACGTTTCTAATGATTCTTTGCTAAATAATACTCTTAATTCGTCCACTTCATTTTCTGATAAATTTCGGTTATGTATAAATCTCATCCCATTAAATTCATCATATTTAGTAATTTTTGCCTTTCCCAAATCAATTCCATAGTATATATTATCTTGACTCCCTCCTATTGATTTATTCATATTAGTTCTCACTAAATACTTATCCACATTATCTAATCGAAATTCAGTACAATATTCATAAATTTTATAGCCTATCATTACTGTTATTATGATACATAAAATCGAAAAAAGTATAATTATAATTTTTTTTAATTTTTTCATGTGATCACCTTTTCTATGTATGTTTTTTCTAATTCATCTCTACTTTTCCAATAATCTCATTAATATCTTCTATATGACATTTTCTCATATATTCTTCAATTCCTTCAACTGTTTTCACACTTGCATATGGATCTATAAAGTTACCTGCTCCTATTGAAACAGTTGTTGCACCTGCCAACATAAATTCTATGGCATCTTCACCTGATACAATTCCGCCTAATCCCATAATAGGAATATTGACTGCTTGTGCCACTTGATATACCATTCTAACAGCTACTGGTCTAATAGCTGGTCCTGATAATCCACCTGTATTATTCGCAAGAACTGGTTTTCTTTTATAAATATCAATTTTCATGGCTAATAAAGTATTAATTAAAGAAACAGCATCAGCTCCACCTTCTTCTGCACCTTTGGCAATACTTGCAATATCTGTTACATTTGGTGTTAATTTTACAATTAGTGGTTTATCTAAGACTTTTTTTACTTCACTGGTTACTTTTTTTACACCTTCGTAAGTACTACCAAATGCCATACAACCTTCTTTCACATTTGGACAAGATACATTTAATTCTACACCATCTATATCCATATTATTTAATATCTTACATAATTCTACATATTCATCAACTGAACTTCCACATGCATTCACAATAATTTTTGTGTCGAACTTTCTTAAAAATGGTAAATCATTATTAGCAAAATACTCTACTCCTGGATTTTGAAGTCCAATACTATTTAACATTCCACTTGGTGTTTCACATACTCTTGATGGCTTGTTTCCATTTCTTGGTTTTAGCGAAGTTCCTTTTGTGATAATCGCTCCCAATTTTCCCAAGTCAAAAAAATCTGCATATTCTCTTCCATATCCAAAAGTACCAGATGCAACCGTTACTGGGTTTTTCATTTCAATTCCTGCAAAATTCACTTTTGTATTCATATGTTTCATCCCTTTCTTCTACATTTTTTATTTGTCTTATCTTTTTTGCTCTGTTATAGGAAAAATCAAAGATTCTTCTATAACTCAACTACTTCCTATTTGTTCTTCTATATTTATATTTGACATTTCTTCGATAAATTGTACGATTTTTTCTAGCTTTAAATATTTCGGCTCTTTTTTTATTTTTTTCATATATTTATCAATTTTTTCTATCTTTCCTACATCATATCTTTTTATAATTTCTTCATTCAAACAATCATAATCTTCATGAAATGTCTCTTGATTTTTTTTAGCTTGTCTTGCCTCTTCTCGAAAATAGATTCTATCAAAATAATCATCTGCTAATAAATGGATAAAATATCCCTTCCAGTAATCTGTATTAAAATCTACTTTTTCATCTTCTAGAAATTTATCTAAATGAATCATTTGGTCATCTCTTGTCCAATCGCCCCAAAAGCCATAATGTGTCATACTTTTTGTGATTTTTTTATTGATGATTGGTATATAATCTGGTGCAATAGATCCTTCTATAAATTCATCTATATTATGTATTTCTGTTTTATGTTTTTTTATATATTCTTTTGCAATCGCAATATGTATTGTAAATCCTGGCATTTTTTTCCTCTTTCTCTTATTCTTTAATTTTTGAGTCAAATTAAAAATTCTTTACTTTTATACCATTTTTTCGGATTATATCTCTACATCTCTTGCATTAAATACTGGTCCACCTTTGCAAACATGGAAATATTCTGGTGCATCTTTTGGACTTTTGGCTGTCTTTACTGCGCATCCTAAGCACACACCTAATCCACATCCCATTTTTTCTTCTAAAGATATTTGACATTCTATGTTATTTTCAAGAGCATATTTTTGTACAGCTTTCAACATAGGAAGTGGTCCACAAGCATATATACAATCATATTGTTCCTTTTTCATATCTTCCATTAAATAATCAATAGCAAATCCTTTATTTTGATAACTTCCATCATCAGTTGTTATGATTAATTTGTCTGTAACCTCTTTAAATTCTTTTTCTAACATGACAAAGTCTTGATTTCTAAAACCTAAATAGCAAGATACTTCCTTTTTATTAGCTTTTGCTTCTTTAGAAAGTTCATATAATGGGAATATTCCAATCCCTCCACCAATTACTGCCAATTTTTGATATTTATCTGTTTTAAATGTTCCATACCCTAATGGACCGATTACATCTATTTTATCACCAATTTCTTTTCTAGATAAAATTTGCGTTCCTTTTCCTTTTACTTGGAAAATAAATTCTAAAATCCCATTTTTTCTGTCTAGATTGTAGATACTAATTGGTCTTCTTAAAAATGGTTCTACTTGGTCTGTAACTCTAATTTCAATGAAATTTCCTGGTTTCGCATCTTCTACAATTTCACTTGCTTTTACACTAAATTTGTAAATTCCTTCAATGATTTCTTCTTTTTGCACTAATTTTGCTAATACTTGTTTTGGCATATTTTACCTCCTTTATGATTTTCTATTTTCATAAGCATTTACCGCATCTTGTGTTGTAATGGTTAATTTTTCTGGTAATGCATCTAGCTTAAACCATTTCAAGTCTATATGTTTAGTGGGTTCCATAATCTTAGGCTCTCCTTGTGTTATTCTACACAAAAAACTTGGAGACACCCAATGTTGATTTTCATTTCTAACGATGTGATTACAAATTCCTAATAATTTTTCTACTTTAATTTCTATACCACATTCTTCTTTTACTTCTCTTTTGACTGCTTCCTCAAAAGTTTCCATCCATTCTACTTTTCCACCTGGTATAGACCAATATCCTTTTTCTGGTTCTTTATTTCTTTGTTGTAATAATAGTTCTTCCTTCTCATTAATGATAAATGCACCGACAACCTACACCTATATAATCTTTCCCTGGTTTCATTTTTTCACTTCTTCCTATAATCCTATTTCTAGTTTTTTCTATTTGATTGCTTGATTTAATTCATCTCTCATTCGAATCGCTTCTGCTCTTGTTGCTTTTGCAAAATCTTCTTCAGCATACACATCTTTCCACATTTCTGACTTATATGCACACATTAATCCTCTAGAACTATTGACAATTCCACCAATTCCATTTTTATCGAACCCTAATGCAATATCTTCTGCTTTTCCACCTTGTGCTCCATAACCTGGTATTAAGAAAAAGGTATGTGGTGCTATTTCTCTTAAATCTTGTAATTGTTTTGGATATGTTGCTCCTACAACAGTTGAAATACTACTATATCCGTACGTTCCTCTTAACTCTTCCCCCCATTCTTCCACAAGTTTTGCTACTTTTGTATATACTTCTTCTCCTGTTTCTAATTTTAAGTCTTGTAATTCTCCAGAAGATGGATTAGATGTTTTATCAATAATAAATACACCTTTATCATATTTATGGCAATCTTCTATAAATGGTTTGATTCCATCAATTCCTAAATACGGATTTAATGTTACAAAATCCACATCATAAATACTAACTTCTTTTTCTCCTATTTTTGTTTTTCCTAAGAATGCATTTGAATATGCCTTTGCTGTACTTCCAATATCCCCTCTTTTTAGGTCTGCTATGACAATCATTCCTTTTTCTTTTGCATAATGACAAGTCTCCTCAAATGCTTTCATACCTTCTAATCCATACATTTCATAAAAGGCAACATTTGGCTTTACTGCTGGTATGATATCATAAATTTCATCAATCAATGCTTTATTAAACTCTACGATTGCTTTTGCCACACCTTCTAATGTTTCTTCATACTTATTTCTAATACATTCTGGTATCATTTCATATCTAGGGTCTAAACCAATAACGGTTGGGTTATTCGTTTCTTTGATTTTATTAATTAATTTATCCATTGCATTTATCATTTTATTTTCATTCCTTCCCTCATTATTTAAAGTTTAAATTTTGTTATATAGTTCGTTTTTACCTTATCTTTAATTCTTCCCATTCTTTTTCTTTGAAGCCAACATATATTTTGTTTTCTGTAATTAATAATGGTCTTTTTATTAACATACCATCAGAAGAAAGTAGTTTTATTTTCTCTTCCTCTGACATGGTTGGTAATTTTTCTTTTAAATGTAATTCTTTATATTTTAATCCGACTTGTATTAAAAAATTTCTTTATTTCATATCCACTTTTTTGTATCCATGCTTCTAATTCTTTTTCTGTCGGCGTTTGTAAAACAATATGTCTATCTTGAAAAGAAATCTGATTTTTTTCTAACCATTGTTTGGCTTTTTGACAAGTAGAACATTTTGGATATTGTATAAATATTGTTTCCAAGGCTTTCTCTCCTTTACTCAAAAACAAATTAACCTCTCTAATAATTTGTTTTTGATTCTGTTTTTAAGAACGCGGGAATTTTGAGTCCGTCCCCAAATTCCCTTTTTATCCTTCATATACAACTTTTCCATTTACAATTGTATATTTTACTTTTCCTTTTAATGTTTTTCCAATAAATGGACTGTTTTTTGATTTAGATACAATCATTTCTTTTGTATATACATATTCTTCATTTGGGTCAAATATCGTAATATCTGCCATTTTCCCTGGTTCTATACTACCTCTTTCATTCTCAATATGTAATAATTTAGCTGGTGTATAAGAAGTAAGTCTTACTAGGTTTAGATAATCAATATGTCCTGGGTCTACTAAATTCATAATTTCAGCTGAAAGTGCTGTCTCAAATCCAATAATTCCGTTTGGTGCTTTTGATAGTTCTACATTCTTTTCTTCTTCTGCATGTGGTGCATGGTCTGTGATAATGCAATCAATCGTTCCTTCTTTTAATCCTTCAATAATTGCTTGTTTATCTTTTTCTTCTCTTAATGGAGGATTCATTTTTGCATTGGCTCCTGATTTTAGCACTTCCTCTACTGTAAATGTGAAATAATGTGGACAAGTTTCGCAAGTAATTTTCACACCTCTTTTTTTCGCATCTCTTATCATGTCTTTACTTGTTTTTGTACTAATATGGCAAACATGTCCTCTTACACCATTTGTTTCTGATATAACAATTTCTCTTGCTGCCATGATTTCTTCTGCTTCTGGTAATACTCCTTGCACACCTAATTTATCTGCAACAGGTCCTGCGTTAATCGCTCCAGCTGATACAGATTTTTCTTCACAATGTGATGCTACATATGTTCCTAATTTATCTGCTTCTATCATAGCTTGTCTCATCATTTTGCTATTCACTACTGGCATACCATCATCAGAAAATGCAATTGCTCCTGCTTTTCTTAATTCTTCAAAGTTTACTAATTCTTCTCCTTTTTCTCCCTTGCTTACAGATGCATATGGTAACACATTACATAAATTTACTCTTTTGGCTTCATTTATGATATATGTTAATGTTTCTACATTATCTGGTGTTGGTTTTGTATTAGGCATTGGGCAGATTGTTGTAAATCCACCTGCAACTGCACTTCTTGAACCTGTTTCTATGGTTTCTTTATGTTCTCCTCCTGGTTCTCTTAAATGACAATGTATATCTATCATACCAGGTATCATATTCATATTTGTACAATCAATTATTTTATCTGCTGTTTCAGTAATGTTTTTTTCCACTTTTATAATTTTGTCATTTTCAATTAAGATATCATATATATCATTTAATTGATTTTTATAATCAATCACATGTCCATTTTTTAATAATACTTTCATTTATTCTATTTCCCTTCTTTTAATTTTTTATTACTAATTTTTATTCTTTATTTATAAACGGGATTTTTGAGTTAAGTCCCCCATTTCCCTTTTATCTATTTACTTGCTCTTCGCAATATTTGCATCTATATACCACATGTTCTTTATCTGTTAATTCACATATATGTGGTAATTCTTGTTCTATTGATGTAATACATCTTGGATTTTTGCATTTGACGATATTGATTAATTTTTCTGGAAGTTCTGGATGGAATTTTTCTATGATTTTTCCATCTTTTATTTTATTTACTGTAATTTTTGGATCTAAATATCCTAATATATCTAAATTGATATCTAAGTTTTCATCTATTTTTATAATATCCTTTTTTCCAGTTTTATTACTTTTTGCATTTTTAATAATTGCAACAGATGTATCTAAATCTCCTAAGTTTAAATAATTGTATATTTCAAAGCTTTCTCCTGGTTCTATGTGGTCTATTACATATCCATTTTTTATACTATCTATATTCATTGACTTCTTTTCCTTTCTTTTTCAAAATCAATTTTTTGATTTGCCTATATGCTTACCTTCTATTTTTTCACATCTTATATATATTATTGTATCTCTAACAATTTTAAGATTAATGCCATTCTAATAAATTTACCATATTTCGCTTGTTTAAAATAGCATGCTCTTGGGTCATCATCTACTTCTACTGCTATCTCATTTACTCTTGGTAATGGATGCATGATACATAAATCTTTTTTCGCTTTTTCTAGTTTTTCTTTGTTTAAAATATAATAATCTTTTAATCTGATATAATCGTCTTCATTAAAAAATCTTTCTTGTTGTACTCTTGTCATATATAAAATATCTAATTCTGACATATATTCTTCTATATCATTTGTTTCTATATATTCTATTTGATTTTTTTCTAATATATCTGTTTTTACATAATCTGGTATTTTTAGTTCATTTGGTGAAATTAGAACAAACTTAATATTTGTATATCTTGACATAGCTGTGATTAAAGAATGAACGGTTCTTCCGAATTTTAAATCACCACAGATTCCTATTGTTAAATCAGATAATCTGTGTTTTTCACATTGAATGGTTAATAAATCTGTTAATGTTTGTGTTGGATGATTGTGTCCTCCATCTCCTGCATTAATAATTGGTACTTCTGATTTCATTGCTGCAACGAATGGTGCGCCTTCTTTTGGATGTCTCATTGCAATAATATCTGCATATCCTCCTATTACTCTAACGGTATCTGCTACACTTTCTCCTTTAGATGCTGAACTTGAATTTGCAGAAGAAAAGCCTAATACATTTCCTCCTAGTTCCATCATAGCAGCTTCAAAACTTAATCTTGTTCTTGTGCTTGGTTCATAAAATAAAGTGGCTAATTTCTTTCCTTCACATTTTTTTGCATATTTTTCTTTATTTGCAATTATATCTTTTGCAACATCGATTAGTTGAGAAATTTCATCTGTTGATAAGTCTTTGATATCAATTAAGTGTTTCATGGTTTCCTCCTTTAATTTAATCTCTTAATACTATACAGAAAAATGCTTTAAAAGTCAATAATAAACACATTTTTATTTTAACAAATATAAAAGGAACTGTCTGCTTAAATTGGCCTTCAAAACAGCATAAGAAACCCTTCTTTCCACCATATTTTATTTTGTACTTCTCGTCATTTCCTAGTTAGTCTATGTTCATAAGACCTTACAGAATAAGTCCTTATATTATTTTTTAAATAAATTTGTAAAAAGGTAACACCATAAAAATGATGTCACCTTTACTTTTTAATCCGTATACCCCTTTCCATTACACACAGGGCAAGTTACTCGGGTTCCTAGCGCTCCTGAGTAATACGGTACTGCTTGGTACACGTATCCTTTCCCTTTACACAAGTGGCATACTTTATCTTTCCCTGTTCCTCCACAGGTAGGGCAGGTAACTTCAGGGCCTAGCACCCCTGAATAATAAGGTACTTCCTCATAGAGATACCCCCTGCCCTTACAATTCTTACATTCTCCCATTTTTTCCTTTCTGCCAGATATCCCTCTGACTAGGATGCTTTTACGTGTTACATATTCATTTTAGCAAATTTTTTCGCAAAAGTCAAAATTATGTAAATTTTTATTTCGAATTTCGACATTACCAATTGACTTATTCGCTTTTTTATATTATGATATTTCTAATAAATGTAAGGAGGAATTTTTTTATGTCTAATATTATGTCATATTTATTTGAAACAAAAGCTGTAAGATTTTGCGAAGAAAATAAACCATTTTGGTATACATCTGGTAAAATCGGTCCATATTTTATCAATACCCATTTTGTTTATGGAAGCGAAAAAGATGCTAGTGAACTATTAGCTTTCATTGATGAATGTTTATCTGATAAATCTACTTTACCAGAAAAAGTTTTTCAAAAGGTATTAAAGCAATATCATGAGAATGAAATTTACCATAATGTGATTGATACAATGAAAGAATATATTATCAAAAATATCAATATTTCAGAAATAGATTATATCTCTGGTGGTGAAAGAAGAGATTGGTTTTTCTCTAATATGATTGCCTATCTTTTAGACAAGCCACATATTTCTATTTACAAAGACTTATCATCTGTTGTAAGTGATAGTAAATTTGAAACTTCAGAAACTGTAAGCAATATTGAGAACAAAAAAGTATTGCATATTTCAGATTTAGTAACAGTTGCTTCTAGCTATATAAGAGCTTGGATACCTACTATCAAAAATATTGGTGGTCAAATGTCTTGGTCTTGTGTGGTTGTTAACCGTATGCAAGGTGGAAAAGAAAAAATTGAGGCTGAAGGTGTAAAAGCTTTTTCTTTAGTAAACGTAGATAATACTTTATTTGAAACAGCTTATAAAAATAAGATTATTAATGAAAATCAATTACAAATGCTAGAAAAATTCTTTGAAAATCCAGATGAGACTATGAAACAATTTTTAATCAATCATCCTGATTTCTTAGAAAATGCATTACATGCTGATGAAAAAACAGCTAAGAGAGCAAAACTTTTAGTGGATGGAAATTTATATGGGCTTAATTAATTAGCCCATTTATTTTATTGCATAATATGTATTTATGCAAAAATATTAAAACAAGAAAGAAGGATAATCATGTCTAATAACGCATTTGGAATAAAGCGTCCTAATTTCATTATTTATACAGACAAAGATGGAACAATCAATTTAGAAGATAAAAAACTAGATCACGTGTTAAAATTAATTTTGTCTATGAATGGAATTGTCATTCCTATTACTGGAAGAACTGTTGGAGATATGGAAGAAAGTTTAAAAGCAAATGGTTTAATGATTCCTAAAATATTAGTAGGAGATAATGGTGCAAATATCTATGCTACTTCACAAAATAAATTTTTAATTCAGAAAACCCTAGATAGGAAAAAAGTAATAGCTATACTGGATGAATTTATGAATCATGGTAGAATTGAGGAAAATATAAGATTAACTACTGGAAACACTATTTATACCGTCGATACTCCTGCTGTAAGAGATTATTACCAAAAAAGCAAAATCGTGCAATATTATTCAAATTTAGACGATCTACTTGCTTCTATTCCAACAATAACCAAAGTCGCTTTATATGGTTCTAAAGAAGATATGTTGTATATGGCTGATTATGTTAAACAATTAGATTTCTGGAGTGATTTAGGTTCGACAAAATTTCCCTATCACTCTTCTGGAAATCATCGATTAGATATTGCTGATAGAAATATCAATAAAGGCTCTGCTGTAAAAGTAATAAATTCTACTTTACAACCACTTTGGGGATATATATGCATTGGTAATGGAGAAAATGATATTCCTATGTTTAAGCAGGCAATTGATGATGGTATGATAATTGGAATTATGGAAGATTCTCCTCAATCAATAAAAGATGAAATGAGAAATTATATTAGCTTAAAGAAAAAACGGAAAAATGATAATCATTCCAGCTGATAAAAATAAGGCAAATGAATATATCTATCGTTTTGCCAAACACTTTCAACAAAGCATGAAAACTGCTCAGTTTAGTCCAGGTAAACACCGTAGTAATTCTTTTATGCAATCACTTAAATTTACACCACCTCCTCTAGAAAGAAAACCTCAGGTTAACCACCATTCTCACAAGAAAACTCCAAATATTAAATAAACTTGCAACACTTTTTGTATGCAAGTTTATTGATTTTGATTACTTTTTAATAAATTTTCAAATTTGTGTGATGTTAAAATAAATGTCCTCAAAAAAATAATTGCAATAAACATTGCAACTATTCTTCTACTTTTTCAAACATATCTTTTCCAACTCCGCATAAAGGACAAACCCAATCTTCTGGTAAATCTTCAAATTTTACACCTTCTGCTTCATCATCATAAATATATCCACATGCCATACATCTATATTTCATCCTTATCACCTCCAAATTTATATTCCTATTATATCAACTTTATATTCATTCGTAAATAGTTTTTAGCATTTATTTTATTTTCTTTTGATTTTTCTTATTTTTATCCATTTTTTCTTTTTTTATTCTATAAATCACTAAGGTTATAATGATAATAGAAAATAACAAATAAAACATAATAAACCCTTTATTTTCTTTGATGCTTTCAGCAACAATATTTTCGCCTTGTTCTTGCTGTTTTTCTTCTTCCTGCTGTTCTAAAATCGCATTTACTTTTTGTACATTGTTTTTTATTTGTTCTTCTACTATTTTTTGTTCCTCTTCATTTCTTTTATAAACATTTATTTTATATTGTTTCAAGGTATATCCATTTTCAGCTGTTACTTGAATACTTACCAAGTTATTTCCATATTGTAAGTTTTCTCCCCCATTCATTTCTACTTTTGCATTTTGTTTTTCTGGAATTGCTAAAATATTTAAGTTTTCAGTTGTATTTGAAACACTTGCACCATATTGATATATATCATTTACAAATTCTGGCTCTAATGTTACATTTTCAATTGCTAATGTTTCTAAATTGGCATTTGCTGTTTCTAGATTTTTCGTTTTTGTAACAGAAATTGTATAAGTTGTTTTACTTGTTTCATCTGGTGAAATCACTTCTATGGTAATCTTATTTAATCCTTCTTTAAAATTCGTATTTCCTGCAATCTTTATATTAGCATTTGCATTTTCTGGAATCGCTATCACTTCTAATTCTGATAAATCTTCTGTTAAAAAATAATAGTCTGTTATCTCTGGAGAAAATACAGGTGTCATTCCTTCATGATTTAATCGTAATGTGTTTAGTCTAGAATTGTTACTTGACACCTGACTTTCTTCTGAAATTTCAATTGTTTCTATTTGTGTGTCTTGATTTGCTATGATTTCAATGCCATCTGTAAAATTTTGCACTTGAACACCTTCTGCATTGTAGAATTCTCCTTGAATGGCTATATATTCGGTTTCAATCTGTTTTGCTTTAAAGGTATATGCTACCAATTCGCAATTTTGTTTTGGCTTTTCTCCCCCTGTTTCATCATACCAAACGGTTTTTACTTTATTTCCTACTACATTGGTATTTTCAGGCCCTGAAACATATTCTAATACAGTATTATTAAAATCTATCTGGATATCAAATGCTGCTACATCCATATTGGCCAAATTTATCGAAAAAGTAAATTCTTCCCCATTTTTTATTTCTGTATTTGATGTCTGTAAATAAATATACTCTTTCGTATCACCTTCTATTGCAACACTAATGATATTTATACTGATTATAAAAAACAGTATTATAAAAAAGACTCCTATCCTTTTCAAAACACTCCTCCTTTTCTATGATATAAAAATTGTTTATTTTCAAACCATGATAAGCAACATATGCTTTTTTTATTGCTCAATCTGTTTTAATCCTAAGATATGTCTTTGAATTAATAACAAATCTACTGATGTTGGTTTTTTTCCATTTTTATTGATATTTCCTGCTTTTTGAGACAAGAAATCTAATGTTTCTATTTCTAATATGTGTCTTTGTAATTTTAGTAAATCCACACTATTAATTTTTCCATTTCCATCAACATCTCCATAAATGATTATTTGATACTCTGCTACTAATGTTTTAGGTTCTGCATTTGTATAAATTTGAATTTTTGAACCTGTTCCTACTACATTTTGATTTTCTAATATATTTCCCGATTTATCTACAATTTGCACTTGATATTTTTCACTTACTAAAATATTTTCCAACAATTTTTCAACTGTTCGATTTTCTTCTTCAATTCCACTGATTTCGTTTCCATTTACTTGTATATTTTCACTAAAGCTTAAATCATCTTCTGCAATTTTTTCTATGACATTTACTTGTATTGACTGGTTAATATCTTCATTTTCTTCTGAAAATACCTGTATATTCGTACTTCCTGTTTTCATTGCTGTCATCAGTCCATTATCCGTAACATTTGCAATATTCGCATTTTCAGATATATATTGTACAACTTTATTATTTGCATCTTCTGGCTCAATATTAGCAATTATTTGATACTGTTCTCCTTCTTGTAATGTTATATTTTTTGTATTTACATCAATTCCTGTTACTTTACTATATACTTCTATATCTATACTTGCTTGCACACCATTTGAAATCGCTCGTACAGTAATGGTTGCTTTTCCAGAAGATACGCCATATAAATTTCCATTACTATCTACCTTTACAATTTTTTCATTACTAGAAATATATTCTACTGCTTGTTCTTCTGCTTCTTTTGGATGAATTTCTACTTTTAGTTTACTGATTTCATTTTTTTGAATGACTGGATAATCTACTGATATGTCTATTTTTTCTATCTCAATATCTGGTAATTCTTCTATATAGTTTTGAAATACATATCCCACTATTCCATTTTGCAGTATGACTCTATCCCACAATTCTCCATTTTGCTTTCCTTTTGCAATCCTTGTCATTGTTTCATTTTTAGAAACACTTATTATTTTTTCATAACTTGTACTTGGACCACTTCTTACATTTAAAGTAGTTTCTACATTAGCATATACCTTTGTATTATCTTCCTCATAGTCTGATGGATTAATCGCTGGACTTTCTTCTTGTATTTCAGGCATATTATCATATATAGGAATGACAAAGTTTATATTCAAATCTAGTAAATTACTATTGGCATATCCTTTATAAATAATATTTGATTCGCTATATGGTGCTAATACATTTGTCATATATTGATGCCAAAATAGTTCCCCTTGATTGATATCATATACATGGAATTTTTGTAAATAAATTGTATTTTGCCCAATGGTAATATAGCTTGAACCAATGAAGATTCCTCCACCAGTAATCGCTCTTTCTTTTGTATTCCAAGGAATGAAATATTTTGTTTTTGTCGCTTCACTTGCTCCTTTTCCATCTTTTGCATATTTTAATCCATTGATAATCGCTCCCATAGGCTCTGATGAACTTGTTGCTCCAATATTATAGAAATTATACAATCCTTCATATCCTGCTACTTTCCCACTAATTGAACTATGAGATAAAAACGGTCCTACTTCTTGTTTAATTCTAGATGCTAAATGATAACTGCTTACTTTTGATTGAATCCCTGCACTATATATTAAATCTGCATATGTTTGATTCATTGTAATGGTATTTCCACTTGATGTTAAATACGTAACAATTCGGTTGTAAAATTCTGTACCATATAATATTTTTTCAATTCCTTCTTTCGAATTACTATTACTATTAAAAGACAATTCTTCAAATTGAAAAATTCTTACTTCATTTAAAAAATTTCGTGGGTCCATTGTATATAGTATGGCCTGTTTTGAACAATCTACCCAACCACTATCTACTTCTACATTATATTCTCCTGGATTCGTATTTTTCCATCTGTCATTATAAGATTTTGGTACTAGATTTTTCCCAAATACATTTTCATTTTTAATCACTTCTTCCCAATCCAAATTAGTATATAAAGCTGTAAATGTCCAATTCGGATGAGTTTTCTTTAACTCTTTTAAATATGCTTGATAACTTTCTGGAAAATTTTCAATTCCATCCACTATATTAACAGCTTGTACTTCTTTTATTTGAAAAATATATATCGCTAACAAAAAAATGATAACCATATACAATCCATATCGCAGGCTTTCTTTAAACATATACTAGCTCCTTATCCTTTCATTATGTATTTTAAAATACAAGAAAGTAAATATATAACTTTTTTCCTTATACATTTACTTTCTATATACCACCTATTTGTTTTTTTATATCTTTATTGCTTTAACAACGATTCTTTTAGAAGAATCCGTTGTACAAGTAATTAAAGTTACCTCTACTCTTCCATTCGTTTTTTGTGATAAACATTGTGTTTCATCTGGGTTTACAGTTTCTACTAAATATATTTTGTAAAGTCCTTCATGATGATGGGTATCTGTTAAGGTAAACGTATCACCAATAGATAATTTTTTTAAATCATGAAACATATTTTTTGTTATATAATTATGTCCAGCAATACAAAAATTCCCTACCTCATTAGGGTTTCCTCCAAAATACTTTGTAACAGATACCCCTAATGCCTGATTGCTATATTCAGAAATGACATATGTTTCTAAATCTATTTTCGGTATTTCCAATTTGGCAATCACAGGATAACCTTTGTATGTTGTTAACATATTTTCTTCTGTCTCATTACTATCTGTATCTTGTGTTGTATTATTTTCCTCTGTTATTGTTTCTTTTTGTGTTATTGTTTTTTCTTGCTCTTCACTTTTTGTTTCTTCATTTTGTGTACTAACAAAACTTGCTTGTACTTTTTCCTCTACTTGCTTAGTTTCTTCCGTTAATATCCATTGTTTAACAAATACAACTATCATCATTATGATTGCTATTACAAGACAAATATACATTATCTTATTTTTTCTATCTTTTGTTTTCACTTAAATTCCTTCTATTGTTTCTTTTTCTTCATAAAAATATATGAAAAAGTACTAATAATTGCTATGAATACAACTACTATTGGAACATATATATTCATACCTGTTTTTGGCAATTGTGTTGGTAAATTTTCTTCTGTTGTATTTTCTTCTTGTATTATTCCGCCTACTCCATTTTCTGGTGTTTCTTCTGGTGGTGTTGTTTCTTTATCTGTAACAGTTACTGTAAAGGTCTTCTCTGTAATCACTGTATCGGAACTATCTCTATCAATTAATTTAAAGGTAAGTGTATATTCTCCTGCTTTATCAAACATTCCTCTAAGATTTAATACTTTATTAACATTTTGTCCACCAATTGGGTATCCAGATGGATCTCCCCAACCACTATCAATGATGTCATATTCTGTTTGTGTTTCATCTGTTCCTTTTAATTGCACATTACCACCATCTGGTGTTGTTGCCTCTGCTATGATTCTCGCATGTGCATAACTTCTTCCCATACTTGAAGTTAAAGAAAGTATCATTTCTTTTTCTTCATTTACAATTGGTCCACCTGTATAAGATAAATCAAATGTATAATCTTCATATTTTGGTTCTACAACTATATTTTTCTCTAATGGTGTTGTGATATCATCATAACTTTCACTCGCATCTGGATTTGATAACCCCTCTGCTGTTACTGCTAAATCTGTTGGATTAGATGTGATAATTCCTTCTTTTGCTTTAAATGTTATATTCATACTTTCTTTAGGATTTGTTCCACCTGTTGTATCATAATAAACCACTCTAACTCTTGTTCCATTATCATTAGCCGTCCCACCATTTGTTTCAACATATTCTAATAAATTGTTATCATAGGCTATATCAAATGTATAGGCACCTAGTGGTTTTCCAAAAGTAATAGTAAGAATTACTGTATCTCCTGGATTGACTATATTTTTATTGGTAGCAATTTCTATATCATCTAATGCTGCTGCTTGTACTGGATTTGGATTAAATAATAGTATAAAAGTAAACAAAATTGATAAAATAAGTACGATATTCCATATTTTTTTCATTTTTTTAATTCCTCCTTTTTTATTTTGTATTCTTAGTATGTCTCTTTTTGATATTTTTATTAAATTTTGAAAAAGAAGAAATTTCCATTTTTTTATATATTTGATTTTTTGTTTTTCTTTTTTAAATTTTGTGTTTTGTTCAGTATCTAATTGCTCAAAGGTATATGTATTATATTTTTAGCTATCCCAACACTTTACATATTCTAATTAAATCAGTTCCCACGGGACTGTCACTGATTTAATAAGAATATGTAACGTGTCGGTCCCCACGAAACCCGCTTAAAATATAATACATATACCTTTGAGGAATTAGACACTGAACAGAGACAATTTTGCTAAATTTTTCCATAGAATATTATATAAACTGTTGTATTTCTAAGTATTTTAGGGTATAATTACATTTGTTAGTTTTATTATATTTAATATTTAAATGGAGGTTTCATATTTATGAAAAAATTAGTCATCA
Source organism: uncultured Clostridia bacterium (assembly GCA_944390535.1). Lineage (GTDB taxonomy): Bacteria > Bacillota > Clostridia > TANB77 > CAG-508 > CAG-269. Next base: position 21,648 of record CALXQV010000021.1, on the reverse strand, counting down.
AAGATTTATATAAAAATACAAACGAATATGCAAACAAAGAGATTACCTTAGAAGGTTGGGTAAGAACCATTCGTGATTCTAAAACATTTGGATTTATTGAATTAAATGATGGTTCCTTTTTCAAAAATGTACAAATTGTATTTAGTGATACATTAGAAAACTTTACTGAAATAGCTAAACTTTCTATTAGTTCCTCTATAAAAGTCACTGGTACATTTGTTATCACTGAAAATGCAAAGCAACCTTTTGAAATTCAAGCAACAAAAATAGAAATCTTAAATCTATGTGATTTAGAATATCCACTTCAAAAGAAAAGACATTCTTTTGAATATTTAAGAACGATTTCTCATCTTAGACCTAGAACCAATACGTTTAATGCTGTATTTAGAGTAAGAAGTGCATTTGCATATGCCATTCATAAATTTTTCCAAGAAAGAGGATTTGTCTATGTCCATACCCCTATCCTTACTTCTAGCGATGCAGAAGGTGCAGGAGAAATGTTTAATGTAAATTCTTTTGACCTTACTAATGTTCCAAAAACAGAAGATGGACAAGTAGATTACGCAAAAGATTTCTTTGGAAAGCCAGCACATTTAACCGTAAGTGGTCAATTAAATGGTGAAACATATGCAACTGCTTTTAGGAATATCTATACATTTGGTCCAACATTTAGAGCTGAAAATTCTAACACAGTAAAACATGCCGCAGAATTTTGGATGATTGAGCCTGAAATCTGTTTTGCAGATTTAAATGATGATATGGATTTAGCAGAAGACATGCTTAAATATACATTTTCTTATGTTTTAGAAAATTGCAAAGAAGAGATGGAATTTTTCAATAGTTTTGTAGATAAAGGATTATTAGAAAGATTAAATAATGTCATTCATTCTGATTTTGCTAGAATCTCTTATACGGATGCTATCAAAGAACTAGAAAAAGCAAATGATAAATTTGAATTCAAAGTTTCTTGGGGTGTTGATTTACAAACAGAACATGAAAGATATCTATGTGAAGAAGTCTTTAAAAAACCTGTATTTGTCACAGATTACCCAGTGGAAATTAAAGCTTTTTATATGAAACAAAATCCAGATGGAAAAACAGTTGCAGCAGCTGACCTATTAGCACCTGGAATTGGAGAAATTATTGGTGGTAGTCAAAGGGAAGAAAATTATGATAAATTGATATCTAGAATGAAGGAACTACATATGGACATTGACAGCTATAGCTGGTATTTAGATTTGAGAAAATATGGTAGTTGTGACCACGCTGGGTTTGGTCTAGGGTTTGAAAGAGCTATTATGTACCTAACTGGTATGCAAAATATTCGTGATGTTATTCCTTTCCCTAGAACACCTAAAAATTGTGAATTTTAATTTTATGATATAGGAAGTATGTATATAAATAATCTTTTGTATATATACTTCTATCTTTTCTATTCATTTTCTTTAAATTTATTTCATTTTTGTTTATATTTTTCTCAAATTTATTTTTTTAATTCATATGAATACGTTTTTCTTATAATCTGTTTTTTTATATCTAACTTTATATGTAGCATCTTCATTAATTTTTTCTTTTTCTCTGTTATTTTCATAATGATCATTCCCACCAAAACTAAGAAACATATTATCAGAGCAATTATATCAACAAATATATTAGTATTCGTGCTATCCATAATTTTAATATCCCATTTTTTTGACATATCTTTTTTGTGTGTTTCTTGTACTATCATTCTACTTTCTCCTTTGTTTTTTATCATATTTCATTCATTTTTTATATACATTTATTCTTTATTTTTATTATACATTTAGTGCAACTTTTTTGCAAGTACTTTTAGGTGCATATTTCGTTCTTTTTTAATTGTAAAATATTTGTAATAAACATATCATATTGATTGGTGGTGATTATTTTGCAAAAATTAAAAATACCTAGAAATCATAGTGGTATCACTAAGACTCTAAGATTACCAGAAAATTTAGTTAATGATATTCAAATTTTAGCAGATTTGAAAAATATTTCTTTTAATAAAGCTGTTATTGAATTGCTTGAATTTTCCTTAGAAAATTTAGATGATGAAGATAGAAAATTAATTGAAAAAAAACGAGAAAAGAGTTTCTGAAAAGGTTATAATTTCTATTTACTTATTATTATTTTTTTGATATAATAATATTTAACTTAAGAACAATGTTTTCTTTTCAGAAAGGAGAATCCTATGCGGAAAGTTTCTATTACGAATTTATCTTTTACAGTTGATGGACTTGGATGTGTAACTGTCGACAATGATGGGGGATTAAACATCTCTAAAGATATCCTCAATGCTCTTAATAGCAAAGAGGTTAACATGCTCGTTCGGCGAACGTTTGATGCAATAAATATTTTAACGGGCGATGAATTTAACACCCCCTTATTCAAGCTTAACCCGCATAAAGCTGCCGGGATTTATGAAGTTTTCTATAGCTTAAATGGGAGAAAGAAATCTGTTGCTATGTTGATTCATCAACACCTTTACTTTCTCTCAGAAATTCCTGAGTGGATAAAAAATCTTTGCATGGAAGATTTGAAACAGCAAAATATTTATTTTTACTGACAGAAACGGAGAAATTGTGAAGTTATATGCTTTACAATTTCTCCGTTTTTATAGTGTTTAATATTGTCTTCCCCAAACCACCATTTTCGTTGCTGGTTTTCCACAGCATACACAAGTATCACCTAAATGCTCTTGCTCAAAAGGCATACATCTTGATGGTGCTCCTGTTTCCTCTTTTACTTTATCCTCACATTCTTGACTTCCACACCACATAGTCTTTACAAAACCTTGGTTTTCTTCTAGGTTTTCCTTTAATTCTTCCATGTTGTGTGCAATGGTTGTTTTTTCTTCCATTCTCTTTTTACATGTCTCATACATAGATGCTTGGATATCTTTCAATACTTGGTCTAATTTTTCTTCAATTTCTTCTAATTTAACAGAAATCTTTTCTGAAGTATCTCTTCTAACGAAAACAGCTTCTCCCTTTTCGATATCTCTAGGTCCCATTTCTATTCTAACAGGAACCCCTCTCATTTCCCAATCATTAAATTTATATCCAACAGAATAATTATCTCTATCATCTAATTCCATTCTGAATTTTCTACTTAGTCTTTCTTTTAATTTATTAGCTTCTTCTAATACGCCTTCTTTTTGTTGTGCAATTGGTACAATGACTGCTTGAATTGGTGCAACAAGTGGTGGTAATTTTAATCCTCTATTATCTCCATGTGCCATAATAACTGCTCCAATTAATCTTGTACTAATTCCCCATGAAGTTTGATAAGCATATTCTTGTTCTCCATTTTTGTTTTGAAATTTTACTTCAAATGGTTTTGTAAAATTTTGACCAAAATAATGTGAAGTTCCTCCTTGTAAAGCTCTTCCATCATGCATCAATGTTTCAATTGTATACGTTGCTTCTGCTCCTGCAAATTGTTCTTTTTTCGTTTTTTGTCCTTTTAATACTGGTATTGCTAATAAATTTTCAACAACATCTGCATATACTTCTAACATATCTAATGTAAATTGTTTTGCTTCTTCTGCTGTTTCATGAATGGTATGTCCTTCTTGCCATAAAAACTCTCTTGAACGTAAGAATGGTCTTGTTTCTTTTTCCCATCTTAACACACTACACCATTGATTGTATAAAAATGGTAAGTCTCTCCATGAACTTAACCATTTAGAATACATCGTAGAAAAAATGGTTTCAGAAGTCGGTCTTACACACAATCTCTCTTCTAGCTTTTCTCCTCCTCCAATGGTTACCCATGCAACTTCTGGTGCAAATCCTTCTACATGGTCTTTTTCTTTATTTAATAAGCTTTCTGGAATTAATACTGGCATAGATATATTTTTTACCCCATGCTCTTTAAATTTTTGATCTGCATAATTTTGTATATTTTCCCATATAGCATATCCATAAGGTCTAATGGCAACAAATCCTTTTAGATCTGTATAATCTGCTAATTCTGCTTTTAATACAATGTCTGTATACCATTGTGGAAAATTTTCATCTATATTCGTAATATCTTTTACAAATTCTTTATCATTTTTCATCATTCAATCTCTCCTCATACTAAAATTTTATTTTTAAAAATTATTCTTCCCCTTCCCTTTCGGGCATTGGAGCCTCTATTTTACTATGAGGTGTATTGATATTTTCCTCATCTATATGTGAATTATCTTCATTTTCTACTAAGTCATCAATCACAATTTGTTGATTACTATCTAATTTATACCTTGGTAATTCTGGTAAATCCTTTAATGAAGTATATCCAAACATTTTTAAAAATTCTTCTGTTGTTTTATAGGACATTGGCTTTCCAGGTAAATCTGTTTTCCCTGCTTCTTCTATTAATCCATATTCTAATAGTTTATATACACAAGCATCTGCTGATACCCCTCTTATTGCTTCAATTTCTGCTCTTGTGATTCTTGGATTATATGCAATAATAGATAAGGTTTCTAATGCCGCTGTTGACAGGCTTGGCTTTGTTCTTTTATCTAGAATCGGATATATATATTCATATAAGTCTTTCTTACTTGCTAATTGATATCCATCTTCTACTTGTATAATTTCTATTCCTCTATGATTTGCTTTATAATCTTCTTGCATACTTTTTACAATTGTATGAATTTCTTCTTCATTTTTTTCTAAAACCAACATCAATTCACTTATTTTTACAATTCTTCCTGCTGCAAATAATATGGCTTCAATAATGGCTTTTGTTTTTTCTATTTCCATATATTTCCCTACTTTTCTTTATTTAAATTTATTATATATTATGTCAAAAAAAGCTTGTCGTGTCAAGGGTTTTGAAGGATTTTATGTGACTTTATAATGTTTTTATGTGAATTTATAATGTTTTATACTTTAAAAATTAACTTATTTGATATAAACTGTGGTATGTACTTTATTTTCACATTTAAGATAATAAAAAATTTAATTTATAATTACTTAAACTTTTTAGAAGGAATAAACTTCCTTTTACCTTTAATATATACTCTAATTTAATATTAGAACATAAGTCATCTAACACTATTATTAGTGTCGAAGTCATCTAGAGGATTGTTGCTACTATTGCAATTAGCATAAAAAGTTTTTATCTCTCATTTTTTCTTCAAAATCTCCCATAATTTTTTTATCAATCTCAATAAATTATTTAGTCCCATTCATTTCAAAATATAATAATTTTTGTATTGCTTTTCTTATTGCTAATTGTAAAACTTTGGATGTTTTATACCTCACTCTATTTATCTATCCCAATATAACTTGTTATTATAATATGATTTTATAAAATTAAGTTGTCTACATAACTCTATGTATTTTCTATTTTGGTATTATTTTTAATTGATTTTTATATATTATTCATTACATTTTTCCTTTCTCATAAAAACGATAGGACTTGCTACTAGCAAATCCCATCGTTAAACGGGTATTTTACATCGGAATGATTAACCATCCTAAAACGTCATCTACTCCTTCATCAGCACTGAGTTCACCTTTCCCCCACTCTGTACTATGTTCGAGATTAGCCAGTGGATAATGGTTACGATAGTAGGAACCAGAACCAAGCCAGAAGCCCCCTACATCTTTGTTAGTACAAGTTAAAAATTTGCGACAATTTAAAAGGTCATAAAAGCCGCAAGTCTCTTTGCTTCCAGTTTTAGATGGGTTTGAGTGTAAGAAATATTCTAGCTCTTCCGAGTTAATAGCAACTGTCTTCATAGCTTTATCAATTTCCCATCCGTTTTCCAACATCTTGTTAAAAAGATGTACTAAAAATGCATAGTATCGATATTCCGACCCCACTATCCACTTTCTTCCTTCCACTGCAGGCATCTCTTCTGCCTTTTCCTTCCAGAAATTAAAGGGATGATTAAACGCTGGTGGTTTTCCTATTTCAAAAAACACCTTATCCCCCTCTAAAGAGGGGGCATAGATAGGTGCCCAAAATGCTGTAAGTTCTGCATTTTGGACTTCTCTTACAGCTTCGATAAAGCACTTAATTTCTACAATGTTAATAAAGTCATTAATTCTTGCATTTTTTACATCATAAGCAAGAACTTTATCAAAGAACCCGTACTCGCCTGGGTTGATGAACTTTAACCGTTCATCCTTCAAAGAATATATCCCCGTTTTACCCCGTTTTCCAAATTTTCCAAATCCGATCATTTTGTATTACCTCCTTAATAGTAAATTCGTTATGGGGTTACCATGTATTAACTACATACTTTATATTTTAGCACAAAATATCAATTTTTACAAGCTTATTCCATATTTAACGCTTTTTCATAAAATGACCTTGCAGCTTTTAAATCAAATCTTGCACTTTTTCATTTTATATGCTACTATATAAAAAAATACTAAGGAGGGAATTCCTATGAGTGAAGATAAAAAAATAGAAATTATATCAGGTAATGAAGATGATTTAGAAATCTCACCTGTACATAATCATATCAGTCCTATAAAACCACAAACTACTGATGATAAAAAGCCTAAAAATATTGTTATTCCTAAAGAAAAGAAAGAAAACGATAAAAATGACTAATATAAACAAGAGGATATAAAGTTTTATTTTTTATATCCTCTTATTATTTTTCTTTCTATCTCTATTCTATATCCTTGTTATCACTTTACTGAACGCATTACTAGTATTTTCATTGACTATCTCAAAAAATCCTTGTATAATTTATATATATTATGTTTATTTTAACAATATATCTATATGAAAGGACTTATGTATATGCATATGCATTATATCTCAAAACTAGAATTTAATAAAGTATTAGAAAATTTAAGTATGTATTGTTCTACCAATTTAGGAAAAGAACTTGCTATGAATTTACAAATATATGATACAGCTGATATGGTAAAACAAAAATTAGCTGAAACAGAAGAGGCTGTCAATTTAATATACAAAAATTCTACACCGTCATTTTGTGACATCCAAGATATTCACGTATATTTAATTCATTTAGAAAGCTCTCAAAACTTGACCATAAAAGGCTTATTAGATTTAAATACTGTTTTTATCTGTTCAAAAAATTTAAAAACGTATTATGTGAAAGATTATATAGATAAAAATGACTTTCCAATTCTAGATAGGTTATTTTCTAATTTGTATACTAATGAAGGGGTTATTTCCAAAGTCACCTCTTCTATTATTGATGAAAATACCATAGATGATAAGGCCTCTCCAGAATTGCAGAAAATCAGGAAAAAAATTAGAAACTTAGAACAAGACATTCGTACAAAATTACATTCGATGCTTCATTCTTCTTCTTTTGCTAAATATGTACAGGAAAATGTCGTAACTATTCGAAATGATAGATTTGTCATTCCTATCAAAGAAGAATATAGAAGTCAAGTAAAAGGATTTGTACATGATATTTCTAATGCTGGTTCTACTTTGTTTATTGAACCCCTTTCTATATTTGAATTAAATAATGAAATCAATCAATTACGATTAGAAGAAGAAATTGAAATTGAAACAATCTTACAACAATTAACTTCTCTTTTCTATCCTTATATAGAAGAATTAAAAACAGATGTTGAACTAATCGGTACTTTAGATTTTATATTTGCTAAAGCAAAATATTCTAAAGCTATTTCAGGTATTACACCAACGATTCATTCTAAGAAGGAAATTCATTTTATCAATGCAAGACATCCGCTAATTGATAAAAATAAAGTCGTCCCTATTTCCATTGAAATAGGAAAAGATTTTTCTACCTTATTGATTACTGGTCCTAATACTGGTGGAAAAACCGTTACCTTGAAAACGGTTGGACTTCTTACTTGCATGGCTTGTAGTGGATTAAATATTCCTGCTGATGAAGGTTCTAGTGTTTTTGTATTTGAGCATATTTTCGCAGATATTGGTGATGACCAAAGTATTGCAGATTCTTTAAGCACTTTTTCTTCTCATATGCACAATATTGTGGATATTGCCAAACATGCAAATGAAAACTCTTTAATTTTAGTAGATGAATTAGGTTCTGGAACTGATCCAGTAGAAGGTGCGAATTTAGCTATTTCTATATTAGATTATTTCAAAACCTCTGGTAGCCTTACAATCGCTACCACACATTATCAAGAACTAAAACAATATGCTATGATAACTCCTGGGTTTGAAAATGCTTCTGTTGAATTTGATGTTCAGACCTTATCTCCTACGTATCGATTATTAATTGGTGTTCCTGGAAAAAGTAATGCTTTTGAAATTAGTAAAAAATTAGGTTTAGATGTTTCTATCATTGAAAAAGCTCAGAAATTAATGTCTTCCAATGATATTACTTTTGAAGAACTTTTAAAAAGTATTTATGATGATAAGCAGTTCATTGAACAAGAAAAAGAAAAAATTTTAATTGAATCTAAACAAATTGCTATATTAAAAGAAACATTGCAAAATGAAGTAAGTAAAAAAGAAAAACAAGAAAAAGAAATCATTAATAATGCTAAAATTGAGGCTAGAAACATTTTATTAGAAGCCAAAGAGACTGCCAATGAAATGATTAAGAAACTCTCTGATATAAAAGATTCTAAAGAAATACATTCTTTAAGAAATACTTTGAATGAAAAAATTAGAGATATTCAATTAGAAACGATTTCTCTTGATACAACTGTAAGTACCAATTTGCTTCCTAAAGAGGATTTAATACCAGGAAAAGAAGTTTTTATAACCTCTTTACACCAAAATGGTGTTATTCTTTCAAAAATTTCTAAAAATAATGAAGTTCAGGTACAAGTTGGTAGTATAAAAATGAATTTACCTTTAACTGTTTTACAAGCACCTAAAAACAAAAATGTTTCTAAAACAATACCTTCTTCACATATTTCTAAAAGTAGAAATATAAAACCAGAAATTAATGTAATCGGTATGAATATAGAAGAAGCAAACTTTGTAATAGACAAATTTTTAGATGATTGTGCATTAGCTAAATTGGAAACCGTTCGAATTATTCATGGGAAAGGTACTGGCAAATTAAAAAATGGTATTCACCAATTTTTAAGAACAAATGCTCATGTAAAATCTTTCCGACTAGGTACTTTTGGTGAAGGAGAAATGGGTGTTACGGTTGTTACTTTGAAATAAAAATATTGTATGTATAACTTCTAACTGGTTGTTTTCGGACAAATCTCGCTTCGCGAGAACTTTTATCTACTTTTCTAATTTAACTATATATATTTAAGTTCTCAATGAAGCGTAAAGATTTGTCGACGCGAAAAATTGCTTTGCAATTTTTCTGTGCAATGTAGTTTTTTTGTTTAATAGGAAAAAGCAATTTCCTATTCAATAAAAAAAGAATTAGCATTTCATACATTCATGCTAATTCTTTTTTATATCTCTTTTATTGCTATCTATTTCATTAGTAATTATTTCTTTTTACTTTTATCTTTATTTTCTTTTTCTAATTTCTTTTTAGCCAAGTTTTTTTCAAATTTGTTTGTTATTCCAAATAAGGTTAATAAATATACTAATATTACCATCGGAATTGTTAATCTTCCAATTGGAATTCTTGTAATGGCAATTACACTAAATAGTACTATTTGTGTTAATAATAAAATTCCTATACTTTTGGCAATTACTTTTGCTGTACTTAATTTATAATAACGGATTCCTAAATAGATTAATACCACAACAATTGCAATAGCAAATGGAACAATATATGGTTTGATAATGTCTCTTCCTCTTGTATGTCCTATATTTTCTATGGTTATATCTTCTGCTGTTAATTCTGTTCCATACTTCTCGTTAACCTTTGTTACTAAATTGCTTTTTTGTTCATCTGAGATAGAAGTTGTTGTAATAGAAACTGAATCTTCAAATACTTCTACTTTTTGTATCATAACTTTTTGATTTTGAAATACTTCATTGGTTATATTTTTAATGTCAGATATATTAAATTCTATTTTTAAATATAATTCTACTCTTTGTGTATCTTGATATTTTAAATCAAAATTAAACCCTTTTACTGCAATCATGACAATTCCTGCAATGATTACCAATGCAATTAATATGATTTTTAGTTGCTTACTTTTTATGAATTGTTTCATCTGTAAATACCTCCTATTTTTCTGCTTTTAATTTTAACATTGTTGCTGTCATTACATAATTGTATAAGGCAATCAATGCAATTCCCCAGAACATTACCATTCCAAAACTACTAATTGTTGTCCAATTTATAAAACAAAATGTAATCACAGATAAGCAAATTGGTATTAATTTTATAAAGAATTCCTTATAACTTTCTTTTATTGCTTCTTTTACAGTACTTAGTGCTTTACTATTCTCACTTCTTTTAATCGTTGATAACATTTTATGAATAAATATATAATTTAATATGATTGTTACAACTATTCCTACAATTCCTTGAATCGATACACTTACATTTGTATATCGAATAGCTAATAAATATAGACTAATTAATCCAATAAACGCAATCGCTGATATAAATCCATTTACTTTATATCGAACTATCCATATAATAAATCCTATTAAAAGAACCATTGCCACAATACATGCTAGATATTCGATATGTGTAATTGTTATATCTGATAAAATATATTCATTTGATTGTACATCATATTGTATTGGTAAATTCCCAGAATCTAATACACTTGCCATCGCAGAAGCTTGCTTTATATTATCTTGAAAAGCACTAGCATCTGTTGTTGCGCTTCCGATAGATAGTTGTAATTTACCATTTTTTATTGGCTCATCAAAGTCTGTTGTCATAATTTCTTGGTCATCAATTTTTAAAGTTATTTCTTTGGTTGTTTCTGTTGTATCTTCTTCTGTATTGGTTTCAGTAGACGTAGTATTTTCTGCTTCTGTGTTTGTCGTATTACTATCTTCAGATGTGGTATCTGTTGTATCTTCATCAGATTTCACATATGTATTGCTAATATCTTCTAATTTTTTAGTACCTTCTTTATTAAATTCTATATTTAAATATACAGCTGTTCCATTTGATGTTGAAGAACTTGATCCATACATAACATTTGCTAATTTTATATCATGGTTGTCCATTAATACCTCTTTTGTATTAGAATCTATAATTTCAAATTTTCCAACTGTACTGATATTACTTACAAAGCTATCTGTACTATTGTTCTCTGGTATTTGAACTAAAATATCTCCTGTTTCATTATCAACAGATATTTCATATTCTCCTATTCCTTGTGCTTTTAATCTTTTCCCAATAATTTCTTTGGTTTTTTCATAATTTTCTACTGTTAAAACATCTTCGGAATTATTTGGTACATTTTCTTTTGTATATCCATTTTCTGCTAATTGCTCATCTGTCATTTCTTCTTCTGTTTCTACTTCATTACCATTAGCATCTTTTATAACTTCTGTACTTTCTTTATTAATAGCTAGTCTTATATATCTAGCACCATCTAAATCCATATCTAAGGCATAGTCTCTTACTTGGTTTTCCATTCTATTTTGTACTTGTGTATATACTCCAAAAATTGAAACCATTGTAATTAGAATGATTAGTGCAATCATTGTGATTATTTTTATTTTTTTCATTGTTCTCTTTCCTTTCCTTATTTTTTTACATAAACTTTTAAAATTTATCATCTTTATTATTATATATCTTATCTTCTTATAACAATTTTGTATTGTTAATTACTAATTCAAACCAGATTTTTAAATATTTTGCTGCATATTTGCTCATCATTGTTCTATCCATAAAAATTTCAAAATAATCTAGTACTGGGCATAATTTTGTATCAATTGTTAAATTTAATATTACTTTTCTTTGTTCACTATCTAATTCTAAATTTGCATTGGTTACGGCATAATTTACTCTATCATGGATATCAAATGTAGATAAATTTTGATTCGTCACTCTATCTCTATGCACATCTGACTTGTCAGCTAATATCAAGGCTGCCGATATATCACTTACTGCTGTTCCTGTTTTTTCATCATGGTTTCCAATTGCCATCATAATTTCTGTTCTTTCTTCTACTGGCATTCCCATATCTTTTAAAATATTAAATGCCATAATTGCTCCACTATGGGCATGGTCTACCCTGTTAACACAGTTTCCAATATCATGTAAATATCCTGCAATTTTTGCAAGTTCTATGGTTCTTTCTGGATATCCCAATTTACTTAATATATCTCCTGCCCTTTTTGAAACAATCGATATATGTCTATGACTGTGTTCTGTATATCCGAAGGCCATCTAGTTGCTTTTGTGCTCCTAAAATTAAGGCTTCCACCTCTTCATTTTTTCTAACCTCTTCTAATGTAATCATTCGTATCCTCCTTATCGTTAGTCTTTATAGATTTTATATTAAATCAAAAAAAATATCAACTGTTTTTCCTAATAATTCCCTAAAAATATAGATTTTTTCTGCTAAAATTTTTCATGAATATACACAAAGTAACAAGTTGTATGCAATGGCTTCTTTTCTTTCATTATCTTTTATTTTGCTTTTTTCTCTGTTATATAGTATGATATGTATAACTTTAATTATATATTTTTAGAGAGAAAACGGAGGAGACTATGATAAATTATATACCTGAATTTTTATACGATTTTTTAATCACACAATATGGAGAAAAAATGACTACCGAAATTATTGATGGATATTCTCAAAAAAGACCTGTAACTTTAAGAGCCAATACTCTAAAAGTAAGTGTTGAACAGATTAAACATGTTTTTGATGATTTACATATTGCATACCAAGAAGTCACTTGGTATAAAGATGCTTTCATAATGAAAAACATGACAGAAGAACAACTTAAAAATTTGGATATTTATAAAAATGGAGAAGTCTATTTACAAAGTTTATCTTCTATGATACCACCACTTATTTTATCTCCCAAAGACAATGAAAATATTTTAGATATGGCTGCTGCACCTGGTGGTAAAACCACTCAAATGCTTGCTCTTTCTAAAAATAAAGCTTTTGTGACAGCTTGTGAAAAAAATAAAATTCGAGCAGAACGATTACAATATAACTTAAACAAACAAGGTGCTAATCGCGTAAATTTTATGATTAAAGATGCAAGAACTTTAGATGATTTCTTTTCTTTTGATAAGATTTTATTAGATGCACCTTGTAGCGGAAGTGGAACACTTTCTATCTCTAATCCCAAATTAGTATCTACGTTTACAGAAGACCTGTTGCAACGTTCTTCAAAAGTTCAATCTAGTTTGTTACAAAAAGCTATTACTTTATTAAAACCTGGTCATGAAATGGTATATTCTACTTGTTCTATTTTATCTCAAGAGAATGAAGAAATTTTACAAAAATTTATTGATTTAAAACAAGTTGAAATCATTCCAATTGATACCTCTTCTTTTTCAAAGGCTATCTTATTACCTACCAGTATTACAGGAACTTTATGCATTTGTCCATCTAAACTATATGAAGGTTTTTTTGTGGCTAAGTTGAGAAAGTTGTAAAATGATTTCCTTCTCTTCTTTTTCCAACACATAATAAAAGGCAAGTGATTATTTTTAATCAGTTGCCTTTTCTAAGCTTTTATATTTTTACTATCTAGTATATTCTTCCGAAATTTCACTTTTTTCTTTTTGTCTTTGCAAGATTTGTGAAAGTATACTATCCCTTCTATAATCAGCAATACAACAAAAATCAATCATTCCATCTTTATTTAATGTTTTATAAATATTCATATTCAAAAATATTTATTGGCTCTATATCCATAAAATTCTCCTCTAATCACATTGTGCTTATTTAGTATAACATTAAAATAAAAAACTGGCAACTAATTATTTCTAACTAGTTGCCTCCCATAGCAATTACTGGAACTTTCGTTACTTCCACAGCAATCTCAAATGATTGCTTTCTATAATACTATGATACTATATTTTACGCATCAAGTCAATATTTTATTCAAAAAGTTCTAAGCCTATTTTTTCATTTATCATACTCAAATATTTCCCATCAATTTTACCGATAGTGCCATTAAAATTTAATCTTAATATACTTACTTTTTCATTCTTGTAATATTAGCCCATCTAATCATATCTTTAAATCTATATATACTATCTATTTATACTATTTCTGTAATTTTACTTTTTTTCTTTTTTCATTTTTCAAGTGTAATTTTTCCATTTTTATATTCTTGTTCTATTTTCATGTATTCTTTAGGTCTTTTAGACGATACGGATAAAACAAATAATTCATTATTAAAATTTTTCAATATTATATATTATTAAATATATAGTTATTATTTTTTAGTATGTAGTTATCATTTACTATACTTTTCAATTTTCTATCTAGTCCTTCATAAGTATATGTATCAATTTTGTAATTCTTTAATGTATATTGAATCATATTGTTACATATAAATTCTTCATTTTTTTCATTTTCTATTTTTTCTGTCTTATCTCTAATCCAAGTAAAATATAGTTTTCCTTTTTTTATATCTTTATCTATTTTTAAATTTTTTCTAAATTCTCTTAATTTTTTTAAACAATTTATATAAGTTTGTTTCACTAATACACACTGCTTACAAATTCATTTTACTTTTTATATTTTATCAAGCCTTTGTTTTGTAATTAAGGTATTCTGCGTAATTTTTATAAAATAAAACACCTATATAAGCCAAAAGGAGATTATCAGTTGATATATCTCCTTTTGACACGTTATTCAATTGTTACCCTGGATTAGCTAAACTATTCCATTATTTTATCTAGTTGTAAAATGACATCCTTTTCTCTTCTTATCAAATGCCCATATACCCAGTGATTTTCAGTTTCTTGTAAATCACTTATACAGGCAATCTCCGAATCCTTTATGCCTTCTTTCACTGTAACAGCTACTTTTCCTAGAATATTTCTTTCCACTACTTTGACATTCCACATAAGTACTTCCGAGAAAAGCCTTTCTTCGTCACTTAATTTAGCATCATATAGATAGATACTCTGTACATTATATCTAGGAAATAATCCTCTCAAATAGGTTTTTACCTCTCCAGAGAATTCGATTATATCCCCGTCTTCAAAATACATATAAGTGTTCTCATCTTCTTCCTTATGTATAGAACAATTAATCAGTATTTCATTATCGAGTTTAATCTTAAAATTCCAATGGAACCTATCCAAGGACACATTTTGTATCTTTCCTATACCATGAACTAAAGTCTTGGTATATTTGCTTTCTAAGCGATTTAACTCAGTAATAATTTCTCTTGCTGGCCTTAAAATGTCAATCATCTTCCTACCTCCAAATTTTTAGTTAATCAATGGGTTATACATGAATAATACTTTTAAATAATTTTGTACCTCCTATCATAAATTATGGTTGCTATGTTTTCAATATACTTACATATTTTAATTATATCATTTTTGTTTACATAAATCAAATTTAACCTTTCATGTAATAAAGTTATGATTTCTACTGCTACATATTGGAAAATTTTAGATAGAACTAAAACGTGATGTCAATAACATTAAGTATCTACAATCATTTCTATGATTTGCATTTATATTTTTTCTTCATATTCCATACTATTACCTTAAAAAAACAACCTACAAACTTTATAGTTTGTAAGCTGTAAAAATTTGGATCGAACGTCACAGTTATCTACAAGCTTTTCTCATAACGATTGATATAAATATCAATCAATTTACTAAAGTATATCATATCTTAGATAACTTGCAATAATTTTATCTATTTTCTATTGCTATATATTTATATTTTATAGAAAATTTTTATATGTTGTGCTATAATACAATTAATTTTTAATTGTATCAATATCTGTAAACTTAGAAAAAAGGAGGAATAATGAAAAATATAAATGTAAATTTAGATAATATTAAAGTTGCAATTTTTGATTTTGATGATACATTAGCAATTCACAAAGATAGAAATTTTTTAAAGCATCGTTCTGAAAACGAGGACACTTATTTAAATTTTTATTTAAATGCTTATTTAAATCCAGAAACTTTTTATGAAAATATTGAAGTTTGTGACAAATCAAGTTCGCTGTATAAAATTATTAATATTTTAAGAAATAATGGAACAAAACTATATTGTTTAACTGGAATGAAATTTTCATTTCATTTAAAAGCAAAACAAAATTTTATTCGTAAATATTATGGCAATGATATAGAAGTTCTCTCATGTTATCCTCAAGAAAGAAAAGTAGATGCTGTAAAAATTATTCAAAAGGTTAATAATTGTGACTTGAGTGAAATGTTATTTGTAGATGACATTAAAGACAATGTTAATAAATTAAATAAGCTAGGTACATGTGCATTATTAATTAACGAGGTTGATTCATTACTAACTATTAAAAATTAATATTAGAAATCTAAATAAGCCACATACTAGTCAGTATATGGCTTATTTAGATTTCTTACTACTACTTAAAATTCCCAATCAATTGCAAATGTGCATACGCCATTATCATAGTCATGTCCGCCCAAAGAAAATTTAACTTCTGCGGATATACGATTTATATCAGCCAACAAGTCTTCAATGTACTTATCTCCTTGAAGTATATTTTCAGGCTCAAATGTTGCATAATCTATGCCACATTCATTTGGCGAAAGGGTAATTGTTAACCGAGATAACCTTACATAACTGTAAGATATGCATAAGCCCTTTTCAATCACTTTTATATTATCATTTTTAATCACGTCACCATTTTTAATCTGTTGAATGATTGAAATGGCTTGCTCAGCCTTTTCTTTAGACCACCCTTGCATCATTATCAAATTTTTTAGATTTTCTGAAATGGATGGGAGTTTTTTTAGTTCATTGTTAAATAATGTCAATAATGTCATAATCATTCCTCCTTGCATTACTTGGAGGTTTTACCCTCCAAGATTTAATAAACCTTTTTGGGTAACTAAAAGCATCTACATATATTATACTTTATTTCACATAAAATCGCAAGTTCAAATTGCTATTAAATGCAAAAGTATATAAATTATTAATTGTCTCCTAGTTAATACGTTTATGAATTAATTACTTTTTCTATAATTCCTACATCTTCAATTCTGTTAATTCCAAAACACTTTTTACCTAAATCCTTTATAGAAGCTCCTAAATGATACATTTCTTTATCGTCTAAGACAATAAATCTATCATGAAACTTATTTGTTTTAGCAACTTTTAGGGTAGGATATTCTTTATTAAATTTCTGAACATCTATATGTTCAATGTTGCTTTTAATAGATGTTAATATAACAACTTCTACATTTTTCTTCTTTTTACTTAACATTTTTAAAACACTATCATCAATATAATTATCTATAATCAAAATCTTAGTATTTGCTCTTTTTATAATATCTATAATGATACTGTATGCATCATATATTTGACCTTCGAAAAATATTCTCTGTTTTACATTTTCTTCTAACTGAAGCTGGTTAAAAACTTCATCAAATTTTTTATCATGTTCCTGTAATTTATATTCTACATTCGTTAATCTTTCGAATACTTTTCCATTAAGCATTAAGAACTTTCTCATTTCAACAAAAGCATTCATAATATTTATACTAACCTGAATAGCTATATCATTTTTTAATAAGCCCGATAACATTGCTATTCCTTGTTCTGTAAACACATAAGGTATATACTTTTTACCTCTATGCTTGCTATTTTCATTTTTCGAACTGGTCGCAATTTGCGACCAGTTATTTTCCTGATCTAAATTTAAAATTGTAGATTGTATTTTCAAATTTTTAGCTTTTTCCTCTGTTAATTGAAAACAAAATTTCTCAGGAAATCTTTGTTTATTTCTACTTACAGTTTCATTTATTCTTTTTGTTTGATAATGATATAACATGGCAACATCACTATCCAACATAACTTGTTTTACTCTTATTGTATATATTAAATTTTTTATACCTTCATTAGTTAATTCATTTTGAACTGCTAATTTATTTTCTTCCATGATTTCACATCCTTTTTATCTGCATATATTTTAAAACATTTGTTCTGTATTGTCAAGATTTTTGTATTTTTTTATTTTAGAATTTATAGTATTAAATAAATATAGTGCAACTTTATTTTGTTCTGTTGAATCCATTTCCATAATTTTGGATGATACAAATATTATATAAGGATAGTTTGCAAAATTAATAGTAGTCGTTCTGTATTCAATACTGATTTCTTTTAATAAGTTATCAAAATATTTATACATTTCTTTTTTATCATATTCTAAATTTGTATGACTATAATTATCACACATACATATTGCTAATCTTAATTTATTTTCTAAATCCATATCTTTTTTGTATTTTATAAAGTTCAATTCATCTTTTCTAAAAATGAAAAAACAACCTACAAACTTTACAGTTCGTAAGCTGTTTGAATTTGGAGCGTTTTAGGAGGTTATTTGCGAAAAAATCGACTAATTCTCAAAGTGTTCCTCCCACATTTTGCTCAAAAAATAATTTGATTAACCAACTATATTCTACATTTTATAATAATGATTTCTTGTATATTAATTTATCTTCAAGATTTTTTATATCCTCTTTATATATCAAAATCAATTCATCTAATTCTTTGTTAGATAAATCCGTAATCTTTTTATAACCATTTTCTATTGATACTTTTAAATCGTTTATTTTAGTATCTGTATCTATTTTTACATATTCTAACTTATTTGTTGAAGTAATTGTATTTTGTGTTCCATCTGGTAATTTTAACTTCTTCTTTTTTGTAAAAATCATTTTAAGAACTCTTCTTAGCTTTTCTAATATATTATTTTCATTAGTATTTTTCATATTATTCTCCTATCGTTCTTGAGGATTAATTTGAGATATTTGCTTTTCTACATCTGCTAGTTCTTGTAATAATTGTGCTTTACGGTCCATTAAACCTTGTAATTGTGCCTGTTTTACACTTTTATCTATTCCTAATACTGAAATCAATTCTTGTAATTCTGCAAATCTTTGCTTTACAATTTCAATAGTTTCTTGACTTATACTACTATAATCTGTATCATCTTTGAAAGAATTTCTATACTTTTCCATAGCTTCAATATCTTGAGAAATCCCTTCCATAATGCTACCAACACCAGATACTTTTCTATCTTTAAAATTAAGTGCATCCATATTTGAATATATGCCATTTCCCATATAAGTTATATTGTCTTTATATTGACTTATTTCTGCAAATATTATTGTGTAATCATCACACCAAGGAATTTTCGGACAATGCCCCATATAAACAATGCTCTTATCTCCATTTTTTCCAAAATCAATGTTTATTTCAGGTCCTTCCTTTACAATTCCTCTATTAGCTCTTTGCACATTTGTTATATTAAGTTCTTCTCCGTCTAATTTTTTATAATATTCTACACTACAGCCATTATATTCAAACTTGTTTTCTCCGTTTTTTTCTAGCTTCTTCAATAAGTGGTATATATTTTGCAAATTCTAAATCTAATAATTCTTTTTCATTCCTTTCTCATATAGCTATACATATTTTATCATAAATCCTTTTTATAGTCTATAAAATCTACTAAAAAATTATTTTCTATACTTAACTTTCAAAATATCTTATTAAATTTTTTTCTTTTTCACTATTATTTTTTAATATCATTTTTATCAAACCTTTCATTATTTTATAAAGGGCATGGGACTTAGTCCCAAAATTTGAATTTTGACTAGGGAGGAAAAATTCAGTGCTTGTTAGGAATTATATAGGAGTACAAAAATCACTTTCAATTTGAATTTTTCCTCTAACTTTTTTATTTTTGATTACATATTATTGCACCAATTTTGTAATTTTCTTTTTTAGTTTTTGAAAATCTTTTGTTATTTTTTACAGCGACTAATCGAATCAGTTTTTGCTTTTCTTTGTTTAATTTTATTTCAATTTCTTCTTCATTTTTTAAAAACAACTCATAAAATTCTATTTCAAATTCTTTGTTAAGATTTGCAATATAATCATCTAGTTGTGATTGATTTATATTAACACTCGTCCTAATTTCTTGTTCTTCTCCATTTACTTCAATAGGAGCATAAACATCTTTAATTCCTAACATAAAAAACTTTGTTAGTTTTTCAATATAACTACTTCTAAAATTTATTTTATCTATATAAAATTCTCCGTTTTTTATTCTTCAATAATGTCATTGATTCAATAAATTTAGAAATAAATTCTTGTTTTTCTTCTTTAGATTTTTTGTTCCATTCTTGTTTTAAAATTTTATTTAATTTGTTATCTCTTATTAGTTTTTCTCTTTCAATATCTCTATCAGCCATTAATTGTTGTGGCGTAAATGATAAACTATTTGCATTAAGTTTTTCATATTTTTTTGTTTCTAAAATATTGATTTTTTCGTCAATAATTTTATAATCTTCTGAAAACTCTTCCATTTCAACTATGCCACTTACATAAGCTTTTTTTATTCTTTCTTTTTGCTTTTGTAATGTATCTATTTCTTGGTCTAATTTTTCTGTTTTTGTTTCTTTTTTGTCAGCTAGTATTGGTAAAAAATATTTCTTTACTGCCATATCATACTCAACTAGCTCAAGAATAAATCTTTGTAGACATTCTTCTATTTGGTCTTCTCTATAATAAATTTTGCAATGTTCACAAGTATAGTACATATATTTTTTCTTTATTCCTCCAGAGCCTTTGCATTTCATTATTCTATCACATTTCGGACATTTTAATTTTTGAAAGAATATATAAACTCTATCTCTTGCATAACTTCTTTGATTTTTCTCTTTTTGTAATTGTGCTTCTTGCCACATAGCACGGCTTATTATTGGTTCTACTACATTCATATAAACAACTAGTTCCTTATTTCCACATTTACCTTTTTCATAATCTCCCATATATATTTTATTGTCTATTATTTTCATTATAGTTGTATCTCGCCAATGTTTTGGGTACAAGACTTTTTCTTCATTTAAGGTATTACTTATTTGTTGATAACTTTTTCCCTCTAAATACATATTGAATATTCTTATTACAATGTCTTTTGTTGTTTCATCAATTATAGTTTTTTTATTTCTATCTTTTTTATAGCCTAATGGTACAATTCCAGGTAAATGTCCAGATTTTATTGCACCATTTAATCCAAACTTTGTTCTTTCACTTACTATTTCAATTTCTAATTGTGATAATACTGTTAGCATTCTTACAAAAAATCTTCCATTAGCGGTTGAGGTATTTACATCATCTTTATCACACACCAAATAAGTATTGTGTAATTCTAGTTGTGCTATAAGTTCCTCTAAATCGCGAACTGAACGAGTAACTCTATCTAGTTTATAAGCTACAATATAATTTATTTTTCCGTTTTTCATATCTGCTAACATTTCTTGAAATGCTGGTCTATTTTTTATATCTTTTGCACTTATTCCAGCGTCTTCATACACTTTAAATACTTCATATTCTTTAAATTTACAAAGTTGCAATAGTTTTTCTTTTTGTTCTGCTAAACTAAACCCTTCACGAACTTGGTCTTCTGTACTAACTCTAATATAAATTCCTGCGATTTTTCTTTCTTCTTTCATAATTTTAAAATCTCCTTTCACTTGCTGAATGGAAAGCTACTTTAAGAAATTTAAGCATAAAAAAACTCTAAAATTTTAAGTAGCTTTTGATATGTAGTCTTTTAATTGAGATAAAGGGTATTTATACCTTAAATCTC
>CALXQV010000020.1 GCA_944390535.1 uncultured Clostridia bacterium | reverse complement strand
GCCAATAGATTTTTTCCATTCCATACTTCATTTCTTTCATTTTTTGAAAGTGCAAATAATAATGGAAAAGTAGCAATAACTGTTGGTAATTTCTCTATTAATTTATAAAATTTTTCCTTAATGTTATCTGCTCTTATTAATACATTCATTGCGTTCAATTCTATCTCAAATTCTTTATATGCTTTTGCATTTTCCCAATTAACATAAAAGTCAAACCCTCTATTAGTTTCCAATAAATTATTCACAAATATTTCTGACAACTTATTATAATCCATTTCTAAGTACATTATTGTTCCTCCTTCATTTTTTTGTATCTTCTTATAGATATTTCTATATATTCTTTCTCGTTATCTATACCTATGTATCTTCTATTTAATCTAACTGCTGATATTCCTGTTGTACTACTGCCACAAAATGGATCTAGAATTAAATCTTTTTCTTTTGTTGAAGCAAGTATTATTTTATCTAATATTTCTAACGGTTTTTGTGTTGGATGTTTTCCACATTTCTTTTCAGATGGCTTTGTCAATGAAGTTGTCCAAACATCTTTCATTTGTTTATTATTGTTAATCTCTTTCATTAAAGTATAATTGAATGTATATTTTATATTTTTCAAATCTTTTCTTGCCCATAATATAGTTTCTGTTGAATGTGTAAATGTTTTACATGCCAAATTGGGTGGTGGATTAGTCTTTTGCCATGTTATATTATTTATTATTTTAAATCCTTCTTCTTCTAATGCCATACCAATTGAATAGATATTATGCAATGTACCACTTATCCATATAGTTCCATTATCTTTTAAAATTCTATAACATTCTCTTATCCATTTTTTATTAAACTTATGTTTTTCTTTAATTGATAATGTTTTATCCCATTCGCCTTTATTCACACTAACCATTTTCCCACCACTACATGTAATACCATTTCCAGAAAGGAAATATGGTGGATCTGCAAAAATCATATCTATACTCTTATCTTCAAATTTTTTAAATACTTTAAAAATATCATTATAAATCAATTTGAAGTTATCGGATTCAAAATAGTATTTTCCACTATACATTTTATTTCTCCATTACAAGATTTTTCTGTTTTATAATTTGTTATTAAAAGTTCAGATATTTTACCTCTTCCATTTGAATTAGCATTTATCATTCTTTTCGCATAAACTTTATTAATATTAAATCCTTCATAAATATTTTCAAAAAAGGAATCATTTTTATTTGTATTCTTAGGATTTGAATTACTAAGCATAACTTTTACATTATTATTGTTTAATTCTCTATAATATAAAGCTAATTCTTTTTGATTTTCATCATCAAAATCCTCTTTAGTATATGATGTAAATCCTGATGTGACATTTAAAGGTCTATATGGTGGATCAAAATATACAAAAGTATTCTTCTTAATGTATTTTTCACTTGTTCTATAATCTCCATATTGAAAACTTACATTTTTTATAAGTTTAGATAATCCCTTTAAGTTTTCCTCATCACAAATAGTTGGATTTTTGTAATTCCCCATAGGAACATTAAAGTCCCCTTTTTTATTTACTCTATATAATCCGTTAAAACATGTTCTATTTAAAAATATAAATTCTACTGCCTTTTGTACTGACATTTCATCTTTAGCTAATTTGTATGAATTATACTTTTTTCTTATTTGATAGAAATATTCTTTTCTATTTTCTTTTTCCATACACAAATATTCTCTTTCTAATAACTTTAAATTAGCTATCAATTCATCAATATTATTTTTTATTACATTATAAGAATTTATTAATTCTAAATTTATATCAAAAGCATACGTTTCTTTAACTTTATAATTTTGCAGTATATCTATTAATACTGCTCCTCCTCCAACAAAAGGCTCTATATAACAATCTATTTTGCCATTTTGTAATTCTGATGGATAAAACTTTTCTAATTGATTTAATAAGCTACCTTTGCCTCCTGCCCATTTTACAAATGGCTTTATTTTATTCTGCATTTTTTCACCTCTTATGTTTTGTATTTTATAATATTGTTTATTTTTTTACAATTAATTCTGATGATATTTTCTTTTCATCTGATTCATTTGTGATAATGTCTCATTAAATCATTTGAGAAAATGTCCCAACAAAAAAAATATTATAGATACTTTCAACAAAAAATTATATAATACAAAAGTTATTACATTTTGTTGGAGGTACAAATGAGAAAGGTTGAATTAAGAATGAAAGAAGAAGTAAAATACAAAACTATTAAAAAATTAGTTGAAACTAATGGAAACAAAAAAAGAGCAGCAACAAAATTAGATTGTTCTTTAAGGCATATTAATCGAATGATTGCAGGTTACAAAGAAAAAGGTAAAGAATATTTCCTGCATGGTAATCGCGCTAGAAAACCTAAACATGCTTTAACCGAAGAATTTAAAAATCAAATAATTGATATTTATTTATCTAAATACTGGGATTGTACTTATACTCTGTTTTCTGAACTTTTAGCCAGTAGAGAAAATATATTTCTTTCTGTTGATGAAGTTAGAGTTCTTCTTACTAAAGAATATATTTTATCTCCTAGAACTCAAAAAGCTACTAGAAAAAGATTAAAAAGACAACTTCTAGAAATGCAGAAAAAATCTAAATCTAAATCTGAAAAATCTAAAATTCAAGCTAATATTGTTGCTGTTGAAGATGCCCATCCTAGACAACCAAGATGTCAATATTTTGGCGAGGAAATTCAAATGGATGCTTGCAAACATATTTGGTTTGGTAATTCATATTCTCATCTTCATTTAGCTCTAGATGATTCTACTGGCAATATTATTGGTGCTTACTTTGACAAAGAAGAAACTTTAAATGGTTACTACAATGTTACCAAACAATTTCTTACAAATTATGGTATTCCCTATCTAATTAAAACGATAAAAGAACTGTCTTTGAATACAAAAGAAAAGGTACCTCCAAACTCGAAGAAGATACCTTTACACAATTTGCTTATGCCTGCCACCAATTAGGCATTCAGCTTGAATGCAGTTCTGTTCCTGAATTTAAACCTCGTGTTGAAAGAGTGTTCCAGTCTCTTCAACTTAGATTGATTGTTGAACTTAGATTGGCTAACATTTCTACCATTGAAGAAGCCAACAGGTTCTTGCCTCAATATATCAAAAAATTCAATGAACAGTTTGCTTTGTGTATTAATCATAACAAATCTGTTTTTGAAAAGCAACTAGATGAGAAAAAAATTAATCTAACTTTATCTATTTTAACAAAAAGAGTTATTGATAAAGGTCATTCTATCAAATTTAAAAACAAATTCTATAGGTTAATTAACAGAAATGGAAATCCTATTTATTTTAATTATGGAACTACTTGTATTGTTGTTAAATCTTTTGACAACAAACTTTATGCAACAGTTAATGATAATATATTTGCCTTAGAAGAAATTCCTGAAATACAAGCTTTATCTGAAAATTTTGATGATATTCCAGAACCTACACCTAAAAGAATATATATTCCTCCAATGAGTCATCCCTGGAAAAGGCAACTATTTGAATCATTTATTGAAAAACAAGAACATCGTTTTGAAATGGTTTCTTAAATTAAAAATTTGCACTAATTCATGTTTAAAATTAGTGCTAATAATTAAAAAATTTTGGGACATTTTCAAAAATGATTGACAGACCGTATAATTCTGCTATTATGTTTTTGAGGGATAAAATTATGAGTAAATTTGAAAATGATAATACTTTAATAAAAGTAAATGGAGATATGAAATTTAAACTTTTAGATGTTTTAAAAGAAAATAATATGACTAGATATAAATTAAGCAAGATTACTGGAATTAGATATGATACTATTTGTAACTATTGTTCTGGTAAAGTTACTTTATTAAATAAAGAATATCTAAAAATCTTTTGTGATGTTTTGAATTGTCAAGTTGCAGATATTATTGAATATGTACCTAATAAGAAATTAAAAAAATAAAATTATGATTTAATTAAGGAGATATGGGTGACTTCATATCTCCTTAAATTTTTGTATTAAAAAACAAATTGTTAGTCTGCGATAAACTCAATAGATTTAACAATATATGTATTTGATAAATCTGTAATTTCCGTTTCTAATTCTATTGTACACAATTCATGAACATGATAACCATAATTTGAATTTGGATTATTCTCTTTCCAACCTAAATAAGTTTTTGTATTATCTCCAATACTCAAATCAAAATAATATATTGGCTGAACTGGCTTATTTTCAATCTGTTTATTTTGTAAAGCTATTCCTACTGTAATATAATTTTCTGTTCTATTATAGTATGCTAGCTCAGCACCGAATCTTTTTTTATTTAATAATTCATTTTCTATTTGATTAGTAATATAATCCTTTTTTGCAACTATAATAATGGCTTGAGCGTTTTTAGATTCTGGAGATGGAACATATAAAGTCACATAATCTCCAACTTCTATATCATTAATGCTTATTATTTCTTCATTTTCATAATTAATAATCTTACTATTTTCTAGGATTTTTTGTGATAAATAATCATTTTCTTCTTCTGCTTCTGCATCTCCGTAATAAATAATATTATTTTCTATTTTAAAAATTTCTCCATAAGTATAAGTATATCGAATATCAATATCTTCTTCATTTGTATCAACTAATTCATTATTAGTAGTATTTGTATCTATAACATTTTCATTTATGCTTTTATCATTATTCTTTCTAAAAATAATATTTATAACTATTATTGCAATTATAATTATTAATAACAGTATAATTAAAATAATACTTTTTTTATTTTTCATAACACTATATCTCCTACACAAATTGTTTAGCATGATTATAACATTTGCTAAAAACTTTTACAAGCTACATGTATTTTTCAATTTCACCACTCTTGCAATTTCCTCTATCATAATTTTATTTGTAAAATAATACTCATCATACTTATAACCAAAAATCCTTTCAAAATGTATAATTGATTTCTGTTCGTTTCGTGTATCTATGGCATATTTAATTGCATTTCTAATTTGAGCATTATTAAAACCTGCATAATTTAAAGATATTTTTTTATAAACATCTTCTATTAAAATAAATTCATTATTACTATTTATAACAATTTGAATAGCTTTGTGCAAAAGTTTAGTTCCTTTAAGAGAAGAAATAAAACCTAAATCCCTTAAAATGTTATAAATTAAAATTGCATTTTGAGAATTTATTAAATTATTTGTTTTAATACAATTTTTTACCAATTAAACATCACCCATATTTCATGGAATTAATATTTTTTACAATATTAGTGTACCAAGATTATGTAAATATAGCAAAAAAATGAAACTTACGTATTGCACAACAAAATTTGCATATTACGTAAGTTTTGTGAGTATTTTTTTATTTTTTATATAAATTTATTATTAAATTTTATAATTTCAAGCACAATTCATAAAATATTGCATTTAACGTAAATAAAACACAGGAGAGTAACAAAATGGAAAAACCCCTGTGTTTTTTACTTTAAATATTGTTATTTAAAGTCATATAATTAATTTAAACTATTGCAACTAGCTTAAATTAACTAACTTAATTATACTAAAAATTTATATAAAATTCAATATATTTTAATTTATAGGAGGGAAACTCTTGCCCTCCTTTTCTTGTTAGATGGCATTAAGCTCCTGGACTTCCGCCCATCTAAACAAAATTCTTGTTCTTCCATTTTGTTACTCTCCTTTACTCTATATTCTATAAGTAAAAAATCAATTATGATATAAAGAAGATAACAAATGTCACTTCCAAAAGTCCAAGCAGTTGCAATACCTGAACATTAATCATAATTGATTATCAAGTATTACAACTTGATGAACAGCTTTAAGCCATTCTTCTATCTTATAGTGTTTATATTATACCATATATTGGTAAAAACATCAATTTGCTTAGAGCCTCTAATATTACCGTTGATAAAGAAGGAAAAATATGGTATAATTAAATTATGTGAAGTAGGTGATAGTATGGCTGATTTTGATATAAAAGAATTTGGAAAAAATATTAGAAAATTTAGAAAAATCAAAGGTTTAAGTCAAGAAAATCTAGCAATGGCAATAAATAAAACACCATCAACAATCGCTAGATACGAAAATGGAGAAATTACACCTAATGCAGAACAAATATATCTAATTTGCAATGAATTAGGAATTTATGAATATGAACTTTTTAATAGCACTAAAAAAATTAATAATATTGAAAATACTATAAATCCTTTTAATACTAATATGCTTTATTTATATTATATAGCATATTATCCTAAATCCAAAAAATATGATAAAGGTAAATTTAGACTAAAATTAATACAAAAACCTGATATATGCAAAGTAGATTTCATGGACTATAAAAAAGACTTTATATATTTGTCTGGATATTTACAAGCTGACCAACATATTGCTGTTTTTGTATTTGAAAACTACAAAGAAAATAATTTACGTTTTGAACTTTCACATCTTATAGTAAATATTGCTAGAGGTACAAATAAATTAATGCTAGGAACTTTCCACTGTACTAATGGTGAATATACACCAAGTATTAGAAAGTGTATTGTTTCTACAACAGACATTGAATTTACTGATGACTTGTTAGATAAATTAAAAATTACAACATCTGAAAAAGAAAGTTTAGACCAACATAATATTTTATATCTTGATATAACAGATACATATATTTTTGAAAATGAATAATAAAGTGATTAAATAGTACCTAAATATATAGTCTTTTAGGTACTATTTTTGTATATACGTAAATTTGATTTCAAAATCGCTATAATAGGCTATCTATCTTAATTGTAGCCTATTTATTTTTTTGTCTTTTCTTACAAGTTCTTACAAACTCTTACATTTTAGTGAATTTTTTTACAAAAATACATTTCTTCTATAATCCCTTGTATCATATAGGCAGTTCGAACAACCACAAGATTTCTAGAAATCTAAAATTTTTGAAAAGAGGTTTTAGAATATGAAAAATTCCAAAAAAAGAAAATCAAATTTTACAAAGGATAAAAAAGAACTTCAATCAATTATAGAAACCATAATTGATACTGAAGCAATCATACAAATGATTGCAGATAATTATTATCAAAAATCTATGCAAGATGTAGAAAATGCAGATGTGAATATCAATCATCTAGAAAATATCTTTACAAATGAAACTTATTATTTAGCAATGAAAATTGTGCCTTTACTTGAAAGAAAAATATTATATCTATCTTATATTGAAAATTGTAGATTAAATGATATTTGTAGAAAGTTAAAACTAGGAAAAAATGAAGTTATTTCTTTAAGAAACAAAGGAATAAATCATTTTAAACATAATCTAGAAATATTATATAAATCTGAAAAATTAAAGAAGGACAGTAAATATGAAAAAAAGAATTAGAAAACAAAAACGAGAAATTAAAACTAATTCTAAAATTTCAATAAGAGTTCTATATAAAAAGGTAGGACAAGCCCCAGAAGTAAAAATAATTAATGATGTATATAAACTAAAAAAGGCTATTATGCAAAGAAACCTTGATATTCTCCCTTATGAAAAGCTTTTTATTATTTGCCATAATAGAAAAACAAATTCTCATATGTTTCCTAATATTTTTCTACCTTTTAATAGAATTTTAGGGGATTTAATAGTTGTCAATATAGATAGAAAAGAACGTGAATTTAAAAGTATTTCACAAGAAGATATTATATGGTATTCACAAGATTTAATAAATAAAGCACCTAGAGTTGTATCTAAAAATGTAAAAAAGCCTAAAATGAAACCCTATACAGACATGTACGAGAGAGGTTTTGAAGATAATAGATATTATAAAACTAGTAATTTTGAAAAAACTTTAATAAGTGTACTTGTTAATTTAGAACTGGTTTTAGCTAGTATTTTAAAAAGTAATGGAGATGATAAGAAATGACAAAAAAAGAATTAGAAAAAAGAATAGAAGGACTTAACGAGTATATGTTGTCTGATACTGATAAAAAATTATTAATGTTAAGTATTTCAAGTGATTACACATATAATAAAGCTATTGCTTTAATTAATAAAAATAATAATGAAACTAATTGGTATGGAATAGATAATAAAAATTGTTTTAAAACATGGAACGAGGCAGAGGCTTTTTTAGATGGTATATGTCTAGCTAGAAATACAAATTTTAATGATAAAGAAAGATAGGAGATGTAGTAAATGGAAAATATAAATAAACAAATGGAAACACAAATAATTGATACAGAAGAAAAAGATACATTAAAAGAACAAATAGTAATGAACTATTTATCTAAAGTAAAAAATCCTTTTGTAACTTTATCTGTTAAAGAGGTTTCAAAGGATTTACATATAGGAATAAACCAAGCATATGACCTATTTAAACAAAAAGATTTTCCAAGTATCACAGTAGGTAAAAGAAAAACTGTTACTTTAGTATCTTACTTATTGTGGAAAATGAATAAAAAGGGGGTGTAATATATGCCGACAAAAGGAAATCAGGAAGGTACAATTTATTTTAATAAACAACGTAAAAAATGGAACGCACAATATAAAGAATATGATATAGATACTGGAAAAATGAAATATAAAACAAAAAGTTTCAAAACAGAAGATGAAGCTAAAAAATTTTTAAGTACAATTATGTATCAAAAAGAAAATCCAATATATATTGAACATCACGGAATACCAATTTGCGAAG
This sequence comes from uncultured Clostridia bacterium, assembly GCA_944390535.1. Taxonomy (GTDB): domain Bacteria; phylum Bacillota; class Clostridia; order TANB77; family CAG-508; genus CAG-269. Next base: position 31,707 of record CALXQV010000020.1, on the reverse strand, counting down.
TTATGAAAGCTAATTTAAAATTAAAATTAGACACAAATCAAATTACACCTACACAATTTGGAAGAGTAACAAGAACAATAGAAAAAATTGAAAAACACCGATTGGTTCTAAAAAAATCGATGAAATAACTTCTGAAGAATTACAAGAGTATATAAATTCACAAATACATTTAAGTAATTCTTCTATCAATAAAATATATCAACAATTTAATCAAACTTTTAAAATTGCAATTAATAAAGGATATTTAATGCAAAATCCTATGATAAATGTTATAAAACCAAAAAGTATGAAAGAAGATAAAGAAGTTCGAGCATTAACAGTTGAAGAACAACAAGCATTTACGGAATATCTTTTGAATAAAGACTTGAAACATTGTAAATATAGAAATGTGTTTTTAATTCAAATGTATATGGGATTAAGGTGTGGAGAGGCATTGGCTCTAGCAACACACGACATAGACTTGCAACATAGAAAAATGAATATACATAGAACATTAACTACAGATGAAAACAATGCAATCATAATGGGAAACAAGACAAAAACTTATGCAGGAAAGAGAATAATACCTATTCCAGATTTTATTTATCCGTACATTGTAGAACAAATGAAAATTGCAAATGAACAAATAAATAATGAAGAGAAATTGTTATTTAAACCTTCAAATGCTAAATACACTAGAAGAACAAATGTAAATTCTGAATTACACAGAATTTTAGAAAAGAACTTTGGAATAACTGGAATTTCAACTCATAGTTTAAGACATACATATGGTACAAGGTGTATAGAAAGTGGCATGGCACCTGTTGTTGTTCAGCGACTAATGGGACATAAAGATATAGGTGTCACTCTAAATACTTACACAACTGTCTTTGATAAGTTTAAAGAAGCAGAGATTGACAAAGTAAATCAATATTATTTAAATGAAAATTTAATTGCAAGTAATAACACAAGTTATATTAGTGATAAAAATTTGCCGAATACATATGAAAAATAAAATTAAAATTAATTTAAAAAAATAATATAAAATTAAACAAAATTAAAATAAATGGCTAAAAATTAATATTTAGTTGGGCTTTTTTAAGTGTTTAATAAAATGATAGTTTAAACAATGTTACAGAAAATTTATTCAATTCATGTAATCCAGTAATAAAGCACGATACATGATTTATCTAAATAAAAATAGCAAAGAAATGGATTTAATATTATTAAAAAGCACTTCCATTCAAACACTTGGTATCAAAGCGATTGAATGGTGTTTACTAAACAACAACTAAACAAATTTTAAAAATTAAATTTTTGTTTAGTTGATTGTTTAGTAAAATAAAAAAGCAAAAAAAGTTAAAAATCGTGAAAGCCTTAATATAAGTGGTGTTTATCAGTTTTTTAAAATTAATAAAAAATATATAAGATTACAAACGATAAAATAGCCTGTACCCTTTGATACAAGCTATTTTGAACGATTTTTTCGTTGGTTGCGGGGCCAGGACTCGAACCTGGGACCTTCGGGTTATGAGCCCGACGAGCTGCCAACTGCTCCACCCCGCGATATAAAATTTACAAAAATAATTATACTATCAAAAACATGTATTGTCAACACTTTCAACAAAAATAATGTACAATCAAAGCATATTATTATATAGTATATTCAAAAAAAGAAAAAATATGCCAAAATAAAAGCAATAAAATACAAAAAAAGTATACTTTTTTATCATATTGTGATATACTAATCTCACCAAAAGGTAAATATTTAAATTAAAACCTTTGCATTATAAAAAGAAAGGATCGATTATTATGAAAAATGAATTAGTTATAAAGAGATGCAAATCTTGTGGAGCAACTGTAAAAATTATTGAAGATTGTAACTGCGATGGGTGTGGAATCATTTGTTGTGGAGAACCTATGCAAATCTTAGAACCAAACTCAGTAGAGGCAGCTGTTGAAAAACACGTACCTAACTATGAAAAAGTTGAGGATGAAATTTTTGTTACAGTAAACCATGTAATGGAAAAAGAACACTTTATTGAGTGGATAGCCTTAATAGCGGATAATAAAGAATATATGGTTAAATTATATCCAGAGCAAAATGCTGAATGTCGTTTTCCATATATCCCTGGATCTTGTTTATACGCTTATTGCAATAAACATGGTCTATGGAAAAAAGAAGTTGAATAATACTCAAAATTTTAAATTATAATCTCTACAAAGTATGACGTAAATGAGCTCTAATTTATTAAAATTTAATAAATTAGAGCTCTTATCTTTTGACGTATACTAATATTATACTCTACCTGAAAACATAAATCATTTTATTTTTTATACATTTAAACTATCTGAAGAAACCACTTCATTTTTTTCATCAGCTGATTCTTTTTCAACACAATTGACAACCTGTTCTCCTATATTTGCTATTAACTCATTAGCATTCACAATTCCTTTTGTAAATACACCTATTAAATATGTATTTTCACCATATATAATACCATAATCATGCACATAGCCATCATAAGAACCATATTTATGGGCTACTTCATATTGTGGTAAATTTGCTTTCAAATATTCTCCATATGAAGATATCTTCATATATTCAATCAATTGACTATATTCTTCAGAATGTTGGTATAGGTATTGTATAACATCATAATAGTATGAAGCATTTGCAATATTTGAAGAATAAAATTCTTGTACGAGCTCCTGTTTTGAATATTTTGTTAACTCTTCTTTGCATTGTTGATATCCTATATGATGTATCAAAATATTTAATGCTGTATTATCACTATTGACTATGGTCTCTTCTAGTAAGTAAGAAAGTGGTATCTTATCTCCTACTGAATAATCCAATGCAGTATTTCCATCACCTACTTCATAATCATCACTATCATATAGTAATGTATCTGATAAATTGTATTCTCCTTCTTTTATCTTGTCATAATATAGCATAGCAACTGGCAGCTTAATTGTACTTGCTGCTGTAAAATATGTATTTTCATTATAAAAATAATACTTTTTTTGTTCTACATTATAATAAAAAAAGAAAAAGTTATTATCACTTAAATGATTCTCTTCCATCATTCCATTTATTAAAGTTTCTATATCTGTATCTACTGTTTCTTCTATAATTATTTCCTCTGCACTTGATGTTTCTATGCTTTCTTCTACTAGTTCTTCCGTTAGCTTATTCATATTTTCCTTATTTCGAATACTGTGGTGATATATGATGATTACAATGACAGCTATTACACATAGACTAACTACTATAATACCTATTTTATTCTTAATTTTTACTCTACTATTTTCTTCTTTAGAGTGTTTTCCTTTTTTACTCATCTACTAACTCCATTTTTATTTCATTATATCATAAAAATCTATTTTTTATGATAATTCACCATAAATTCACTTTTCTCATTTTGCTTTTTAATTTATTATATCTTAAATGGTACAAAAAGTAGCTTGATACATGTGTAAAATTGCTTTGTAATTATTACACAAATAAAGATACCTAACTTTGTTGTATACAGAAAATCTTATATGTGTTCAAAATGAAAGTGGATTTCTCCTATACAAGAAAAACCGATAATTCTTTAATTATCAGTTTTTCTTTTCTATATAATTATTTTTTTCACTTTATGAAATTCACATTCACATATATTTCTATCTTAAAAATCCATTAATAATCTCTTCTTCTGCTTCCTTTTCAGATAAACCTAAAGTCATTAATTTGATTAACTGTTCCCCTGCAATTTTTCCAATAGCTGCTTCATGAATTAAATTTGCTTCTACATTGTTTGCTGTGATTTCAGGGGTTGCTGTAACAATGGCATTATCTTTTATGATCGCATCACATTCACTATGTGCAAAACATTTTTCATTTCCGTATATTTTAGAAATAAATTCTTGTTTTGAATTTTCTGTTGCGACTGAACGAGAAGTAACATGTGTGCTGGAATTCTCTCCATTTAGTTGAACGTCAAATATCGTTTTTGCGTACTGATTTCCATCTGTCATAATTTTTTCTGTTACCACAAAATTGGTATTATCTTCTAAAACTCCTTTTGTTTCTCTAATTGTTGAACTAACACCTTTGATTTGTACACTTTCCATCTCTAGGCTACTTCCTGATTTTAGATGCACTTCTGTTACTGGATTTAGAATTCTTTTTCCATCTCCACTTCCCTCTCCATAATGTTTTTCTATATATTTTACTTTTGCTCCCTCTTCTAAATAAAATCTATGAATCCCATCATGTTGCGAATCTTTGTGATGATCATTATGAATTCCACATCCTGCTATAATAATCACATTCGCATTTTTTCCAATATAGAAATCATTATACACTAGGTCTTTTAACCCACTCTCCGTAATGATTACTGGTATATGTATAAACTCAAATTTTGTATTTTCTTTTACATATATATCAATACCTGATACATCTTTTTTTGTCACAATATTGATATTTTCGGTCACTTGTCTTTCTATTCCTGTTCCATTTTTCCTAATATTATATGCACCTTTCGTCATATTTTCTAGATTAGACACTTCATTTAAAAGTTGTTCATCTATTTGATTTATTTTTTTTGACTCCATAAATTCCTAACTTCCCTTCTTTCTGTATCATTTAATTTGTAACTAATGTTTACTTAAAACTTTCGTTTTGAATTGATTCTTTTTGTTTTATTTTTTACTTATGATTCTTGGCAATTTCATTAAGTAGTTTATTTTTTAATCTTTTTGACAATCTTTTTTTATTTTACAACATCCTTTATTTTTTATTTCACTATTCAATATTTCTTCACTAGTTCCTATTTTTTGTATTTTTCCTGATTTCATTAAGATGATTTCATCTGCTATTTGTAAAATTCTTTCTTGATGTGAGATAATCATTGTTGTCCCTTTTGTTATATGACTCATTGTTTGAAAAACATCTATTAAGTTATTAAAGCTCCATAAATCAATCCCCGCTTCTGGTTCGTCAAATATTGTCAATTTTGTTTCTCTCAAAGCGACTGTTGCAATTTCAATTCTTTTTAATTCTCCACCAGATAAAGAGCCATTCACTTCTCTATCTACATATTCTTTAGCACACAATCCTACTTTTGCTAGTGCGTCACATGCCTCTCTCTTTGTGATTTTTCTATGAGAAGCTATTTTTAGTAAATCATATACTGTAATCCCTTTAAATTTAACTGGTTGTTGGAAACCAAAACTAATTCCTAATTTTGCTCTTTCATTGATTTCCATATTGGTAATATCTTTACCATCAAAAATTATATTTCCTGAATCTGGCTTTTCAATTCCCATGATTATTTTTACCAATGTTGACTTTCCAGATCCATTTGGACCTGTAATTGCAACAAATTTTCCCAAATCTATTTTCAAATTAATATTATCTAGTATTTTTTTATTTTCTCTTTCAAAAGATATATTTTTTAATTCTAATATCATGTTTACCTCCTGTTTTCTTTGTACAAATTGTTTCTATTTTTTCATATTAACTCTTATGTATTGATTTATATAATCAAAGTTTCATATTTTTTTGTTTTTTTCCAAATCTATTTTTTATGGTTACTTTTATACAACTTTGACATTTTGGATTATTTTCATCATAATCACAATCTAAATCTCCCAAGTCCATTATGTTTGTAATATATTTTTCTAATTTTTTAGTCGTATCAGGAGATATCGCATATTTCATAGATTTTGCCTCTTCTTCTGCATCTTTTTCATCTACATCTAATATGTCTACTAAAAACATTTTTACAATATCTTGCTTTTTTATGATTTCTTTTGCTGTTTCTTCTCCTTGATAGGTCAGATTAATATCGCCATACACTTCATATTCTATTAAGTCTAAATCTCTCAAGTTTTTTATAGCTCTATTAACACTTGGTTTTGTGATTTTTAGTTTTTTTGCTATATCTGTCACTCTAATTTTTCCACTATTTTTTTCTAGTATATATATTGTTTTTAAATACTCTTCTTGGGAATTTGTTAATTTCATATCTTTCTCCTTGTTAGTTTATGCTAACATTTTACTATGCTTTTATTTTCTTGTCAAGTATTTTTCATAATTTTTATGTTCAGGACATTTTGTTGGTACTGTTCAGTGTCTAGCCCAAGGGTATATATTATATTTTAAGTGGGGTTCGTGGGGACTATTACACTACATACTCTTATTAAATCAGCAACAGTAATGCCATTACAAGAAGAGTTATTCTACACAAATCAAGTCTTTTATGTTTTCATATTTTGCATCACCAATACCACTTACTTCTTTTATATCTTCAATGTTCTTAAATTTGCCATTTTCCTGTCTATAATTTACAATCTTAAGTGAGGTAGATGGTCCTATCCCTGGCAGAGTTTCTAACTGGGTTTGTGTTGCTGTATTAATATTTATTTTTTCACTTTTTTCTTGTTGACCTTTTTGATTATTTTCTGTTTTCTGAACATTGTCACTTGATGATGTTACATATTTTGAGGTTTCATCAACTATATTGTTATTTCCAGCTTGTGTTTCTACAATTTCTCCTATTACTGGTATATATATTTTCATTCCATCTTCTAATTTGAAAGCTAGATTAATACGTTTTGTATCTGCATTTTCTTTTAATCCTCCTGCTTTATTAATTGCATCTGATATTCTGCTATTTTCTTCTAATTCCACAATTCCTTCATGATTAACTGCTCCTGATACATGTACAATTATGTTATGATTTTCTTCTTCCATCACTTCCTCTGTTTCTTCTGTTTTTTCTATATTTTCTGTTATATTTTCTTCAGTTGAAATAACTGTATCCTCATCTTTTGTATAGATATAGTATAAAAAGGCAATGATAATCATTGACCCAATGATTATTATCATTATTTTTTGTTTTTTATTAAATTCATACATCACAATGCTTTGATATATACAAAAAATATATATCTTTTCCTCCTTATATAATATATTTAGGTTTTTAAGGTTTACCTATAACCTCATAAATAATTCTATATAGAAATCACCTCTAGTAGGCCCAAAAAATTTTTTCTATTCCTTAAAATTATCATTGCAAAAATCGACAAAATGCTATATAGTATTACTATTAATATAATTAATAAATTCATTATTAGGAGTTTATAAAATGAAAAAACAAATTAAAAAATGTTTGATACTGTGTTTCTTTATGATAACTGTATTGTTTACAAATTTGAATCTTGTATATGCAACAGATGATACAAATCCCCCTGAAATCATTTCTAAGGGTGCGATATTAATAGATAATAAAACAAATAGAATTTTATATGATAAAAATGCAAATGAGAGAATGTTTCCAGCAAGTACGACAAAAATTTTGACAGCTATATTGGTTTTGGAAAACTGTGATTTAAACGAGACGGTAATTGCAAGTTATGATGCACTTATGTCCATTCCAGAAGGCTATGTAACTGCTAAAATTCAAGGAGAAGAGCAATTTACAGTAGAGCAGTTATTAGAAATGCTATTGGTTTATTCTGCAAATGATGCCGCAAATGTATTAGCTCAATATGTTGGCGGTTCCATAGAAAGTTTTGTTTCTATGATGAATACCAAAATTAACGAATTAGGCTTAACCAATACACACTTCACAAATACTTATGGATTACAGGAAGATAATCATTATACAAGCCCTTATGATTTAGCTAAAATTATGCAATACTGCCTTCAAAATGATGATTTTAGAAGGATTGCTGGTAGTGTGTCATGTTCTATTCCTGCTACCAACAAGTCAGATATACGCGCTTATACATCCACTAACCAATTAATTGTTCCAACTGATTCTAACTATTATCGTTATGTCACAGTTGGTAAAACTGGTTTTACTACTGAAGCTGGAAAATGTTTGGTTTCTTGTGCATATAGAAATGATATAGAACTTACTTGCGTTATATTAGGAGGAACAATTTCAGATGATGATACATCTTCAAGATTTACAGATAGTATCACTTTGTATGAATATGGATTTGATCATTTCTCTTTAAAAAATATTGCAAATCCAGGTGATATTATTACTTCTATTGATGTATCGAATGCCACACCAGCTACTAAATCTTTGGATTTAGCTTTTGCGAGCAGTATTTATGCTTTTGTGAACAATTCTGATTTAGATACGAACTATATTCCTGAGATACAGTTAAATACTAGTATTTCTGCTCCTATCACTCAAGGAGATGTTCTTGGAAAGGCTATTTATACAATTGATGGCATTTCTTATGAATCTGATCTCGTCGCAACACACAATGTAGAAAATTCTCAATTACTTCAATTTATTCTTCAAATTGGTGGTATATTTATTGCTTTATTAATTACTTTTGAGATATTTTTTTCAAATAGACGAAAGAAAGATATTTGAAATAAATTTTAAAGGCAGACAAGTACATTTGTCTGCCCCTTTATTTTACTTAAATATTCTAACTCATATTATTTATAATCTTTTCCAATAATAATTGTTACATCTACCTTACTAGAATTTCCCCCTGAACTCATGTCTGAAATTGTTCCTGTTCCTACAATTTCTTTTATATCATTCATCGCAGTTGTAGATACCTCTTTTTTATTAGCAATTACTGTTTTACTTGTTGAAGTTGTTGTTCCTGTTCTAGAAACATTATATCCTTCTTGCTTTAACTTATTTACAACTTCTTGTAGTGATTTGCCATCGTCTGTACCATTTAACACTTCTATTTTTATATTTGAACTTGAAGTTGTTGTCGTATTATTAGAGGTTTCATTGGTGGTTGTATTTCCACTAGAGGTTCCTTCTTGTGTCAATTCTTCTGGATAAAATAATTCTTTTACCAATTGTTCTGCTTCTTCTTCATCAATTACAAATATGCTCACATTGTTTGTCTGATTCAAACTTGGTACACTTCCTGGTAAAGATGCTGTTTGTAGATTCTCTGTACTAAATTCTACTGCATATGGTAGATAGTCTTTTAAAACATTAAAGTCTACATTAGTTATTAAGTTTCTACTAGCAATATCTAATATGGTTCCTAATTTTGTGATATTTTCTAATTTTACAGTTTGTTCTATCACAGCTGTTATAAATTCTCGTTGATTTCTCATTCTTCCTATATCATTATCACCATATTCTGGAGGAAAACTTGTTCCATCATTATTTTTTCTAAATCTTAATAATTCTTCTGCACCTTGTCCATCTATTTCTTGCAATCCTTCTTCAAATTGAATATGTAAGTCTTGTGATGTGTCATCATAGTCCATTGTTGTTGGAACATAATATTCAATTGGACCAACTGCATCAACCAATTCTATTAATGCTTCTGTTTGTACAATCGCATAATATTGCAGATCTAGTCCTGTTAATTCATTTACAGCTTCTACGGTCTTCATTGGATCTCTTGTTATATTGTAGATTGCATTTATTTTGTCAGATGCAACTGCTTTTTTCGTATTTGTTCCTGTAAAAGAATCTCTCGGAATTGATAATAATACTGCTTTTTGCGTATTGGGGTTATATGAAGCAACTATAATGGTATCTGTTAAAGCAACACCTTCCTGGTCTGTGCTAACTCCCATTAGTAGTACTTGAAGTTCTCCTAGGTTTTTTTTGGTATTTTCGTCATGTCCTACTACGGTTGCTAACATACCAGATAGCCCTCCCCCATTTTTATACACTTTATATGCAAATACACTTCCTGCAATTACTAAAATTAAGACAATGATTAACAATATTTTCTTCCACATTTTCATTTTCTTTTTCGTTTTTTTCTTTGTATTTTGCTTCCTAGCATTTGTATTTTGTCTTTTGTTTATATTATTATTATTCACTTATAATCCACTCCTAAAAAATTATGTTCTTAGTATAGCAAAAATCTTATCAAAAATCAACAAATAAAGACAAATTTTAAGAATTTGTCTTTATGGTTTTTGTTCTTATTTTATTCTATTTCACTAACTTTTGTAAATAATATATCTAGAATATTGTTTTCATTCATCATACTTCCGATGTAAGAATCTTTAACTGCTATATTTATATGGTTTTTAGGAGCTATTTCTCCACTTACATTCACAAGCAATAACAAAATATAAACAATTAATATACCTCTTAAAATTCCATAAATAATGCCACCCAATTGATTTAATTGGTTTAATATTGGTAATTTTGAGATTAAATTTGCTAATGCTGTAATACATTTTAATGCAATTCTGATTCCAATATATAAAACTAATATAACTGCTCCTTCTATCATATTAATAGAAATTGTTCTTGCCGTTTCTGGTAACATATTATTTTGTATGGTTTCTACAACTTGGTTTGCACCTTCTTCTTCATTTGTCATCATATCATTTGCCTCTTCTAAAATCGCATTTTGGATTGTTTCATCAATCGCAGTTACATTAATAATTAAATTTGAAACTGGTTTATATAACAATAATGTTAATACAATCGCAATGATAAATGCTACAAATTGTATTGCTAAAGTAATTAATCCTTTTTTATATGCTAAAAAGGTTGATAATAAAATAATTGCTACAATAACTATATCTACAACAATACCCATAAATTTCTCTCCTTTTCTTATAAATTAATGATTTCCACTTTATCTCTGTATATGATTCCTGCTATATTATCTGATACTGTAATATTTGATACCTCTTGACTTGCTATATATCTTTTTACAAGCCAACCACCTGTATTAATAAATTCAACCTCTGTTCCTAAATTTAATGCAATAATATCTCCTTTTGTATATAGTTCTTTTACAGACGTTTCTACTGTATAATTTTGTGTATGATTACTATCCATATTCATAATATTAACCACTGAATTTGCAGAAAAAATTCCTGATGCTTCTTCTTGAATACTTACAAGATGGTTTGTTAGCTCAATGGACTGTGCTATTATCTTTTTATCTTTATTATCAAATACCACTCTTTCTTGGTCATTTTCTATTACATTCATGGTATCTGTGTACATACATACAATTTTGTTCTTATCTTGATATGCAATATTTACCAGTAGTTTATTTTGCTCACTTTTATAATTCTTTTCAACAGAATTACTTGGATCTGTTTTGGCTGTTTCTATCGAAATGATTCGAATATTAGACTGGATAATACTTCCTGATGTATCCACTTCTGCAATAGCTAAATATTTATTATCATTTGAGATTGATACATCTACTGCCATGGTTGATGATAAAAATGAGATAAATAAAGAATTTCCTTCTGGATCAAATACTTGTACTCCGCTTTTGTGACTCATTCCAGTCATAATCACAGCTACATACCCATTTTTATTAACATATACTTTTGCAATATTTCCTTCGACTTCGCTTTCCCATATAACGTCTTTATCCTCAATCACATAGACTTTTTGCCCATTAGACTCTCCAATTGCTAAGAACCTATTAGCAGAATCAAATAATGGGTTTGTAATTTGCACTTCTAAATTGGTTGTTTCTTCACCATTTGAACTATATACTTTTAATTTATTTTTACTTAATATTCCTATGTATTTATTAAAAGCATATATATTTGATGTTTCACTTTCATCTAATTCAATTGTTGTAACCCCATCTTGTAAAATTTCTTTTCTAAATATTTGTACATCAATCCAATTTCTAAATTCATTATTTGTTATATATAAAGCTACTATAACAATCATAGCCACTAAAAAAATGCAAATAATAACAGATAGAATAATCTTTCTTGTATTGATTTGTTTGGATTTCACATCTGGTTCTTCCCAATAATCTTTCATCATATTTCTCCTTATCTTTTGCTAATGATATTCTACTATACCAAACATAAAAAAGCAAGCTAGCGTTATTTTTTTATTCATGTACTATTTTTCCATGTGAATATTTTTATAATTTGAATAAGTCCTATATATCCAAAAACAGGATATAACAAATTAACTAAATTGGAAAATCCTATATTAGATATTAAAACCGCACTGACACATACCAAAATTGCATATTGTCTATATTTTTTGGGGGTATTGGCAACATTTTCCAACAAACTTATTCCTAAAGAAATACTAGTGGTTAGAATAGAACTTAAAATAATAAAACCATAAATATACTCAAATATGTTAGAAGTTTTTGAAACAACATATACAGCTGGCATTTCCAAATTTTTAATATCTACATCAATTCTTGTTAATACCAAAAATACAATCATAGATAACAAGATAACTAAAATCATAACACATATAGCAGTTATCTTTTGGTCTTTTTTATTATAAACAAGATTCCTTACAGCAATTAGTACAGGAATTAATAGAATGGTATTATAACTTCCATATAGGATACTATCTATTAGCCAATTCCAACTTGTATTTTCCAATACATATTTAGATATTTCTAATATATTTCTTATATCGACCACAGAAATACCAATAAATAGTAAACTTCCAATTAATAACGGAACAATATATTGACTTACCTTAATTAGCCCTGATACATCTTTTAAAAATACCAAATAACAAATACCTGCTAGCACACTACTTCCTATAAAAGAAGGGATTTTAAATTGTTGCTCAAAATATGCTCCAAATCCAGCTATCATAATATAAAATGTCATTAAAATAAATAGATTCATAATTGTATTAAAAATTTCTAGTAGTTTTTCTTGTTTTATCATTGTTTTTAAAAAACTTTTGTAGTTTGTTGTTTTACTTTCTTTACAAATATATAATACTTTATAGCTAACTAGCGCTAATAATACACTAGAAATAAGAATTCCTAGTATTCCTTTTATTCCATATTGATAAAAAAAGATATAAATTTCTTGTCCTGATGCAAATCCTGCTCCTATTAAGGCTCCTATAATCACAAATATAGCTTTTAAAATTCTTCCCATATTCGCTTTCCTTTTTTCTTTTTATATTATTTCATTCTATTTTATGAGATTTTCTTTAATTTATTCAAACATTTTTATCAATAAAATTTAAGAAGGAACTATCTTAAATGGATAATATTTTTTCAATAAGAAAAGCATGCGATAACGAAATCAAAGATTTCGACGCATACATGTGTAAAATCGCTTCGCAATTATTACACGAATATAGGAAACTTAACCTTGTTATATACGGAAAAATCTTATATGTGGTCAAGATAAAAGTCGATTTTTCCTATATAATAAAAACAAACTCCAACCATTAGACTTTTTGCCTAATAGTTAGAGTTTTTAACTAATCTTTCTTTTCAATGATATTATTTCCTTCTTCTTCTTTTTTGCCATACAATTATTCCTGCTAAGACGATCGCACTTGGTACTGCAAATATAATCACCCTAACAATTGTATCTTGTTGCTCTGTTGCTGTATATGTTACTGTTCCTGTACTTTTTCTTGCTGTAATGTCCTCTTCCCTGTCTGATAAATATGCTAGAGAATTTAAAACTAGATCCTTATTATAAGTTGAAACTTGGATTGCTGCATATTGAGAATCTTGTGTTAATGGATAATCTGAAATAAAATAATTTTCTCCATAAATAATTAAAGTTGATTTAATCGCTGTTTCTCCTGTTTCTTCATTTGCTTCTGTAATTGTTTTTTCTAACTGTGTTCCTACTACAAAAGAACCTGTTTGTTCTCCTTCTACTGCTGTTGATGAGCTATTATTAAAGTTTGTTCTAAAATATGCACCTTCACTAGTTGTTGCTAAATTTGTTTCTACCACATTTAAATTTTCTAATTCTTCTTCATTAATGTTAATTTTCGTAGCATTTGCAAAAATGATTCCATCACTGTAAATATCTTCTGTAATTTTTGAATATCCTAAACTTGGAATAATTAAATCTGGTGAATTTGCTACCATTCTTGATGAATCTGTTTCTCTAATAATTCCTACTTCAAAAGGATTTACGCCATACAAAGCCAATACCGCATTTACATTTGGTAGATCTGCTGATACCGCCATTGCTGCATTTAACCACAAAATATTTCCCCCTCGTTGGATATACTCTATAATAGCTGTTTTTGTTACTTCATCAAAATCTTTTGATGGTGAAGTAATGACTAATGTATCACAATCCTCTGGTACATTTCCAGTTGATAAGATATTTAAAGTTTCTATTTGTGTAATCTCATTTTGTAGATATACATTTAAATAATTCATATTATAACTTAAAGTAAAATCACTATATCCCTCTAAGAAATATACTTGTGGTATATCATCTGTTGTAACAGATATAATGGCACTTGTTAATTTTTCTTCTGCAATACTAATGGTTTCATATGTTGTACTATCATATGTTACTAAATCACTTGATGTTAATACTTTTGAACGTTCTCCACATTCTATAATGATTCCTGTTGAACCACTTTCTATTCCATATTTTTCTGCTAAATCTGGTCTACTTTCTGCATCAACTGCTTGCGCTATAATTTTTTCATTTGCACTTTTATATTGTTTCGCTAAAGATAAATCTGCATCATCTTCTGAATATCCCACAAAATATATGTTAACATCTTTATCTATATTTTTAACTCTTTCTTTACTTTCATCTGTCAATGTATACAATTTTTCTTGTGTAAAATCTAATGGTGTTAAATCTAAACTTTGCATACCAATATGAATGGCTAAAAACACCATAATAATTAGAGCAACTAATATGATCGTTTTTGTACCATCAATTAACCACTTTTTCTTTATTCTTTGAACAAATTTACTTGTCTCTTTATCCTCTTTCATGTTCTGCCCTTTTGTCAATTTCTTTTCTTTTTCTTCTTTTGGCATTTTTTCTTTTTTCATCTTTTTTTCTTTCAATTTTACTAACCTCCTTACCTTACACTTTTTCTTCTTTGCATAACAATAATGGCTAACAATATACACATAATGGTAAATGTTACAAATGTTACTGTATCTGCAATATCAATTTGTCCTGATGGAAAATTAGCAAATATATTTATTAATGAAAAATTGGTAAATATATCACTAAAGTTTGGTAAAAACCATGTTAAAATGAAAAATCCAATTGTAATAACACCTGCTACAATTTGATTCTCTGTTATACTTGAAGCTAACAAACCAAAAGATATGTAACTCATAGCAAGCAATAAAAATCCTAACAATGTGATTAATGCTGTGGTTAAATGTGGTGTTCCAAAAAAAGATAATATTCCAAAATACATAAATGTACAAAGTTCTGTAATCACCACTATTAGTGTAGCAGATATGAATTTCCCTAACACGATTTTTGTAATACTAATTGGTGCTGTTAATAATAGTTGTTCCGTTCCTGATTTTCTTTCTTCTGCTAATGTCCTCATCGTAAGGATTGGAGTGATAAATGTTAAAATAGTTGCTCCTGAATAAAAAATATATTCAAAATTTGTACTTTGATAATAAAATACATCTGTATAGAAAAATATACTAAACATAATTAAAAATAAGCCTATAAATACATACCCTACTGGTGAAGAAAAATAGGATTTAAATTCTTTTTTTATGATTGCCCACATTATTTATTTCCTCCTTCAATTAGTTTCATAAATGCGTCTTCTAATGTTGTATCTGCTTTTTTCATTTCAAAAATTGCTATATTTTCTTTTGCAAATTCAGAGAAGATTTTTTTTCTTAAATCAACATCTTTATCCGCTTCAATCAAATATTGTTTTGTTTTATCTTCGTTTTCTTGAAGCAATTGTATATTTTTTATCTCTTTTATTTTATCTTTCATGGTTTCTATCTTACCTTCTGTATCTTCTACTGTAATATAAATACAATTATTATTACTTACTTTGTTCTCTAAATTTTCTGGTGTATCAATGGCTACGATTTTTCCTTTATTAATAATAATCACTTTATTACAAATTTGGCTAACCTCTGATAAGATGTGTGAACTTAATATGACTGTATGTGTTTTTCCAAGTTCTTTGATTAAGTTTCTGATTTCTGTAATTTGTTTTGGGTCTAACCCTACTGTCGGTTCGTCTAAAATTAATACTTTCGGTTCTCCTACCAATGCTCCAGCCATGCTAACTCTTTGTTTATATCCTCTAGATAGATTTTTTGTTAATTTATTTTCAACCTCTTTCAATCCTGTTTGTTCAATGACTTTTTCAACTTTCTCTTTTCTTACTTTTCTATCTACTTGTTTTAATTCTGCCATATATGTTACAAATTCTTTTACTGTTAAATCTGTATAAAGCGGTACACCTTCTGGCATATACCCTATTTGCATCTTAGCCTTTTTAGGTTTCTTTAATGTGTTATATCCTTCAATTGTTACTTCTCCAGATGTTTGTTCTATGTAACCAGTTAGGATATTCATTGTTGTACTTTTTCCAGCACCATTTGGACCAAGTAAACCTACGATTTCTCCATCATTAATGGAAAAGCTTATATCTTCTACGGCTACTGCTTTTCCATACTTTTTTGTAACATTTTTTACTTCTATCACAAAAATTCCTCCTTTGATTTTATTTGTATTATGACCATATTATCATTTATCTTTGTTGATGTAAAGAAATTCACAAAAAATTCACATTGTACCCTTAGGGATACTTGTATTTGCAAAATTCGACATTACTTATTTTTTATCTTTTCTCATAAAATTATATTTTCTTTCATATGAATTAGGTAAGAAATGAGGTTGAATTATGAATATCTTGTATCCCTTATTATTATCTTTTACTATTATATTTTTAGCTGAATTGGGAGATAAAACGCAAATTATGGTTTTATCTTTTTCTACCAAAAGTAAATTAAAACATATTTTATTAGGTATTGCCCTTGGAACATTTCTTAGTCATGGATTCGCTATTCTTTTTGGTAGTCAATTGGGTTCTATCCATAATGAGAGTGTTTCCTATTGGTTAAATGTTTTAACCTATATTTCTTTTCTTTTATTTGGAATATGGGGATTTATATCTATGAAAAAACAGTCTTTTGACCATGCAGAAAATCATAAAACTGGTCTTATTTCTAAGTTGTGTAAACTAAAATTAAACTATGTATTTATTATCGCTTTTTCCATTTTTATTGGAGAATTAGGTGATAAGACTTTTCTTTCTTCTATTGGGCTTGGTATTCAGTATCCAGAATATAAATTTTTTCTGATGGTTGGATCTATCTTAGGAATGGTTTGTAGTAATATACTTGCGATTGTCTTTGGAAAACTTTTAAGTATGAAATTTCATCAACATGTAATAGAAATGATTTCTAATAGTTTGTTTATTATTTTTGGTTTAGTTGGTCTGCTTTTTAATATTTAATATGTTTTAGGATTATTTCATGACGATTTGTTCTATTTTTTCGTTTTTTTCTCCTAAAATCATTGACACCGTTCTACATTTATGCTATTATATTTATTGTTCTTTAGTTATGGGTCAGTAGCTCAGTTGGATAGAGCACAGGCCTTCTAAGCCTGGGGTCGGGGGTTCGAACCCCTCCTGGCTCACCAAAAACAAAAAACCATACAAGTATTGAAATATCAATATTTTGTATGGTTCTTTTTTTGAAAAAGTATGCAATACATGTGCAATATACATTCGTATAAGCAGTAAAATTTTAAATCATAATTACAATGCTTAAGATTGATTCTTAAATATCTTTACAAACATCTATCCATTTTTCATAATTAGATATTTCATTCTTTAATTGTTAATCCTAATAATTTTGATAATTCTAATGCTTGAAACGCATTTACAATTACACCATTTAAATCTGGTATATTTACTATTACCCCATCAAATTGGCATGTAGAAAAATCTATTCCTTTTAACTTTGTTTTAACAAATTCTGCTTTTATTAAATCACATTCTGAAAATATCATATTTTTCCATGTAACTTCATTTATGCTAGCACATTGTAAATTTGTATTTTCTATCTTTACATCTCTAAAATTTGATTCTGAAAAATTCACATAAGCAAAATTTGATTCTTTTATATATGTATTAAAGATATCGGTTTCTATCCATTCACAACCTGTTAATTTACAGTTAATAAACTCAACTTTATTAAACCCTGCTTTACTAAAATTTGAGTTAGAAAAATCACAATTTTGAAATACAACATCTGAAAAATAGGCATTTTCAAAATTGGATTGGATATGTTTACAAGATTCAAATATGCAATTTCTAAATTCATATTTCTCTGCTTGTATTTTTTCTTCCTTTAATTCGTTAAATCGTTTCTCTCGTATTTCACATTTTTCAAAGTTTTGTGTCATTTCTTCTTGTAAATCTGCTATTTCTTCAATGTTTGATAATTTTGGTTTTTGTATTTCCATTTATTTCTCCCAATCTTCTCTATATTCTAAAATATCTCCTGGCGTGCAATTTAAGACTTTACAAATTGCATCTAATGTTGAAAATCGAATTGCTTTTCCTTTATTCGTTTTTAATATGGAAAGATTTGCTTGTGTAATACCAATTTTTTCGGCTAATTCCTGTGAACTCATTTTTCTTTTTGCTAACATGACATCTAAATTTACAACAATTGACATCTCTTTCCCCCCTTTATATTGTTAAGTCATTTTCATCTTTATATTCTATTGCTTTTCTATAAATTTCTTTTAAAACCACAATGCCAATTCCAAAAATTAAAAATATAACAGATATGGCCACATTGGCTAATGGATATATAATGAAAAATCTTTCTTGCATCATTCCCACACCTAAATAAACAATCAATACATTTACAGCATATATAACACCTATAACAATAGACGCCATATAACTAATCCCTAATCTTTTGATATTCTTTTTTTCAAATGGTTTTTCCTGTTTTAATGTATTAAATATTTGTAAAAATGCAAAAATCATAACGAGTGCTGGTATAGATGATAAGTAAATTAAAATATATGTTATATTTAATAAATCTTTTGTAAAAAATGCTATATCATTCAATATACATATACCTCCTGCAACAATTGCAACAATACAAAGTATTAACAACATATATAAAAATAACATAACGACTGATGATAGGCTCTTTTTCCCTAAAATTTTCATATTTTCTCCTCCTATTTTATATGAATAAGTTCTTCTTTTGCTTTTATTTCTGATAAATTAATTTCTTGCCAGTTTGTTTCTGTGTCTTGTAATTCTTCTTTTATTTTACGTAAATATGCATTTACTCTTTTTACAACAATTTCATCTTTTGCATTTAATAATCGTTTTATTTGTCCAACAGCATCTGTTCCTGTATTATGAAATAGATAATCTAAATCAATCTCATTTTCTTCCTGATTTTCAAAATATCTATCCACATTTCGTTTTGCAATTGTGGATTCTATGTTTGAAAAATTAAGAACGACAAGCATAATTGTTACAATTCCTATTGTCCATTTTAATATATCTATCTTTTTTCCCAATATCCATAACCCTATTGGTAAAATTAAGACAAATTCTGTTGCTAAAATATAGTAAACCAATAACCTTAGATAGGTATATCCATATGCTTTCTCATATAAATTCATTCTAAAAAATGCTGATAATAAAATAACAATCGTAAAGACTAACATGATGATAGACATTCCTTTGGAATAATTTCCAACACTTACTTTATTTCCCTTTGCTAATAAAATCATAACAATATTAATAAACGAAATGAACATTAATTGGAAAAATCCCTGTCTTGCATATGTTGCATAATCAAAATTATTTGTATCTATATTAGAAAATAAATTTGTAAATTGTATAATACTAAATATACAGTAAAATATATTTAAAATCGTTAATATCATATTGATTGTCATGTTCTCTATACGAATTTTTATTATTTTTTCTTTACTTTCACTATTAAACATAGTATTACTTTTTAATATATTTACAAAAAATCCTGAAAAGATAAAGAAAAATATTATTATAATAGATACCCTTAAACAAAACATAACAAAATTCTCTGCCATAAATATATTTCTAACTTCTCCTATCATACCATCAAATATATTTGCAAATACACTATCTGCTGACATTAATAATATAAAAACAATTAGAATAACTGGAATTGCATATATAAATGATTTTATCCATTGTTTTATTTTTATCGATTTTTCATTTTCATTATCCTCTATTTTTCTAAATTTACTTTTTAATTCATCGATAACATCACTAATACTTTCTAAACTCCCTGATAATATTTCAATTATTTTTATCAATAATTCCTGTATCTTTACATACATTCTAGTTGCATAAATACACATAATCATTGCTAAAACCACCATTGCACATGCATTTATCATTTGGAATACTATATTATGAAAGATAAAATATGTTACACTTAATAAAAAAATAGGAATTACCATTATAAATGCTTTTTTATTTTCTACTTTTTTATGTTTGTACATTAAATAGATAAATCCTATTAAAAAAGAAATTGTAAATAGCATAACAGAAATTCCTGCCTTTCTCTCCCAAAATAATATAGACTGTAATGTACTTAATATGATTGCACAAATAAAAATTAAACTCATAAGAATCCCTCCTATGGGTTATATTTTATCTCCGTTTTTATTTTTTGTCAATATTTTTTTATTGTTTTTCGATAATTATTTTGTTTTTTAAAATAGAATGACTCTATAAAATAATAAAAAAATCTTTCAGATATCATTAAATTTTCATTCTATCCCTTGCATAAACTCTTCAATTGAAACAATACTTTTAAGTTCTTTATTCTTATTTAACTCATTAAATAGATAGTCTATATATAAATTAACGATTGATAAACATTCGTGTTTTTCCAAATTTTTTAATTCTCTTTTAGAAATATTAGTTTCAATATATTTTCGTAATTCTTTTTTCATATATATTGTATCGTCTTTTAATTTATTTAAGTTTAAAATAGATAATTCTTTAATAGAATAATAATCTCCATTATTAACACAAGCTATTACTTTATTCAGATAATCTATATATTCTTCATTTTTTATCATTTCTATTATTTCTCCATATTTTATTTTTGCATGTATAACTTTCAGTTATACATATTAATTTTATCAATATTATCATTAACACTATCATTTTTCAAGTTTTTTATAATTTTTAGAATAATTTTATCATTTTTTCCTTATATTAATACTGTGTTTTATGTTAGCTGTCAGCTTGTTATACTTATAATAATACTTTGGAATTATGGAGGAATAAAATGAATTCGATCTCAAAAAGTGATATTGATAAAACTTTTGGAAAAATATTAAGAGACTTCAGAGTGAAAAATGGCTATACACAAGAAATTATGGCAGAAAGGCTTGGAATTTCTCTAAAATATATCTCTAGAATTGAAAACGGATATAGCGGAATTAAAACCCAGACTTTAATTAATTACATGAATATTTTAGGTATTACTCCTAATACTATTTTTAAAGAACTTATGACAAATCAAGAGATTATAAAACAAATTGAAATTTCTCAAAAATTGAATCAGCTTTCAGAAGAAAAGCTTAATTTTGTTGACAATATGATTGATTTATTAATTGATTTTAAATAATTTTTTTATTTCATTATAAATTTAAGGATGGTATCCTAAAATCGGAACCATCCCTTTTTTTATGATATCTTTATTCATTCCAAAATGCTTTATATGTCTTATATGCAGAATAAATATCATATTTACTTGTTACTTCATATGGTGCATGCATAGATAATACTGGTACACCGCAATCAATAACATCTGCTCCTTTATTGGCTATGATATAGGCAATCGTTCCTCCACCGCCAATATCTACTTTTCCAAGTTCTGCAATTTGATATTGAATATCATTTTTTTCTAGCACATTTCTTACCCATGCTACATATTCTGCATTGGCATCTGAGGCACCTGATTTTCCTCTAGCTCCTGTATATTTATTTAAACTAATTCCTTTTCCTAAAAATCCTGCATTGGTTGTATCTGATACAGAAGCATATATTGGGTCAAAGCCTGCATCCACATCTGAAGATAACATTTTTGAAAAACAAAATACCTTATCTAAAAGATTTGGTTTGTTAACACCTAATTTGTTTAATACCTCTGAGATAAAGAAATCAAACATATGTGATTCCATTCCTGTATTTCCCATGCTTCCAATTTCTTCTTTATCAGATAATATACATACTGCTGTATTTTTTACATTTTCTAATTCCATCATCGCTACAAGTGAAGTATACGCACATACTTTATCGTCTTGCCCATATGCTGCTACCATGCTTTCATCAAATCCTAAACTTCTAGCTCTAAATGCTGGAACTAATTCAATTTCTGAACTTGTTAAATCTGCTTCTATAATTCCGTATTTTTCATGCAATATATTTAAAATATTTAATTTTACTTGGTCTTTTCCTTTTTCTCCATAAGGAATACTTCCTACTAACAGATTTAAGTCTTCTCCACTAATTCCATTTTTCAATTTCTTTTCCATTTGTTCTTGGGCCAAATGTGGTAATAAGTCTGTAATGGTGAAAATTGGGTCATTTTCATCTTCTCCAATACATATATCTATTTTTTCTCCATTTGTTTTTACAATTGTACCATGAATACTAAGTGGAATGGTTGTCCATTGATATTTTTTAATTCCACCATAATAATGGGTATTAAAATATGCCATTTCTGTATCTTCATACAAAGGATTTGGTTTTAAATCTAATCTTGGTGAGTCTACATGAGAACCAATAATATGTAGTCCTCTCTCAATATTTTCAGTTCCAATCATTGCTAGATACATACTTTTATTTCTATTGACAAAATATATTTTGTCTCCTGGCTTTAATGTATCAAATTCCATAATATCTTTGTAACCATTTTGGTCAGCCATTTTTCTTGCCATTTTTATAAATTCTCTCTCTGTTTTTGCTTGGTTTAAAAACGCCATATATCCTTTTGAAAAGTCAAAAATGTTTTTCTTTTCTTCCTCATTTACTGAAAGCCATCCATTTTCTTTCTTATCGAAAAGTTTTTCCTTTAGTTCTTCACTCATATTTATCCCTCCTAATATATTCTTTTTTCTGTTTCACAGTATATCATGATATATTTCATTTTTCCACTATTTTTATAATTTATTCTAAAAAACTGGTTATACTATTTTTAAAATAATGAGGAAAGGTGGATTTTTATGAATTCTATATGGATAGATTCTGTAAAAGGAAATTTAACATTTGACACATTAAATAAAAATTTAGAAGCTGATGTTTGTATTATTGGAGCTGGTATTTTCGGAATGACTTGTGGATATTATCTAAGTCACTTAGGTTTTAAAGTTGTGTTAATTGATAAAAATACTTTAGCTGGTACAACTAGTTTTACAACTGGTAAAATCACTAGCCAGCATGATTTATTTTATTCTTATTTAAATACGTCTTATGATATGCATTTTGCAAAAGATTATTTAGAAGCAAATGAAAAAGCTATCAAAAATATACAAGATATCATTCATAAAAAACAGATTGATTGTGATTTTGAAATACAAAACAGTTATGTGTACACGACTAAAAAAGAAGAAGTAGATTTATTAGAAAAGGAATTAAAGGTTTTAGAAACTTTAGGTTATCCTGCAAAATTTACAAAACATATTTCTTTACCATTTAAAGTTGAAGGTGCTTTATGTTTTAATAATCAAGCGAAATTCAATCCTTTAAAATATATTTTAGGATTGTCAAAAACCATCCTTGAGAAAAATGGACAAATTTATACAAATACTATAGCCATTGACATTGAAAAAGATAAAAAGGATTATGCAGTTTATACAAACAATGGGAATGTCATAAAAGCTAAACATGTTATTATGGCTACTCGTTATCCTTTTATAAATGTTCCTGGATTTTATTTTTCTAAATTATATCAATCTACTTCTTATATTATTGCACTAGATACAAAAAAAGATGTATTAGAAGATATGTATATTAATATTTCTTCTCCTATTTATTCCTTTAGAAGTGCCAAATTTAACGGAAAAGACATTTTATTAATCGCTAGCGGAAATACGAAAACTGGTCATGATTACCCTCAAGAAAATCCTTATACGACTCTTAAAAACTTTGCCAAACAATATTACCCAGATTGTGATGTTTTATATGAATGGAGTAGTGAAGATTGTATTTCTTTAGATAAACTTCCCTATATTGGCAAATATTCTAATTTATTGCCAAATGTCTATGTAGGAACAGGATTTAAAAAATGGGGAATGACACTTTCAAATGTTGCTGCAAATTTAATTGTTGATGAGATTTGTGAACGAAAAAATCCATATGCCTATTTATTTGATTCTAGTAGATTTGGCTTGTTTAAGAATTTTGATGAAGTAAAAAATATGGTTGTTGATTCTACAAATTCCTTGTTACTAAATAAACTAAAATCTTCAGATGCTACTTTGGAAAATATACAAAGAAACTCTGGGGACATTATTGAACTAGATGGAAAAAAGATTGGAATTTATCGAGATAAAGACAATAAAATTCATGCAATAAATCCTATTTGTACACACTTAGGATGCTTACTTACTTGGAATGATATTGATAAAACTTGGGATTGTCCTTGCCATGGTTCCCGTTACGATGCATTGGGTAAAAATTTATATGGACCTGCCTTTAAGGATTTAGAAATTTATCAATGATATTCTAAAAAAATTCGTTATATTTCATAGAATTTTTATCTAAAAATTTTCTTTGTAATATTTTATAGAAATTTGTTGTTTTTTGTGTTTTTTTATTGACTTGTTTTCTTTTATTTGCTACAATACCAGTAATAAATCATATATTTATATATCGATTTATCAATTATTTTTTGTTTATTGAACTAGATTTCTCCTTTAACAGTAATCTAGTTCTTTTTTTATTATGAACTTAAGGGACAGTCCTTAAAGTTCATAGCATGATTTTTTGTTTTTAGTATAAGAAAAAATGAACTTTAAGGACTGTCCCTTAAGTTCATTTTTTATATTATTTCTTTTCTATTTTATATATCACAAAAGATAAAATAACTCCCAATGTAGCTGTGATTAGTTGTGTTGTACTCATAGCTGTTTGTAAATTTGAAACTAGTTTCTCTGGAAAAACACCAAAGACATTTAAAATTCCAAAGAAAGCAAATATAATCGCTACTTTCACAATAACCCCTACCATACCTGCTAGAAAATAATGTTTATTTTTTCCTAACATAATAAATTTGTAAGCATATACTAGTGCAAAATTTCCTACCCATATTGCTGGTATCATGTATGCCATATATGTAGAAGCTGTTCCAAATACATATCCACTTAATATGGTAGAAATACTTGGCATTGTTATAACTCCTAAAATTTTTGCCCATCCTTTTAAATTGATAGCTGTTGTAACTAGTGCCATATTCACAATTGTTCCCACAATTAATTGGGAATTTGTTGCTATCACACTTGTTGCTCCAAATAAACTGGTAATTAATTGTCCTAAAAATGTTGGAACTAATAGGGCAATTAAAAATATAATGATTGTTTGTGCTATATCAGCACCTTTTGAAAAATCGGTTATTCTTTTATTGATAACACTTTCATTCTCCATTTTAAACTCCTCCTTTTTATAGAGCTTTAAAATAAGAATATATCTTTATGATACGTTTGAATAAATAACTTTGCTTGTAATTCCAGATAGTTTCCCTATTTTCCCTGACAAAGTGTTTATTTCATCTTGGGGTGCATCTATGATAACAGTAATAATATTGATAGATTTTTTAGGATATGGTATTCCCATTCTTCCTATAATCCATTTTGAATACTCATGTAAAATAGCGTTTAATTTTTCTACTTCATTCTTTTTTTCTAATATGATTCCTATTATGGCAACCCTCGTATCCATCATTTCCTCCTAAAAATTACATTCATACTTCTACTTCAATAATATTTTAGTATTAGAAATTTTTTATACTTTGCTATAAAGATATTCTTACTAGCTCAGTTTTCGTTATTATATCATATTCCTTTTTATTTTCAAGTTTTCCCAATATTGTTTTATATAATTATTCGATATAGACAAATTTAACCTTCTCATATATAATACTTTTAAAGATTCTATATAAAAAATATTTTTATCTTTAAATGAAAATTATAATTTTGTCATTAACATAAAATAGGTTTTCTGTTTTATGATGCAGAATATGGAGAAATCAAAATGTTAGATTTGAACAGATAAATAACTTCTAAACATTTTTATTCATAGGCTATTAGAATTTGAATCAATCTTCTTACAAGTTACGAACTCTCTTTCATATATCTTATTCTATTAGATTTTATATAAGTGTGGATAATTTTATTGGTTTATAGTACAATTGTTAAAGAAAAATTAAAATTATTGAAAATAAAAAATATCTAATGGTTACAAAAAAGGAGCAAGAGATGAAAAAACAATACATAACTATTTATTCCGTATATATTATGCTAGGTTTATCATTAGGCCTATGGGAAATATTTAAACCCATATGGTTACTAGAAAGAGGATTATTAATTGAAAATTTAGGAATAGCATTTTTTGTTGCACTATTTATTGCTGCAATATTATCTATTATTTTAAGAAATAAAATAATGCAGAAAGGAATTAGAAAATCAATACAAATTGCTTTAATATGTAGGATAATAGCTTTTATAGGAATAATCACAATAAAAGATAAAACTTTAATGATTATTTTAAGTTGTATAGATTTATTGATAAGTACCCTTATTATTCAATGGATGTATCCGCTATTAGCTCAAATAAAAAAAAGTAATACATTTTTTGGATTAAAAGATAATTTGTATGATTTAGCAACAAATGTTGGGACAATTATAGCAAGCATTTTTGTTGGATTATACTTATATCAATTTACATCATATGAGATATGTATATTTATTTGTATGGTATTATTTGCAGTATGTTTTATGTTATTATTTAAAGTTAAAAATGCGAAAATTACTTTAGAGGAAAAAAACTTAACAAAAGAAATTTTTAAAATTAAAAGTGCCAAAGATTATATAAAATATTCAGCATCTAGAAGGTTTCAGTTATATCTGATATTGGGATTTTTTATGGTATTATTAACACAAAATTTAGGAATAGATGAAAGTATAGCAGGAATATCATGGGCCATTTTGCAAATACTATTTAATGGACTTGGGGTATTCGTATCATTTAATAGTGATAAAATAAATAGACTTAAGTTTATAAAATTTGCGAACATATCCAGTATTATCGTATTAATAAGTGCATTGATATCAAGGAATGTTATTTTTTCATTTATTGCCATTATTTGGATAGATATATTAAGTGATTTTTATAGTCCTATGATAGATGCACCATTGACAAATGAAATACCAAAGGAATATCAATTACATTTTGGAAACTTAAAGCATTTATTATCTTATATAACTAAAGGACTTGCATATTGTGTGGCAGGTTTTCTTATTAAATATAATTATGAATTAATCTTTCTAATAAGTATACCTTTCTTAATATTCCAGACTAATGTTGGTGTTAGAGCATTAAAAAATTGTAAAAATACTATAACTACTGGAATTAACGAAAAATAAAGAAAAAACTTATATATAAACAGATTTAGTTTTATGGATATTCAACTAAAATCTATAACTATATATAAAATAAAAACTTACAAACTTTATGGTTTGTAAGTTTTTAGAATTGGAGTGGACGTCGTAGTTATCTACAACTTTTTTCTCTTGACGATTGATACAAATATCAATCAATTTATTAATAGTCTAACATAACTTTCTTAATTTATCAATACTTTTTAAATGTTTAAATAGTATTCTAAAATTTTTCTATCTCTTAGAACTACAAATCTAGTATCATATACATTATCATAATTAGATGGTAATAATTTATCGTAACACTCTGTAATAAGTTTTAATGCTTCTTTAGGCTCTACCCATAATAGCTTTGCACCTTCATTTTTTTCTTTTTCTGTAAGATTTAGATGATGAATTCTTTTATTACTTTTGCTACGAAAATATGTGATACTTGCTTTAAATTTTGCAAACTCTTATATTCTTCAGTTGTTCCTAATTGTTGTACAATTTCTATTTCGCAACCTGCTTCCTCCAATACTTCTCTTTGAAATGCTATTTTTGGATCTTCGTGTCCTTCCATTCCTCCACCTACAAGTTTATATTCATTTTTATTGCTTTTATTTTGTAAAGCAATTTTTCCGTCTTCTCTTAGTACAATTCCTCTTGCTGCTAATCTTATATTACAATTATTCATTTCTTGTGGAGCTATTCCAAAATCTTCATCTGTTAATTTAAATAATAAACTCATATTCCTTCTCCTCTTTATCTAATATTATATATGCTTATTCTAACATAATTTTTAGAAATATTCAAATAAAATTGTGCTTATATGTCTAATACGTTTTTTGTGGCTTGCATTTTACATAAAGTTGTAGTATGATATAAATGTAGTACAAAACCATTTGCAAAAATTAAAAGGAGGATAAATTATGGCTATTGTATTTGAACTTAAAGGAAAAGAGGCAATTTTCGATATGAAAGAATTTTGTCGGCTCAAAGACGAATTGACTTATATTGGTCGGTTCGCCAATAAGGAAACATCTAAGGTGCTTCAGGGAACGATTATTCAGTATGATGGAAAGTTCTATACAAATGAAGTACCCTTCCGTGCAGGAGTTGGTAGTAGCCCTGCAGATGAAAAAGGTATGGTAATAACATCTGTAGAACTGTTTGATACCGACTACGTTCCTGAAGAATGCAAACCATTGAGCGATTGTCCAATACGTATCGACATTTGGGATACTGCCATTGATGACGAAGGACCGATTGGCAGTTATGCTTTCTATGAAACCCAGCTTGAAGAGGCTAAAGAAGTTGTGAACAGCAACAAAGACGTTGACATTTTCATAGACGGCGTGCAGGTTGCCAAAAAAGATTTCCTTGAGAGCTAAAGGTTCTCCTTGTAGGTTAATCTGACCTGCGCAACAATTCCCTTCTAGGTATGATAAGATTTAATCAGACTTAGAAGGGAATTTACGTTATTGTAAAATTTTTACATTATTAAATAAATATAATGCAACTTGATTTTGTTCTTCTTTTGTCATTTCCATAATTTTAGCCATTGCAAACATTATAAGATGATATTTTGCGAAATTTATCAGAGTTGTTCTATATTCTTCATCAATTTCTTTTAACATATTATCAAAATATTTATACATCTTGGGTTTATCATACTTTAGATTAGTATAGTTACTATCACTCATACATATTGCTAGTCTTAGTTTATTTTTTGAGTCCATATCATTTATCATATTTATTAAATAGTTTATTTTTTGAGTCCATATCATTTATCATATTTATTAAATATTTTACTTTTTCATTTTCCATATTAAAAATTTCCTTTCATTTAAAATCTGGTATCATTATTTTTCTTTTTAGTCTTGTTTTGTTTTTTTTCATCTGGTATAGTTACTTTTCTATAAATATTATTAGCAATTTCATTATCATTGCTATCAAATATGCCATTTTTGTATAAGTCATCACTAACAATTTTATAATTATTATCTTTATCATAGCAAATTCTTTTATGAAAATGGCTCATAATACTATGCCAAAAGTTTTTGAATTTGTGTAATTCTTGTTTTAGTTTTTCTTTTTCAGCTTGTAGTTTGCCTATAATCTTATCTTTAGTAGATAATTCGCCTTTCAAACTATCTATTTCAGTATCTTTTAGTTCTATTTCATATTTAAGTGAACGATTTTCTTTTTCTATCTCAAAAGCAGAATGTTCAAAATCTTTTATTGCCATATTTAAGTCATTAACACTTCTAACTGTTTGAGTTATATCTTTTACCTCGTTAGTATAGTTTTTGATTTTCTGGACATCCTCGTTTGAAATAACCATATTATTTTTGTTTAGTTTAGTAGGCTTTAAATTGTCTAAAATCTTATCTATATCTTTGCTCGTATTATCAAGTTCTTTAGTTTGATTATTGGCTTCAGCAAGTTTTTTCTCTTTCTGTTCAAGTTGCTTTTTTATTTGTCTGTAATCTCCCATATCTTTAACATTTATATCTTGATTTCTACCTTTTTGCTTTTGTTTTAGTCTAGTATTAACCTCATAAAACTTGTTATATGACTTAATACAAGCATTTCTCATTCTATCTTGTATTTCAGTAAGTGAAGTTTTAGTAAATAATTTACTTTTTCCAACTTGCTTTTTCATTCCTCTAGTACAATTTGGGGTTACTGGAACACCTACAATGTGCATATGGGGAGAGGTTTTGTCAAAATGTATTGTAATATTTGCTATTTTAAGATCTGGTACTATTTTAACTAACTCTTGTACTTGTTCATTATATACATCAATCATTTTAAATCTATATCTTTCGTTTTTATTGTTCCAAAAGTCCATATCTCCAAGCTCAATTATAATCTCACAAGCAATATCGTTCTGTGATTCACATACTTTCTTGAAGTAATCTTCAATTTTTCTATCTTCACGAGTTTGCTTACTGTTATATTCTAGTCTTGCTTGTTCAAATTCGTCTAAATATACTTGTTTAACATCATTTACAATATCACTTGTGCCATATATAGTTCTAATCAATTCTACTTGATTATCATAATCTCTTAAATTATGCTTATTTACATCCGATAAATCTTTTGCAGTTTGAATAGCATTATTTGATAAAGAAGTAGTGCCTGATACATTTTCTTTTGCAACTTTCTTTGCTAATTTACTCTTGTTTTTATCACTACCCAAGTGAAAAGAATATGCTAATTCTTGCTCCATAGAATCCCTTCTTTGAAATTTCTTCGTAGCACAGGACTTTTACCTCGTCATAAGTCCTAACCCCCTATATGTTATGACATGCTATCATAACATGGGGGCTCTGCGAGGCAATAAAATTTATTTTTGCCAAATAAATTTTATTCAAATTAACTATCGCCACTTTCATTTTTGTTATCACAAAAACAAAACGTGCCACGTTAATTTGTTTCTTCTTGCATTTCTTCGCAGAACTTTACTGGCTTAACACCTACTGAAATAAGTTTAGGCTCTTTCATATAAATTACACTATCGTTTGTTTCATCTGGTATATAATCAAATGCAGTATCAATCTCTTTCATTTGGAATTTATCTTCTTCATTGATATAGAGTATTCCAAATCTATACGTTTCCATTTTATTATCTGGATCTAAATTGTAGTAATTTTGTAAAGGGAAAACTCTAACAATAGCACTATTATCTTCAGCAAAGTTAAAATAAAACATTTGCCTATCAACAAAGTAAGTTGCTTCTGTATAATGAACATCATAATATTGCCTTAATCTCATAATAATTTCGCCGACTTCTTCCTCTGGCAGATAATTACTAAATCTAATACTACCAAGTACATTACCTAATATCATAGGTTTTGTGGTATCAATATATCCGTTTTCATATAATTCTTGACAATGTTTACAAATTGAGCCTCTAAAGTTTATTTGTTTTACAATAACTTCATTTCCTATAAGTTCTAATTCAATATCATCAACATATTTCATTACTAACTCTGCTTGTTCTTGTCTTGTATAATCTTTCCAAGTTTTAGTTCTTTCTTGATATTCTTTGTTTAGTTTTAATTTGTTAATATAGTCAATATCTCTTTTTAATAATATATCTCTTGGTGTAAACTTTAGTTCTTCAGTACATTCAGTTGTTTCTAGTTTGCTTTCTAATTCTGTAATAGCATTTTCAACAATTTTCTTTTCTTCGTTATATTCCTTTAATTCAAATACTCCATTGATATATGCTTTTTTAATTCTTTCTAATTTGTTCTTTTGAGTGT
>CALXQV010000019.1 GCA_944390535.1 uncultured Clostridia bacterium | reverse complement strand
GCAGCAAAAGCAGTTGGAAAAGTTATTCCATCATTAAATGGAAAATTAACAGGTATGTCATTCAGAGTACCAACAGTTGATGTTTCAGTTGTTGACTTAACATGTAATTTAGCAAAACCAACAACATATGAAGAAATTTGTAAAGCGATGAAAGAGGCTTCTGAAAATGAATTTAAAGGAATCATCGAATATACAGATGAACCAGTTGTTTCTTCAGACTTCCTTTCAGATCCACATACATCAATCTTTGATGCAACAGCAGGAATCATGCTAACAGATACATTTGTAAAATTAGTAGCTTGGTATGACAACGAATGGGGATATTCAAACAAATTAGTTGACTTGGCTTGCTATATTGCATCTGTAAAATAATAAAATAAATTAGATAAAATAGTTGATTTATCTCTAATCATATTGTAAAATAATGGAAATATGGTTAGAGATATTTTAATTGTATAGGAAAAATCGACTTTTATCTTGGCTATATATAAGATTTTTCCGTATACAACAAGGTTAGGCTTCTAATATTTGTGAAGTACTGCGAAGCAGTCTTCACATGTATGCGTCGAAATCTTTGATTTCGTTAACGCAGCCTTTCTTATGTTTCTTAGACAACTTAAAGATATAGTTCAGTTAATAAGGTAGAGAAGTTTTTTTACAAATCAAAATTTAGCAATTAAATTGAGAATCATAAGGTTAAGAAATATGCAAAACTAAAAATAAAAATTTTAATTATGTTAGCAGTTATTTTCTAAAAGATAATTTTAATTTTAAATAAACACATTAAATTTAATCTTTATAAATTTTAAGTTTTATTAAATAATTTTAAATCCTATATTTTTGAGAAAATCAATATATCAAAATTTATATTTTCCTATCAAATCTATAATCTTAGTATTTTATAGTGGTTTCATTTTTATATTTTATAAAAATTTTCATCAAATTTAAAAATTATATATATGAAAAAATATTTCTAACTGTCTAAAAAGGTGGTGGTAATAGGTATTGTAAACGATATAAATCAATAGTAAAATCAAATTTTTTTATTGAATAAGCAATAGAAATTTGATAAAATGAAGGGAGAAAAATATATGAATAGCTTAAACAATTTAAAAGAAGTAGAAATGCTACCATTATCAAATGATTATGTATTTAAAAGAATTTTTGGGAAGGGAGGTAATGAGAAAATTTTAAAAAGCCTATTAGAGGCAATTTTAAAAATCCATATACAAAAGGTAGAATTAAAAAATCCAGAGATTCCAAAAGAAGCAATAGATGAAAAACTAAGTATTTTGGATATTAGAGCAGAAATTAATGAAAATACAATCATAGATATAGAAATGCAAGTAGGAAATACAACAGCAATAGATAGAAGATTAGTAGTGTATAATTCAAAATTAATTTCAGGAGATATAAAAATTGCAAAAGAATATAAAAAAGCAAAAGATACAATAGTAATATGTATATTAAATGATAATGTCTTAAGGAGAAATGCATATTTAAGTGTAGCGATGATAAAATATGAACCAACAGAAGATATGAGATATGTGGATATGGGATATCATCCAGAGGATGAATATTTTACTAAAATGACTAAATACTATATGATAGAATTACCAAAGTTCAAAAAGAAGAAACCAAAAGTTGCAGATTTATTAGAAAGATGGTTATATGTAATTGGGGGCGATACAAAAATGATAGAAGAATGTAAGAATGAAAATGAAGAAATAAAAGAGGCGGTGGAGCAATTAACACAAATGAGTGCAGATGAGTATGAAAGAGAATTATATGAAATTAGAGAAAGAAGTATATGTACGTATAATACTGAAATGAATGAAGCAAAAAGAAGAGGATTAGAAGAGGGAAGAGAAGAAGGTAGGAAAGAAGGAAGAGAAGAAGGGAAAGAAGAAGGAAAAAAAGAAGGATTAAAAGAAGGTATAAGACAAGGTGAAAAGGAAAGTAAAATAGCAATTGCGAAAAAATTATTAGAAAAAGAAATGTCAGTAAAGGAAATAGCAGAAATCACAGAATTATCGGAAAAAGAAATAGAAACTTTAAAGCTACAAAAGTAAAAGTCAATAAAACATGAATGTTTAAAGTATATAGTTATTAATAAAGTGTGACATATATTTGACAAACCTACAATACAGGCGTAAAAAATTAATAATACCACTTGAAAACTGGAAAAAAATGCTATACAATAGAATTGTTGAGAAAATCACGAAAAAAGATAGGATTTTCATTAATAGAACCGAATAAAAATAGAAAATTCGGTAAGGCTATCTACATAGAGATAGGAGAAAGGGAGGATTCGTTATGAATAAGAAAACTGTAAAGGACATTGATTTAAAAGGGAAAAAAGTATTTGTCAGATGCGATTTCAATGTACCAATGGATGAGAATCAAAATATAACAGATAATGCAAGAATTGTAGGAGCATTACCAACAATCAAGTATTTATTAGAACAAAATTGTAAATTAATATTAGCATCACATTTAGGAAGACCAAAGGGAGAATTTAAACCTGAATTTTCATTAGCGCCAGTTGCTAAAGAATTGTCAAAATTATTAGGACAAGAAGTAATTATGGCAAAAGATGTTATTGGTGAGGATGCATGCGAAAAAGCTGCTAATTTAAAAGAAGGAGAAATCTTATTACTTGAAAATGTAAGATTTCATAAAGAAGAAACAGATAATGCCCCAGAATTTTGTAAAAAACTAGCTTCAATGGCAGAAGTATTTGTCAATGATGCTTTTGGAACTGCACATAGAGCGCATGCCTCAACAACAGGAATTGCAGATTACTTACCAGCTGTATCAGGATTTTTAATTGAAAAAGAATTGCAATTCTTAGGAAATGCAGTAAATAATCCAGAAAGACCATTTGTGGCTATTTTAGGCGGAGCAAAAGTTTCTGATAAAATAGGTGTTATTGATAGTTTATTAGAAAAAGTAGATACCTTAATGATTGGTGGAGGAATGGCATATACCTTCTTTAAAGCACAAGGCTATGAGGTAGGAAATTCTATTTGTGAAATGGATAAATTAGATTTAGCAAAAGAAGCAATGGAAAAAGCAGAGAAAAAAGGTGTTAAATTCATGCTTCCAGTAGATACAAAAGTAGGAAAAGAGTTTAAGCCTGATACAGAAAGTAAAATAGTAAGTTACAAAGAAATTCCAGCAGATTGGGAAGGGTTTGATATAGGGCCAGAAACGATAAAAATGTTTGAAGAAGAGTTACAAAAAGCAAAAACAGTTGTATGGAATGGACCTTTAGGATTATTCGAATTTGATCAATTTGCTATTGGAACAAATGCTATTGCAAAGGTATTGTCAGACATCGATGCAACAACCATTATCGGTGGTGGAGATTCAGCTGCTGCTGTTAAGAAAGCAGGATTAGAAGATAAAATGACACATATTTCAACAGGTGGTGGTGCTTCTCTAGAATTCTTAGAAGGAAAGAAATTACCAGGAATTGAAGCTTTAATGGATAAATAAAATTATATTTTAAAAAACAAAGAGAATACTTGAAAAGTATTCTCTTTTGTTATACAATGGTACTGTCCGTAGGGACATATAATAATGATATATGCACAAAAGCAATTAAAAAACATTATTATATAAAAAAAGGAGGAATTTTTTATGAGAAGAAAAGTAATTGCAGGAAATTGGAAAATGAATATGCTTCCAGATGAGACAATTAAATATATTGAGGAATTATCAAAATTAGTAGGTGAAACACAAAATGAAGTTGTGTTATGTGTTCCATATACTGATTTATTTTATGCCTTATTAACAGCACAAAATACCAATATAAAAATTGGAGCACAAAATATGCATTTTGAAGAAAAAGGTGCATATACAGGAGAAGTATCAGCAAAAATGTTAAAATCAATTAATGTAGAATATGTCATTATTGGACATTCAGAAAGAAGACAATATTTTAATGAAACAGATGAAAGTGTCAATAAAAAAATAAAAGCAGCATTTGCAAATGGATTAAAACCAATTGTATGTGTGGGAGAAACTTTAGAACAAAGAGAAGCTGGAAAGACAGCAGAAGTAATCACAAAACAGACAGAATTAGCATTAGAAGGATTAACAGATGAACAAGTAGAAAATACCATTATTGCTTATGAGCCAATTTGGGCAATTGGAACAGGAAAAACAGCAACAAGTGAAGATGCCAATAACTCAATTAAGGATATCCGTAAGAAAATTGAGGAAATATATGGACAAAATGTAGCCCAAAGCGTTATAATACAATATGGTGGAAGTGTAAAATCTAAAAATGCAAAAGAACTATTTACAATGTCTGATATAGACGGAGGGTTAGTTGGAGGAGCAAGTTTAGATCCAGAAGAATTTTCAAAGATTGTTAACTTTGATAAATAGGATTAACGTTGCATACGAAAAAATCTTAAATCTGGTCAAAATAAAGAAGATTTTTTTGGTGCAAATAAAACACTTTAAATCATAGAGAAAAGGATGGTAGATTATGAAAGATAAATTAACAATGCTAATGATATTGGATGGGTTTGGAGACAATGCAAATAAAGATGGAAACGCTATTAAATTAGCCAAAACACCTAATATGGATAGACTAATGAAAAAATATGCAAATACAGAAATTTATACAAGTGGATTACATGTTGGATTACCAGAAGGACAAATGGGAAATTCAGAAGTAGGACACACCAATATTGGTGCTGGAAGAATTGTATATCAAGAATTAACTAGAATCACAAAGTCAATAGAAGATGGGGACTTTTTTTCAAATCCAGAATTTATTGCAGCCATTGAAAATTGTAAAAAACATAATTCTAAATTACACATCTTAGGATTAGTATCTGATGGAGGTGTACATAGTCATAATCGTCATTTGTATGGATTATTGGAAATGGCGAAAAGAAGAGATTTTGAAAATGTATATGTACATTGCTTTTTAGACGGAAGAGATACACCACCAGCATCTGCCGAAGGATATATTGTAAAACTAGAAGAAAAAATGAAAGAAAAAAATGTAGGAAAAATTGCAAGTTTATCAGGTAGATTTTATGCAATGGATAGAGACAAAAGATGGGAAAGAGTTCAAAAATGCTATCAAGCACTTGTTAATGGTGAAGGTATAAAAGCAGGAAGCGCCGTAAAAGCTATTGAAGATTCTTATCAAAAAGAAGTATTTGATGAATTTGTTGAGCCAACAGTCATTTGTAATGGAGAAGAACCAATTGCAAAAATAGAGAAACATGATTCTGTTATTTTCTTTAACTTTAGACCAGATAGAGCAAGAGAAATTACAAGAGCATTAGTAGATACAGAATTTGATGGATTTGAAACAAAGAAAGACTTAAATTTATATTATGTATGTTTTACAAGTTATGATGAAACTATGCCAAATGTACATGTTGCATTTAAGAAAGAAGCTTTACACAATACATTTGGAGAATATATAAGTAAACTAGGATACACACAATTAAGAATTGCAGAAACAGAAAAATATGCACATGTGACATTTTTCTTTAATGGTGGAGAAGAAAAGCAATATCCAGGAGAAGATAGAATATTAGTGCCATCACCAAAAGTAGAAACATATGATATGAAACCAGAAATGAGTGCATATGAAGTAACAGATAAAGTGTTAGAAGCTATCAAAAGTGATAAATATGACAATATCATATTAAATTATGCCAATACGGACATGGTAGGACATACAGGAAGCTTAGAAGCAGCGATAAAAGCAGTTGAAGCAGTAGATGAATGTGTTGGAAAAGTGGCAAGTTTGGTAGAAGAAAAACAAGGAAATTTAATTATTACAGCTGACCATGGAAATGCTGAACAAATGATAGACTACAAAACAGGAGAGCCACATACGGCACATACAACAAATCCTGTACCAATTATATTAGTAACACCAGATACAACATTAACATTAAAATCAGGTGGAAAATTAGCAGATTTAGCACCAACTATGCTTGATCTAATGCATTTAGACAAACCAGAGGAAATGACAGGAGAAAGTTTATTAGATAAGGAATAAAAGGATATGTTAAATCATACAAAACAGATAAAAGAGATATATGAAGAAATACAAAGAAAATTATTATATATGATACC
>CALXQV010000018.1 GCA_944390535.1 uncultured Clostridia bacterium | reverse complement strand
TCTTTTCTAATGTCATATTTTCCTCTAATTTATTTTTTTCAATTTTATTTAAATATTTATTTTTTATTTTTTCTTTTTCTAAATTCATTTTTAAATTAAAATTATTTTTTAATTTATTTATTTCTTTCTCTAATTCTGAATTATTTTTTTCTAATAAAATAATTTGACTATTTATATTATTCATTTCTAAATTTATTTTTTCTTCTTCTATTTTTTTATTTTTTTTTAATTTTTTTATTTTATTTTTTTTATTTTTTAAAAATAATAATGAAAAAATTAAATACATTGGTATAGTAATAAGAAAAATATATTTAAAAATATTATTTTTTATAAATATATATATTAAAATATTTATTAAACATAATACAATAAATAAAATAATACATATTTTTTTTATTTTATTTTTATTTTCTATTAATTGATTTATTTTTTTATTATTTTTTTCTAATATTTTTTTATTTTCATTTTCTATTTCTGAAATTTCTTTTTTATTTAAATTTATTTTTTCATTATTTTTATTTTTTATATTTTCTTTTATTTTTATTTTTTCATTTTCTATATCTTCTTCTTCTACTATTTTTTTTATTTCATTTAAATAATTTTCTTCTATTTGCAAATTTGAAAATTTTTCCAATAAATTATTTTTATTTTCTTCAATTTCATATTTCGAATTCTTATATTTTTCCAATTCTTGTTTTTCTATTTCTAAATTTTCATTTTCTCTCAATAATTTGTTTAATGGCTTTTCCCTAGACCTTTCTGTTCCAATTTCTTCTAATTGTCTTCTATTAATTCTGTCAATTGCCCTTTTATATGAAACATTATCTTCTCCTGTTCCAACCAAATTTGCAATTTTTTGAATTAATATATTTTGCTCACCCTTTTCTAGTTTTACTTGTTCTTGATTTACAACAATGGTAGATAAAAATAATTTTTCATCCATTTTTGTTTGTTCATAAAAAAATTCATTTCCTTTTGATTTATCTATATTGAATTGTTTAGAAATGTCTTCTTTTTTTTCATTAAATATTTTTGGGTTTTTCTTTTTAAAATCTCTAAATACTTCAAATGCTTCATGATTATCTAATTCATATTCTATTTTGCCTGAAAATTCTTCTCCTTCCCATGGTTTGTATTTTTCAAAGTCAGAATATTCTTTTCCATTTTTATTTTTTGATATTCCATATAATATATTGGTTATAAAATTCAATATTGTTGATTTTCCAGATTCATTTTTTCCATAAATAATATTTATATTTTTATTTAAATTTATTTCTTTGTCTTTTATTTTTCCATAAGCATTTATTTTTAATTTATTAATTTCCACAATTTCACCCCTATTCTAATGCTTCAAAAGCAATTTCTACAGCTTTTTCTATAACTTCTAATTCTTCCTCTTTGTTTTTTTCTTTTTCCTCTAATATTTCTTTTACAAATAATCCTTTTAATGTATAATCATTGACGATTGTTTCTAAATCATATTTTATTTTTGTATGGTCTTTTATTTTGATAATTCTTTCATTGGTTAATAATTTATAAATTTCATATCTATCAATTTCAAAATTTCTTTTTCCTGTTAAAATAATTTTTGTTAATTGATTTTTGGAAATTTCTAAATTGTTTATTTTTTCAACCAATTCATCTTCAGAAAGTACATCTGTTACATCAAATTCTATTTGTTCAAAATCATTTTCACTAAGAGGAATAAATGTTGTCGTTAGGTTTTTGGTTGTTTCATTGATTTCTCCTACAATCATTCCATGTTTTCCCAATTCGTCAAATCCCAATGAAGTTAAAGAACCTGGATATACAATTTTTTGATTTTCAGATGTGTGATAATCCAATTTATGAATATGCCCAGTTGCTACATAATCAAACCCTTTTTCTTCTAATAGCCTTTTTGGTATGGAATTATATTGCTTTTCTTCTATATTGGCTCCATCAATTGTACTATGTATTACCAATATATTTATTTTATTTTTGTTTTCTAATTCTAAGTTTTGAATTCCGCAATCAGTACAATAAAAGTCGTCAAAACCATATCCATATATATTGATATTTTCTAACTCTACTTTTTCCATTTTTGATGAAAATATATGTACATTGTCATTCCATTGAAATTGGGCATAGTACGAGTTCTTGATATAGGGGTCATGATTTCCTGGGCTAATATATATTTTTGTATTTGGTATTTCTTTAAATCGTTCATTTATATATTCTATTGTTGATTTTCTTATATATTGTTGTTCATATACATCTCCTGCAATGAATAAGAAACCAATATGGTTTTCTTTTATATAATCAATCACTTTTTTAAAAACACTTCTTTGTTCTAATCGTTTGATATCTCCTAAATTTTCTCTATCTGATAAATTCACAAAGGGACTATCAAAATGTATATCTGCTATATGTACAAATTTCATATTCTTTTCCTCTTTTCTATTTTATGATTATGATTGTATACTAATTGTTGTTTTTTTTCAAGTATATGGGCGAATATTTTTTTGGTGTTTTTTTCCCTTTGCTATGATTCACCCCATCTTTCTGTTAAAAAATTTTTACCTATAGAAAAAGCGAAAATCCAAAAAGAAACAGGAAAATAACAAATCTTTGTTACATTCCTGTCTTTTTTATTCTATCTAATTAATCTTCATTTAATGGACCAAACAATTCATCAAATTTTGCTTCCAATTCTTTTTGTAAATCATAAATATCGTCATCCTCTTCTTTTGCAGGCTCTTGCGGTAAAACTGGTGCTTCATCAAATTTGTCTAAATCTAACTTATTTTCTATTTTATGATTACCATTTTCTTCTTTTATGTTTGGTTTTTCTAGTGGTTTTTCTCCCTCATTCTCTGTGTTTGATGGAACGTCATCAAATAAATCATCCAAAGATTCTACCTTTAAACTATCCACTTTTTCTTTTTTCTCATCTTCTGGCACATATGGATTATATGGATTATATTTTCTCCATGTTCCTCTTTCAATTTCTCCAATATCATTATGACTAATTTCTATCTGTCTCATTTCTTTTGCCATTGGATGTTTAAAGTAATAGAATTTATTTGCTTTTACTGGCTTAATTCCTTTTTCATAGATAATACATAAATCGTTATCCATTCTTCTTAATTCATCTGGTGTCATTAATGCTCTTGCCATAACCTGATCTGATACACTCTTTCCTGTTTTCCAATTCTGTCTATCTCTATTAATAGATATACTATCTCTTTCAATGGTCTTTTCTCCCAATGCTTTTGAGAAATATTCTACTGTTTTATATGAGTTACTTCCCAAAAATACATGTGTATCACAGTTACCCATAATGGTTTCATATGATTTTTCATATACGGCTTCTAATTGGTCTATGTTTTGTAAAATAACACTAAATGATATTCTTCTACTTCTTGATGTAGAAATCTTTTTATCAAAATCTGGTATTTTACCAATATTTGCAAACTCGTCTAATATGAAAAAGGTTTGTTCTTTTAATGCTCCACCATTTTGGTCTGCATAATCATATAGCTGTTGTATCATCTGTGCAAAAAATATCGTTAATAAGAAATCATATGCTGTATGTGTATCTGATGATATAACATATACCGCTGTTTTTTCATTTCCTATTTCTTCAAAATCAATGGTGTCTGTTGAAGTTAATTCTGCAATTTCTTTTGAATCAAATTTACCAAGTTTAGATTGTAATGAACTCAAAATAGAACTATATGTTTTTTCTGGTGCAATCTCAATAGATTTATAGTTCATTCTCGCTGGATGGTCATATGGTAATTGACTCATTAATTCTGTAAGAAGGTTACTGCCTCCATTTGTATTTGCTGCTCTAACCAATTCTGCACAACTTGCTAAGTTTTGTTCTTCTTCTGGTCTTGTTGCTAATAAATAATAAATTAATGCTTTTAATAACATTTCTGCAGAATCATCCCAGAATGGATCGGCACTTCCTCCTTCTGATTTTTGTCCTTTTACAATAGTATTTGCAACAACATCAACATCTAATCCTGATGATATATGCATTAATGGATTATATCCATCACTGTATTCTGGTCTTACAAGGTTTAATACTTTTATTTTATAACCATGTGCTTTTAGATATCCTGCTGTTCGATCATATAATTCTCCTTTAGGATCTGTAAATACATATGACCCTAGCATTTGGTAAGCATTTGGAATAGAATATGATGCAGATTTACCAGAACCTGAACCGTCCCACTACCAAAACGTTTACATTTCCTCTTTTATCGACTGGTAAATAATTGTTTTCTGCTAAAATAATACCCTTATTTCTATTTAAAATTTGGTATTGTTCACCTCTTTGACTCCAATCACTAGATCCATGCTCTATATCTGAGAATTCATTTTTAGGTGCTGACCTTACAAATCCTATAAAGAAAAATAATGAATAAAAAATTGTCACAACCATTAAAGTTGAAAAATATGTCCCCATAGCACCTTCTGTTAATACATTTCCTAATGTTCCAAAAGGGTTGGTTATGGATTTTCCAAATGTTTCTATGAAAATTTGTAAATTAAATTGACCGTTGCTATTAGCCTGAAACGAACCATATGCAATAGGCGTAACAAATACTATGGCTATAAATATCCATAGTATTGCAAATATAATAAAATTTTTTCGATTTCTCTTAATAGCACCTTCGATTTTGTAATTCACCTTACATCACCTTCTCTTTTGTTTATATCTCTTTTTCATCATTATCTTTTTGGGCTTTTAATATCTCACGATTTCTTGCTTCTTGTAGTCTTTTCAAACCTTGAATATCTTTAGGGTCTTTAGCTGATTTGATAATTACACCATTTGCTGTTTTTCTTGCCAATTCTCCTTTATCATTTACTATAGGCTCTGTATTACTTGCTGTTGTATCAATTACTTGTCCTGCTATAATTTCTTCTGCCATTTTCGTTTGGCCATATTCACCTGTTTCAGTTTTTTTCTCTTCTGCCCCAAGCTCCTTTTCTATAATTTTTTGTACCATTATGCAACATCTTAATACGTCATTTTCCAAATTCAAGTCTCTTCTATTTGCTTGTGGATTATTCATTTAAACGTTCCTCCTTAATCTTCCTTTTTGTCTTTGATTTCAAAGGCAAAATAAGGTTTATTTGGTTTCAACTTACATTTTCCTTTTACTTCATTTGTTTTTTCATCAAAATAAAGCACAGGTTTTATTTCTTCTGTTGTTTCTGGGTCTATGACACAAATCGGTCTTTTTAAATTTGGTGTGTATTTAAAGTCTTTGATTTCTGTTTCATTTTCTGAATATATACTGTCAAATTTCAAAGGCATTGGTTTTTTACTGATAGAAACTTTATTACCTTCCAATATAGCAGTATTAACAACCACTCTATCTTTTCCAAAAGACAATATAACTAACTCATCTTGATCAACTGATGGGAAATCCACATAAAATGTTTTTCTTGTCATATCTCCTCTTATTTCATTAGAAGATTCTAATCTTTCAAAAACATATTTAGGATATTCCTTTAATAAGGCTTTTGGAGTCTTTAAGATTTGATAGATAACTGTACTTACTCCCTTTGGATCTGTAATGCTAAAGCTCTTTCCTTCCCATGTCTCCATTTTTTTCCCTCCATTTCTATGTTTTAATCCATAGTTTATCATTTGTTTTATACAACACTCACTATTTATTTTACACGAAAATACGCATATTGTCAATATAAATTTTATGTAAATTGTTGTTTTCTTGTTACTCTCTCCTTGGATTAAAGCTTGATATATCATTTAATTCTTCAAATATCTTTTTTTCTTCATCTGTTAATTTTTTAGGTACCATAATTTTTACTTCTGCAATTAAGTCTCCTCTTGAGCCTTTTCCGTCTTTGTATCCCTTCCCTGGTATTCTAAGTTTTTCTCCACTTTGTATCCCTTGTGGAATATATATTTTGGTCTCTTCATCAATAGAATGAATGGTAACTCTAGTTCCCAAAGCTGCTTCCCATGGATTTATTAATAGGTCTGTATACATATCTGTCCCTTGCAATTTAAACTTTTTGTCATTTTTTATATTGATTTTTATAAACAAATCCCCATTTTTAGCACCATTTATACCAGGTTTTCCTTGTCCTATTAATCTTATCTTCTCGCCATCTCTTATCCCTTGCGGAACAGATACCGTGAATGTTTTCATTTTTCCATCAATTGTTCTTAAAGATATCTTCTTATCTAGACCATAAAAGGCTTCATATATCGTTGTATTAATTTCTGTTTCAACATTTTCTCCTCGTAATGGTTCTTTTCCTTTTTTCTCCGTTTTTTCTTCATAATTTTGTTTGATATTTCCAAAAAACATTTTTACAATTGCATCTTTTCCTTTCATGTTAAATTTTTTGTCAACAAAATTATGTGAGTTCCAAATTCTATCATATTTTCTTTTAGAACTTGGTATAGATAAGATTCTATATGCCTCATTAATATCTTTTATACGTTCTTCTGCTAATGTATCTCCTACATTTACATCAGGATGATATTTTTTAGCAGCATTTCTATATGCTACTTTTATTTCATCAATAGAAACTCTACTTGTTTCTAGCCCCAAAATTTTATAATAATCTTTGTAAATCATTTGACATCCTCCCCAATAATTAGGTGGTTTTATTATATCATAAAAATGAAAAAAATCCATACTTTTATGGATTTTTTATTATATAATTTATACAATTTAACATACTTATTCCTCTAAAAGCTTCCGAATCGTTATGATAGAAAATATATGAAATGACGAATGTGATTGGAATACTTGTAGCCTTTCTTATTATAGAAGAAATGAGGAAGCGCAAACGTCTGTTGCGAGAGGCTCATTTATTGTATCATTAGAAAGGCTAAAGTATGCATTGAGCCGAGGAATGAAATATATTTTCTATCATAACGATTCGGAAGTTTAGATAATCATATTTTTTCTCACATTACTCTTGAGCTAATTCAATTAATTTATCTAATAACTTCTCATATGGTATTCCTATAGCTTCAAATAATTTTGGATACATACTTATTTTTGTAAAACCTGGTAATGTATTAATTTCATTAATAT
This sequence comes from uncultured Clostridia bacterium, assembly GCA_944390535.1. Lineage (GTDB taxonomy): Bacteria > Bacillota > Clostridia > TANB77 > CAG-508 > CAG-269. The sequence goes on along the minus strand of CALXQV010000018.1, from coordinate 16,250 downwards.
ATACTTGATTTGTTCTTTCTTCTACAAAAAAGTCTACTCTTGATAACCCTTTTCCATCAATTGCTTTAAAAGCTTTAATTGCTAAATTTCTAATTTCCTCTGATACCTTTTCATCTATATTTGCTGGAATCAATGTTTTGGAATTTTCATTTTGATATTTTGCATCATAGCTATAAAATTCATCAGCAGGTTTTATTTCTCCTACAAAAGATGCTATGACATCCTCATTTCCAAGTACGGCACATTCTACTTCTTGCCCTACAATTCCTTTTTCTATTAAGATTTTTTTGTCAAACTTTCCTGCATATTCTATGTCTTCTTTTAATTCTTCTTTATTTTTTGCCTTATGAATTCCTACACTCGATCCAGAATTTGCTGGCTTTACAAATACAGGAAAACCAATTTCTTTTTCCACTATATTGGTTGCTTCTTCTAATGTTACTGTTTTTTCATTAAATTCTTTATCAACATATCTATATTGCGTTTTACATTTTTTTAGATATATGTATGGTGCTTGGGAAATATTGGCTCTATCAAAAATCACTTTTGTATAAGCTTTATCCATTCCCACACTTGATGCGAAAACACCACACCCAACATATGGCTTTTTTAGTATTTCAAACATTCCTTGAATGGTTCCATCTTCACCATATAGTCCATGTAACACTGGAAAAAGAACATCCATTGCTTGTAAATATCCCATTACATTTTCTATTTTCTTTGCAGATTTCATCTCTGTATCGATTTCTATATTTTCTAAATTATTATATTGATACCATTCTCCATTTTTTGAAATATAGATTGGAAAAACTTCATATTTTGTTTTGTCTAAATTTTTTAAGATAGAATTTGCCGACATGACAGAAACTTCGTTTTCTGTTGACATTCCCCCAAAAATAAGTCCTATTTTTATTTTCATATAATCCTCTCCTTTATTTTTAAAATCTCTTTTATTTTTGAAATTTTAATTTTATTTCCTCTGCTATATCGAAAAATCGCATACCATTAGATGCTTTGAATAATACAATATCTTCTGCTTGCATAATGTCTTCTAACAACTTTATAATATCATTCTTGTTTTCAAAATAATATATATGTTTTTCATAAAATCCATTTTCTTTTGCTGATTCAACAATGTATTTCGCATTTTCTCCACTACAAATTAAAATATCTACCTGATTTTCACATACGATTTTACCAATTTCTTTATGCAATGCTAATGCAAATTCTCCTGTTTCTAATATGTCTCCTAATACTGCAATTCTTCTATTTGCCTTCATATGGCTCATATATGCTAAACTTGCCTTTACGGATTCAACACTAGAATTGTATGCATCATTAATTAATTTCATACCATTTTTTACTTCTATGACTTCCATTCTATTTTTGGTAAGAGAAAATGTTTCAATTCCTTCTTTTATTTTTTCGTTTTTTATTTCTAGTATTTTTCCAACCGCAATGGCACATAAACTATTTAATACAAAATGTTCTCCTCCAATAGGAACTTTTATTGTTTCTTCTTGATTATTTAAATTTATATTATATTCACTACTTTCTTCATGTAGTTGAATGTCTTTTGCTTGTATATCACTTTTTTCATAAATTCCATAGGTTTTTATGTTCATTTTTTCTTTGTTTTCTTCATACCATTTATGTAATAAATCATTATCATTATTGATAACAATATATGGATTGTTCGCCCCATTTAAAATTTCTAATTTTGCTTTTAATATGTTTTCTCTTGATCCTAGGTTTCCGATATGTGATGTTCCTATATTGGTAATGATACATATCGTTGGTTTTGCAATTTTAGAAAGTAAGTCAATTTCTCCAAAATGATTCATTCCCATTTCTAATACAAAGGCTTCTATATCATTTGGCGCATTTAATATGGTAAAAGGCATTCCGATATTATTATTGTTATTCCCTACAGTTTTACATATTTTATATTTTTGTGCAACTACATTTGCCACCAAATCTTTTGTACTTGTTTTTCCCACACTACCTGTTATGGCTATGACAGGTACATGATATAAGTCTCTTTTATAACTTGCTAATTTGTATAAAGCTTGCAAGGTATCTTCTACTTTTATAATGACTTTATCTTGATATGTTTCTATATCTTTTTCGTCAAATTCTATATCTTGTACAATCACACCCATAGCTCCGTTATCCAATGCTTTTTTCCAAAACATATTTCCATCAAAATTTTCTCCTTTGATTCCTATGTATATATCTCCTTTTGTTATGGTTCTTGTATCTTTAGAGAATTGTTTACATACGATATTGTCATCTCCTGTTATTAATTTTCCCTCTATACTTGTTAATATATCTTTTATATGTATATTCTTCATTTCTCCACTCTCCTCCTAAACGTATACATGTGATTTTAAACTTCTTTTTTGAATTATATGATGATTTTTCTTTTTTTGCAACTATATAGAGGACTTTTCTGTTTTCATATTACTAATACTTTTTTTAATAAAATAAGAAAAGCAACTTTGTGAATGTGTAAAATTGTTGTGCAATTATTACACAAATAAAGATGCTTTCCCTATTATTATATATAAAAATTCTATATAGACTATAAAATCAATTTTCCTTATATAAAAAAAGAAACCCACTAATGAAATGGGAAGAAAAAAATGATTTTCCTTTTTAGGTTGATTTAGTATTTTTTGGTCTCTACGATAACGAAACTTCCAAATTTAGACTTTTTAATATTTCCATTCTTTTTGCTCTTAATACCATACGCTTCTTCTTTTAGTACATCTTCATCATATGTATATTCTTTATATGAAATGATTTCATTTTGAGAAGATATGCCTTTAAGATCATATGGCCGAAATACCAAAAACTTTCCTGTAAAAGTCATCATGATCACATAAACTGTATGTTGTATGCTTTTAATATCAATATCAACTTTGTAAGCATCATAGTTGCATCCATCAACCATTAAACATCCATAAGGTTCTATTGATTTAATAATGACTGAATGATGAATTGCCAGTTCTTCTAATCGTTTTTTTAGCCATTTAAAGCCTACATTGGTTCTTGTATGTAACCCGTGCGGATACTTTTCTTTGATTTTCTTTAGAAGTCTTTCTTTTTCATCTTGTGGTACTCCTGCTAAAACTAGTTCTCCTCCTATACATCGAATACTAGGCTCACTATCCATATCAAAGTCAACTTGTAGTAAACTACCTCTCGGTCCAATATACATTAGCCGATTTATGATATTTACACATTCTACATAGTCCCGTTTTTCTTTATTCATTTTCTCAACCTTTCTTTTTTCCTCTATATCTAGAGTTATTTATGCTTAGTGCATGGGGTTATTGTATCATATTTACATAATATTAGCAAGTTCCAAAATTTTTAGGAAGAATAACAGTCTCATAATTAAATTATTTTACCTTTTCGATAACTTTTCCAATGTAAGAAAATATGGGTAGAATCTTAAAATTCTACCCATATTATAGACTATTCAACTGCTCTGTTTGCTATTTCGATTGCTTTTGAAACAATATTTCCACAATCCTTAGAAGAAACATTTCCCCAGCTTCCTCCATCTTTCTTAACTTGTTCATATACTCCTAGTTCTTTTGCTATTTCTTCTCTTAAATTTTCAGAAATTAAATGACGATTTCTAGACATAATTTCCTCCTAAAAAATTTAAAATTATAAAACTGTATATACAACTTTACAGTATTAGTATTCTCTTTTTTATATAAAATTATTTTAACAAATTTTTTCTATTTTTCCTTTTTTTATTTTATGAATTTTACATGAATATTATAGGATTTATCGACAAATTATGCTATAATAAGAAAGGCGTATATTAACGAAAAGGAGAACTATATGGAAACAAAAAATACAGAATTAGAAAAACCAATTGATAAAGTAACTCTATCTGGTGTGGAATTACATCCTTTAGAAGAAACAAACCGTGAAAAAACAGAATTTCACCCAGTAGAAAATTATCATCCAGAAAATGATAATCATTCATTTACACATATCATACATATCAGTGGTATTTGTGTTTTAATTTTAATTATTTTGCTATATATTGCTTTTTTGATTTTTACATTTGTCAATAATCAAAATAACCACATCATTTCTGGAATTCATATAAAAGATATTGATGTTTCTCATTTATCAATGGAGGAAGCCAAAGAAATTATACAAAACTATATCACAGATAACTTACCAGAAAATATCTATCTAATACATAACGAATATGAAACTAGTATTCCCCTATCTGCTCTAAATGTTAGTTTTGACATTGATACAGCTGTTAAACAAGCGTATGATATTGGTAAATCTGGTAATATTTTTGAAAATAGTTTGACAGCTTTAAAAACATTAATAGCTCCCATAGATATAGATATACCATTAACTTTGGATGAAGAACAATTACGAATAGCTTTAAATGATATTTCTTCTAAATTGCCTGATACAGTCATTGATAGTGGTTATTATATTGAGGGTAATCAACTGATTGTTACAAGTGGTTCTGAAGGTAATGTCGTAGATGTAAATCAAATGTATTCTTATATAAAAAATGGTATTTTAAATTTAACTTTAAAAAACAGAGCTTTAGACATTGCAACAATTTCTAAACAACCTTCTGAAATTAATATAGAAAAAATCTATCAGGAAATCTATAAAGAACCAGTAGATGCCTATTACACACAAGATCCCTTTGCTGTTTATCCATCTGAAAACGGTTTAGACTTTTCTATATCTTTAGATGAAGCAAAAGATATGTTATTAGAAGAAAAATCAGAATATATCATACCTTTGCAAATATTATACCCAAATGTTACAACCAATATGATTGGTACAGAAGCATTTCCTGATTTACTTTCAACATATTCTACCAAATATTCTACGCGTGATAGGGATAGAACCACTAATTTGCAATTAGCTAGTGAAAAAATTAATGGTACGGTTTTAATGCCTGGTGAAACATTTTCATATAACCAAGTCGTGGGAGCAAGAACAATTTCTGCTGGATATAAAGAAGCACCTATATATGTTCAAGGTGAAGTTGTTGATGGATTAGGTGGAGGAATTTGTCAAATCACTTCTACTTTATATAATGCTGTTTTATATGCCAATTTAGAAATTGTAGAAAGAAGCAATCATCAATTTGTTCCATCTTATGTTACTGCTAGTCGAGACGCTACGGTTGTATATGGTTCAATCGATTTTAAATTTAAAAACAATAGAGACTATCCTATTAAATTAATATGTTCTGTCTCTGGCGGTATTGCGAAATTTGATATATTTGGTTTAAGAACCAATAATGAATATGAAGTTGAAATTTCTTCCTATGTAACTGGTAGTACATCTAATTCTACTTATTCAGAAGCTTACCGAATTCTAAAACAGAATGGACAAGTGGTTAGTAAAGAATTATTATCAAAAGATACTTATAAAAAACATTAAAATAAAACGGGAAATGGGGGGCGAAAACGGGAAATTGGGGACGGACTCATTTTTCCCTTTATTTTTCTAAATTTAGCTTATACAAAATGGTATAATGATTTTATATTCTATATTTTTATTTATCAGATTAAAAAAGGGAAAAATGAGTCCGTCCCCAATTTCCCGTTTTCGTCCCCAATTTCCCGTTTTCGCCCCCAATTTCCCGTTTTTGTCCCCAATTTCTGTTTTACTACATGGTTAAAACACCATTTCCTGTGTCTGTTATTATCAATATATCCTCTTCTCTTCCATTTTCCGCATTGATATATACTAAAAATTGTTTATCATTTACCTTTCCTTTGAATTCATAGCATAACAGCTCGGTTTGCCATTCTGTCGGAATAATTGCCATTCCTTCACTTGTTAATTCTAGCTTCGGATTTAAATTTTCTTTTGCTTGTTCTTTTGTAATTTGTATCTTGCTAATATCTCTTTCTGTATGATTATTTAAATATCCTGTTGTTTCTATTCCTAATATTTCTCCATTATCTAATGCAACTTTTACTTTTATTAAGTCTGAGTATACGATAACATCTTCTTGTTGATATGCATAATTAATCGTTGTGATTCCTTCTTGTGTCACATAGTAGGTTTCTTTCATATTGGTAAATCCTCTTGTTTCTAAAAATTCTTTTCCTTTTTGTGTTGCTTCTTCTTGTGACAAGATTTCTGTATTGACTTCTCTATTTGTATTCATATATATAATATGTCCACCTTTTTGAGAAATGGAAATATTGGTATTTTCATCATTATTTCCTGTAATGGAAAATGTATATGCAGGAATTGTTGCATTTTCTGATAATCCTAAGCTTGCTATTTCTTTGATTTTATCTTTTCCCATAAATTCCTCTATGATTGATTTGGCTTTTTCTTCATCAATATCTTCTCCTGTTAGTCCTTTTTTCTCTGTACTTGTCATATGTTCTGAATAAGCACCATCATAAATCAAGCCAGAATATTCATGAAAGTTCTCTTCTAAATTGCTAAAGCTTTCTTTTGATATATTATCCACTTGTTGTGCAAATGCAACTGTTCCCTTTTTAGTTAGTTCTCCCCATTCGAATCTTCCACTATTTAAGTCTTCTGATAATTGATTTAACGTGTTTTCTAGTTCTGTACTATATGAATGTAATTCTGTAAGGTTGTTCAAATCTTCTTCTGATAGACTTTCATTATATATATTTTTTCTTGACAATGAATAACTATAATCACTTACCTGATTTAAAAACTTTTCTGTGTTTTCTAATTCTTGGCTCTCTACTGGTAACATACTTAAATAGCTTTGTGCTAAATTTGCTTCTCTCCATAAATTTGTCAATGTCTCTGCTCCATGTTCTGGTGTTGTAGAAATTAATGCTTTCGCTAAATATGTTTCTACATTTTGCACATAATCTACCAATTCATAAAATGCCATATTATATGAATTTTCAGAAGCTTGTCTATATTCTCTTTGTTTTTTATATAAGATAATTCCTAATATAGCAACTGCAATCAAAAGCACTACAATTACACTAAGCATATGGCCTTTTTTTAATCTTTCTTTCCAATCTACTAATTTATTCATTCTTTTCCTTCCTTTCATTTTTATTTGCAAAATCTATGTTTCCCAATGGTAATAACATGTGGTCTTGACCATATCCAAGCATTTGTTGCTGTATCAGGGTTAAAATAGTACACACATCCTCCTGTCGGATCCCATCCATTTAATGCATCCTGTGCGGCCTTATATACAGTAGAACCTTCACTAATTGGTGCATTAATTTGTCCATCTGCTACTGCTGTAAAAGCACCTGATTGATAAATAACTCCAGATATGGAATTCGGAAATCTCGAATCTTTTACACGATTTAGAATAACAGCTCCAACTGCTACTTGTCCTTCATACGGTTCTCCTCTTGCTTCTCCATTAATTGCCCTTGCCATTAATTGAACATCTGATGTATGAGAAGTTGCTGCATAACTTATGTTTTGCTTTGGATTCTCTTTACTAAACATAACAAACATGATAAGTATACTCATACATATACAAAATATGCTTAATATTTTAATGATTTTTTTCAAATGATCACCCTACACTTTCTGATAGTATCTTCTTATCTTTTATTTCATTTATATACAATGATAAATTTATTTTAATTCTATCTATATTGTTTCTTTTTTATAAAAAATTATTCCATTTTTTGAAATTTTATTATTTTTATGTTAAAATTGAAATACAAATAATTTTAGCAATGATATATATTTTTTATTATTTTGAAAAAAGGGAGATTATAATGAAAATTTTAATTTTTTATGCTGATTATGGTGGTGGACATTTTAATGACGCATAATATATCCATGAATGTTTAAAAAATGATTATACAGATAAAAACTTAGATGTAGAATTGATTGATTGCATGAAATATGTTAATAAAACAATAGAAAAAATGACGACAAAAGCATATAATGAAATAGCTAAAAAAATGCCTTGGGCTTGGGGAAGAATTTATTCTGATTCGCAAAAAGGTCCTCTTGCTCACATCACAAGTCGATCTAACAAAATCATGGCCATTAAATTATTAAAACTTTTAAGAGAAAAACAGCCTGATTTAATTATTTCTACGCATCCTTTCGGAAGTCAAATGTGTAGTTATTTAAAAAGGAAAGGGAAAATAACTGCTAAAATTGCAACGATTATGACAGATTTCGCTCCACATGACCAATGGTTAGTTGGTTCAGATTATACAGATTATTATTTCGTCGCACATGAAAATATGAAAAAATATTTAAAAGAAAAAGGTATTTTAGATTCTAAAATATTTTCCACAGGAATTCCTTTATCTAGTAGATTCTTAAAAAACTATAATAAGGAAAAGCTTTTTGAAGAATTAAATTTAAGCCCAGACAAAAAAACCATTCTATTTTTTGCTGGTGGAGAGTTTGGATTAGGTAAGGCTAGAACTGTTGAAATTTTTGAAGGATTCGTAGACTACTGTAAAGATATGCAAATCATTGCCATCGCTGGAAAAAATGAAAAAATGAAACTGGCTTTTGATAAAATTGTTCATCAATATAAAAGAGAAGATAGTGTCTTAGTTTTTGAATATACTAGTCAAGTTCCAGAATTTATGAATATTTCTAGTCTAGTTGTTACAAAGCCAGGAGGATTAACAACAACTGAAAGTTTAGCTTCTCATTTGCCTATGGTCATTATTAATCCTATTCCTGGTCAAGAAGAAGAAAATGCAGAATTCTTAGAAAAACAAGGAATTGCTATTTGGATAAAAAAGCAGGATCATGTAACACAAGTTTTGAAAAACCTATTTTCAAATCCCAAAACATTAGAAACTATGAAAGAAAATACAAAAAAATTATCTAAACCAAATTCGACTAAACATATTTGTAATATTTTGTTAAAAATGTAAATAACCCGACACTTTAAAAAGGATGTCGGGTTATCCATATTTCACCATTTAAAAGCATTACTACAACTTTCTCAGGTTCAATATGCAAGTACATTGGAATACTAAAACGGCCTTTATTATCTAAGGCTCTACTCCCTAGGACTTGAAGACCATACCAGTCTTCCTCATAAGGTGCCAACAAAATCTTTTCATCTTCAAATATAAAAAGAACTTTATTACATCCCTTTAGGTTAGACCTATCTAATAATTCCTTGGGGATTAAAATCCGTTTTTCTTCCACTCTTCTGCCTCCCTTTCATGGTTTTTTTATATTATAGCAAAAAAAAATTATTTTTTCAAGTTATGTTGACTTATAATTCTCTTCTTCCTTCTAAGGCCTTTGTTAATGTAATTTCATCTGTATATTCTAAATCTCCACCTACTGGTATACCATGGGCTATTCTAGTCACCTTTATCCCTAGTGGCTTAATCAATTTAGATAGATACATGGCTGTTGCTTCTCCTTCTACTCTTGGGTTTGTTGCTAATATAACTTCTTTTACTGTTCCATCCATTAACCTAGATAACAACTCTTTTATTTTTATATCATCTGGTCCTACTCCATTCATAGGAGAAATCGAACCATGCAAAATATGATATACTCCTTTAAATTCATGCGTTTTTTCCATCGCAATCACATCTCTTACATCTTCTACTACACAAATAGAAGATACATCTCTTTTAGGATTACTACATATAGGACAAGGATCTGTGTCAGAAATATTATAACATTTACTACAATATTTTAAGTTCTTTTTTGCTTCTAAAATCGAGTTTACAAATTCTTTTGTTTCTTCTTCCGAGCTATTTAAGATATAAAAGGCAAGCCTTGCAGCTGTCTTATGTCCGATACTTGGTAATCTTTCAAAACTTTCTATTAATTTTTCTATTGATGGTGAATATAATGACATCTTGTACCTCCCTTTTTTGTTTGCAATATATGTTAAAAGAGATTATTCGGAAAACCTGATAATCCCTTTTAATTTTTACATAAATCCTGGTATATTAAATTTTCCTAATTGGTCAGCTTGTGCACTATCTACTTTTCTTAAGGCTTCATTTACACAAGTTAGTATTAAGTCTTCTAGCATTTCTACATCATCAGGGTCAACAACATCTTTTTGTATTTTGATTTCTTTAATCACTTTTTGTCCTGATACTTTTACAGATATTGCACCTCCACCTGCTGTTGCTTCAAAATCTTTACTTGCTAATTCTGCTTGAGATTTTTCCATATCTGCTTGCATTTTTTTTGCCTCTTTCATTAAGTTATTAATATTCATGCCTCCAAATCCTCCCATACCTCCTGGGAATCCACCTCTTTTTGCCATATTCTCTCATTCCTTTCTTTTTATCTATTTTTCTTTTTATAAAATTTTTATCTTTATGTATGACTGATTTATTCTATCACATGAAATGGTATATCTGATTCATTTGCAATACTTTTAATGTTAGGTTCTTTCGCTTCTGCTATATTTCCCATGTTTGTAATATATTTTATATTCATTTGCTTTCCTGATGCTAATGAAACCAAATTAGCTATTTCTTTGATATTCTCCTGCTTTTCTAACACAGTTTTTCCGAATGATGTTAAGCCATTAGGAAATTCAATCCCTACCGTCATATCATTAATTTCTTTCGCCCTTGTGTTCATTAAATTGGTATACAACACAATTTTTCCATTTTGTTTTAAGTCATTAATAATTTGTGGCCAATATTCTTCTACTTTGTTAGAATAATTTGATGTTTCCATTTTTTTTGTATGGTTACTTATATTTTTATCCTTTTTTTGTAGTGTTTGTGTTGCGGTTGTAGGCGTTGTATATGTCATATTCGTTTCTGTACGAGTTGGTTGAGCAGTATAGAAATGACTTTTTAAATATGTTTCAATTTTATTTATCCTTTGCTCTAAATCACCATTTCCGCTATTGTTTACTACATGATGATTGCAAAATTTTATAATTCCTGCTTGAAATATAATACTTTTTTGTGTAGAAAATTTCATTTCGTTTTCTAGCTCAGAAAATGCATATACTAAGGTAATTAATCTTTCTTTTTCAACTAGTTTGGAAAGATCTTTTATTTTTACTTTTTCCTCTTCACTATATAATTCTACTTGGTTGGTTGCTTTATATAGCAAGATATCTTTCACATATTTTATGATTTCCCATAATAAATTTGATATGTCTTTTCCATCTTCTAAAACGTTATTCACTGTTATTAGTGCTTTATCTACATCATATTGTATAATAGCTTCTACAATATCATGAACAAATACCATTTTAGGGATTCCCACTAAGTCTTTTATTTTATCTTCATCGATTTTGTTTTCGCCATCTTGTATGCATCTTTCCAAAATAGATAAAGCATCTCTCATAGCCCCTTCTGATAATGTCGCAATAATTTGCATCGCTTCTTTGGTTATTTCTATATGACTTTCCTCACAAACAATTTCTAATCTTTTTATGATATCTTCATTAGATATCTTTTTAAAATCAAATCGTTGACACCTTGATAAGATAGTTGCTGGCAATTTTTGTGGTTCTGTTGTTGCTAATATAAATTTTACATGTTCTGGTGGCTCTTCTAATGTTTTTAGTAAAGCATTAAAAGCCCCTGTTGATAACATATGTACCTCATCAATAATGTATACCCTATATTTTGCTTTTGTTGGTAAAAAATTCACTTCTTCTCGTATACTTCTGATATCTTCAACACTATTATTAGATGCTGCATCCATTTCCACAATATCTGTTAATGATCCTGAAATTGCCCCTTTGCAAATCTCACATTCATTACATGGTTCTCCATCTTTTGGATGTAAACAGTTGATTGCTCTTGCTAATATTTTAGCAGCTGATGTCTTTCCTGTTCCTCTTCCTCCATTAAATAGATATGCATGCCCTACTCTATTGGCTATTATTTGATTTTTTAACGTTCTTGTTATGTGTTCTTGCCCCACCATTTCTGAGAAATTCAATGGTCTAAATTTTCTATAAAGCGCTGTGTACCCCATAATTATCACATCCTTTATACTTTTTCTGTAACAGAAAAAAATGGTCCTACTATCTAATCTCTCTATGGAAAGTATACCACATAAAGATAAACTACTTATTGCTGCTTCCTTCCAGACCTGACAAGATTCATAGGTCTTTATTGGATACTCTCCATACAAAGATTAAATAATATACCATTTGTATTATATACTGATTTTCATATTTAATCAAGTATTATTTTAGAATAAATTAATTATGAATTCTTTTAAAGACAATATCTTCTAAATCGATAATTTCTGTTGATGTACTTCCTTCTTCTATTACATTATCTATTGGCAATTGACTCGTTATTTCTGCTTGATATTCTTTCCCACTTTCTAAGGTGATTGTCATACAAAAAGTTAATTTTATTGGCAATTCCTCTTCTGAAATTCCTGCTTTTTTCAATAATTCCCCATGGTTAATTTCTTCTTCATCAGATTGGTATTTTGCCACATAATTATTTGAACATCTGAATGCAACAATACCACCTTGGTTAGCAATTTTTAAATTTTTTAAATCTGATTCTACCTCTCCTGTATATTCTAAACTTTGTACAATATCATTATCAATATATTTAAATATTACATTTTCTGTTTCTGCATCTGGTTTATATATCTTTATATTTTCTGTTTGATTTGCCTCTATTTGGAAATTATCTATACGAACTGATTTTATGATTTCCGTTTTATTATATGCTTCATTTTTTTCTATATATAAATAGATATCATTTGATTGATGTACATCAAATGACCATCTGGTATTTGTCTGTCCATCATCTATTCCTTCTTGTGCACTAATAATTACCATTTTACTTAAGTTAAATGGCATATTGGTTTCTCCTTCTACATTATATCTTAAAACTAACATGCCGACAACAAAAAGAAGGATGACTACCATACTTATGATCATACACAAATGAAAACTTTTCGTTCTTGTGATGTTTTTTAATTTATCAATCATATATTCCTCCCAATAACTAATTGTTTTATTTTTTTGACTTTCTTAATTCTTTAAAAAAGGTTTTTAGGATTTCTTCACATTCTGTTTTTAATATGCCTGTTTTTACTTCTACTTTATGATTAAATGGATAATCTTCAAATAAATTCAGAACCGAGCCAGCTGCACCTGTTTTTTTATCCAATGTTCCAATATATAACTTTTTTATTCTGGAATTAATAATCGCCCCTGCACACATACTACATGGCTCTAGTGTTACATACATTTCACAATCTAATAATCTCCATGAATCTAATTTTTGGCTTGCCTTTTGAATGGCAATCATTTCTGCATGTTTTGTTGTATCTTTTTTCGTTTCTTTTATATTATGCCCTTTGCTAATTACTTTTCCATCTTTTACAATAATACATCCTACTGGAACTTCTTTTTTAGTATATGCCTTTCTCGCTTCTTTTAGAGCTTCTCGCATAAATGCTTCTTCCATATTTCCTCCATCATTTTTATATTTCTTGTTCTGTATTTTCTTTTATCTACTTGTATTTTATTATAAAAAATGGACTTTGTCTAGGGACTTTTTATGTTTAATAATATTCTTATATACCAAAATTTTAGTATAACTATATAAACAAAACGCGAGATTATGTTTATATACAACATTATCTCGCGTTTTGTTTATAAAGTTTTACGATAAGTTACTTAAAAATAATTGGCATATAACCAATTGGTGTGCCCAGAGGGACTCGAACCCCCATCGGTCGCTTAGGAGGCGACTACTCTATCCTGCTGAGCTATAGGCACATATTAAGCTTTTTATAGTAATAATATGCATTTGACAACTTTTTAATTTGTTGAATAAGTTGTCCATTTTGTCTATTTTTTCCATATTTTCCACAAAATAAGTTGTCAAAAAGTTGTCAAAAATATTATAACATAGCCAAGCAGTAAAAGCAATATTTTAATTATTTTCTAACTTTGTAAGTTTTTATTATAGTTATATCTTTATTAAAATATTTACATATATTTATAAATACATTCCTCATCTCTTTTTTGTTCAATTCTTTTTTTACTTCATTTAATACTACATCTTTCATAAATACCTCTTTTCTTTTGTTTCGTTTGCATTGCCTATTTTTGAGTAATATAAATTTATCATTTCGTTAAATTTATTACTTAAATTTTTCGTCTCCGTAGAATCCAGTCCACTCCTTTCTATCTCTAGATATAATTCCTTTCTCAATTGTTCAATGTCATTTAAAATTTGCATTTTTTTCCTCCTTTTTTCTTTAGTTTATCTTATTTTACAATATTCGACATAAAGAATGTCAGTGGACACTACGTATTTTTTTATAAAAAGTTGTATATTGTTTTACCAGTCAAATATATTTTATATATAAAAAAAGAATTAGCTTTTATCTAATTCTTTGCTAATTCTTTTTCGTCTATTAAATTTTTAAATTCATTTATTTCTATCATGTATTCATTAAATATCATAAATATTAAATCTAATGCTTTTGTGATTTCATGGTTATCATACATTTGAAGTTCTTCTCTAATTTCTTTAAATGTTGCATCATTCAAAAAATACATTTCATATATCTTATAATATGGAGCCTTAAATCTATCTTTATATGTAGATTCTATAATGATTAGGCGTTTCTTAAATTCTTCTAAGACTTCCATATTTTTACATTCATTAATGTATTTCTTCATTTCTCTATACTTTTTCTTTCCTTCCTCATTACTATATAAGAAACAATTTTTAATATCTGCATTTTCTGTCATTGAATATGCAGCTATTGCTGCTACTAATATTGCAATTATATTATTAACATATGTTAATAAATAGAAAAATACAAAAAGAAAAGTTGTACTGATACTACACTTGATTAGTGACTTATAATGCATTTGTTTTCCATTGTGTTGTCTTACGAAAATAAAAACAATAATTAAATTTAGCATTGTTTCTACTTTTATTCTCATAAAACATCCTAAAATCACTATGATAAGCATTTCTACAATATTAAATAGATATACTGGAATGTTTTCTTTTATTTCTTTTATTTCATTTACTTTCTTCATTTTATTTATTCTCCTTCTTCTGTATCACAAAAAAACCACATTGAATTTATTGGTGGCCAATCATTTCTAATATTCATACCTTAACCTCCTTTCATATTACTTATATATAAACATACCTGACTAGATATGATTATAAAGCTTGATAATAGCATTATTGTCCCAACTCGTATTGTAATACTTCTTAAATATTTGCTAATATTAGTTTCTTTATTCCATGTACACATATATTTTTTATATATTGATATTATCTGCTTATAAAAGATAAATGGAAATAGTAATAAAATCCTGTTTACTATATATGCTATTTGATAATTTGATATAATTGATATGCAAAAGCAAGAGATAAAAAATATATATGTACAGCTTGCATAAAATACAAATATATCTAAAAAGTTTGTTTTTTCTTTATATAATATTTTCAAAATTAAGTACATTAATATTCCAAATAAAAAATAATACAATACTTCATATCTTTTTATCATTATTAAAGAAAAGTATATTATACAAATTAAGATAAATAATAATATTCTTTTATTTTTTAATTGCTTTAGCATTATCCAAAAATATGTATAAAATAGACACTCTGGCAACATTCCTAATATGATACTTATTAAAATTTCTTTCATTTTTTACTCCTTTGTACACTTATTTATATTTCTATTCTTAAAAAATAGAAATATGATATGTTTTATTAATTTTTTTATATTTTTTATTTTTATCCTTGACATAATATATTTACCGTTATATAATAAGTATAAGCATACACTTGTAGTGTATGTGCAACAGGAGAAAAGATAGTCGGGCTTCAATCGGTTCTATCTTTTCTCTTTTTATCTTTTATATTATTACATACTAAACTAAAAAAAGTAAAGAGTTAATTTACAAAAAATATTATTTCTTATACTTTTGAATATGATAAATTTATTTACATGTAATATGTACATTTTTACTATGACTATAATCTATGTACTTTATTTTATAAATATAATAAATACCTCTAATTTAATCTGTTAAAATTTGAGGTATTTTTAACATGTTATATTTTTATATCTATTTTATTTTAACATTTTTGTTGTTTCTTGTCGTAAGAAATTTGTCGAATTACATTTTTTAGTAAATTGTTTCTTTTTATGTCGAAAAAAGTATTGACTAGGTAGTATAGTTTTTGATATAGTATGTATTAAGTGTTTAAGAAAAGACTCCTTCGAGTTGGGTGCATAGATTAATAATTGACATCTTT
>CALXQV010000017.1 GCA_944390535.1 uncultured Clostridia bacterium | reverse complement strand
AAAAAAAAGCCAATCATCAAGAGCTTCCCTCAAAACGAATGACCTTTTATAATGGAGCCACTTCCCAGATTCGAACTGGGGACCCTCGCATTACAAGTGCGATGCTCTGGCCAGCTGAGCTAAAGTGGCAAAATTTGGTGACCCCGACGGGAATCGAACCCATGTCTCCGCCGTGAAAGGGCGGTGTCTTAACCGCTTGACCACGGGGCCTTATATAAGAAACTAAATAATAGAACTATTATTCAGTTTCATTTGGTGAGCCATCCGCGACTCGAACGCGGGACAACTTGATTAAAAGTCAAGTGCTCTACCACCTGAGCTAATGGCCCATATAGGCGTTATCTAGAACGCTTTTATAGTTTACAATATTTTTTAGTAGTTGTCAATAGATTTATGAAAAATTTGTGAATTTTTTTTGTTTTTTTGCTAAACCCCTAATTTTTTTTTAATATTTCACAAATTTTTCGACTAAATTCTCTATTTTTTATATTAAAACTGTACTTTCATGCGTATTTTATTTTTTATTTGCAATACACATTATCTTATGCCTCTGCATTTAATTTCTCCAATACATCTTCTACATCTATTCCATGGACATCACAAGCTTCTTCGATTGTTTCCATTTGAGATGCAGGGCAACCTATACAATGCATTCCTACACTTAATAGAATTTCTGCTTTTTCTGGAGCTACTTCTAAAATTTCTCCTATTCTTGTATCTTTATTAAATTTCATTATCTTTCCTCCTTTTGGTTTTTTATTCTGTTTTGACTTGTTTTTTAACATACACTTTATGTTTAAATAAAAGTCTTTATAAATTTTATCATAAATTTTGTAAAAAGTATAGACAAACGATAAAAAATATTGTATTATGGAAAAAATTGTAAGGCGGTGATAATATTTTTACACGATTAGATTTATTTTTTATCTCTTTTATTATTCATCTTTTTATTACTTTATATTCAATTTATACATTTTTTGATATCAAAATATTTCATAATCAACAAGGTTCAAAATTAAAATTAAAACAAAAATTCATAGAAAAAGGAGGTTTTTAAGTTATTAAACATTTTTTTCTTATGCGATTTTTAAAAATATTTCTTCTATTATTTTTTACAATTGTTTTTGTTTTTTTACACTTTCGTTTCTTTTATTCTATATATATGGCAAAAGAATTGATTATTCCCTATGGACTAAAACCATTTGACATCTGTTCAAAAAATCCTGTTTTGTGGAAATATATAAAAATTGTACATATTATTAGTTTTACTTTTTCAATCAGTATCATTCTTCATTTTTTCTTTTCTAAAATACTTAGAAAAACAGAAAAAAAACACTCAAACATAATTAAAACAAATAAAAGTTTATCTGTAAAATCTAAAAAAATATCTAATACCTATGATAGTCTACAATTATGCATTGGAATTGATGAAACTTCAAATAAAACAATTTACATTCCTGAAAATGGTCTTTATCAAAATTTTTTAATTACTGGTACCATTGGTTCTGGTAAAACTTCTTCAGCCATGTACCCTTTCACAGAACAAATCATTCAATTCAATTATAAACACCCTGACAAAAAGATAGCCATGTTGATTTTAGATGTAAAAGGAAATTATTTCTCCCAAGTGAAACAGTTTTGCAAAACTTATGGATTACTTTCAGATTTAATTGTAATAGAACTACATTCACATATTCATTATAACCCATTACATAAGCCACATTTAAAACCACAAGTATTAGCGAATCGTTTAAAAACCATTCTTTTATTATTTTCAGAAAACAATTCAGAATCTTATTGGTTAGATAAAGCCGAACAGGTTTTAACAGAATGTATCAAATTATGTCGTTTTTATAATCAAGGATATGTTACTTTTTTAGAACTTCATAAATTAATTACCATTCCCACATATTACAAAGAAAAAATCCCCATATTAAAAGAACTTTTTGTAAAGGGAAAATTAAGTAAACAAGAAATTTATGAATTAAATGCTTGTTTAGACTTTTTTCAAAAAGAATTCGAAGCTTTAGACCAACGAACAAAGGCGATTCTTATTTCTGAAATTACTCGAATTACCAACACATTTATTTCTGATTATGATGTTATGTCTTGTTTTTGTTCCCCTAAAGAAAAACTTACTTTTACTGGTTTTGAAGAAGTAATAAAAAAGGGAAAAATTGTCGTATTAAATATGAATATTTCTGAATATTCTAATCTTTCTAAAATCATTGCTACTTATCTAAAACTTGATTTTCAAGCAGAAATATTAAACAATTTATCCAATCACACGATTTATCCTACTAGCTTTATATGTGATGAATATGATAAATATGCTAGTAAAACAGATGCTGAGTTCTTTTCTTTAAGTCGAGAAGCAAAATGTATCAATATTGTTAGTACACAAAGTTATTCTTCTTTAAAAAACACTTTAAAAGATGATTCTTTTGTAAAAGTAATTGTTCAAAATTTAATTAACAAAATTTGGTTTCGTACAGATGATAGTTTTACAATTGAAGAAGCACAAAAACAACTAGGGAAAGAGGAAAAAACAAGAATTTCAAAAAGTGTTTCTGAAAATGCCAAAGAAACAAATTTTAGTTATATTTCTAATACATTACATTCTCAAAATTCGAATCTTTCAGAATCAATTAGTACTTATATCCAAAATGATTATGTCTATGAATCAAATTATTTTACACAATCCTTAGAAACTTTCTATGCTTTATGCTTTTTATCTGATGGTAATAAAATATATCCCCCTTGCAAATTACAAATGATTCCCTATTTTAAAAATCGAAAGGAGTTTGATTATGAAAATACAAAAAATAAATATAAAAAAATCTAATAAAACATCCCTTATTTATCTTTATGGTTTATACATTATCCTAATGTTTTTTATTCTCATATTTTCCTATTCTTCCATGACCTTTGCTTTAGGAGATCCGAAACTTATCAGCACCATCAATTCTGCTTTTAAAGATATAGAAAGTTGGATTTTAAAAATTGCTACACCTGCTGCTGCCGTTGCTGTTGGTACTGGTGTATTCATGAAAAAGTTTAGCTTTGGCGATGAAGAAAAAATACGAACAGGAAAAAAATTAATAAAAGGTTCTCTATTTTCATATGCCTTTATATTAGCCATTGATTTAATTTTATCTGCTATACAGTCACTGGTAGGATAGGAGGTTAAATGGAATCATCTCAAAATATTACACAAATTATTATAGATACCATTAACACTATTTTTGAAAATCTTTTTAGTTCTATTGATAATAATTTATATGGCTTGTTAGATGAACTAACTTTTATTAAGTCTGATATTTTAACAGATAAATATTTTCAAGATATATTAGGTACATCTAGTTCTAGTGGTATTTTACTCATTGCTAATAGCTTATTGTTTGCTTTTATTTTATATTATAGTGTTAAATATTTATTATCTCATTTGACCTATGATAAGACAGATAGACCTTCTAGCTTTTTCATAAAAATGGTCATTTACGCTATTTGCATGAATTCTTCCTTTTTTATTATAGAACAATTTATTAATTTAATATCTAATATTTCTCTATCTATTCGTAGTATTGGAGAAGATTTATTTCACGAAAGCATATGCTTTTCTTCTTTAATTACCAATATTAATACAAATATCTCTGTTAATACATCCTCTTTAAATATATTTACCATTGATGGATTAATCAAAGGAATTTTATCTTTTTCTTTATTAAATCTAGTATTTACATATTCTTTAAGATATATTTTTGTAAAAGTTTTTGTCTTGATAACCCCCTTTGCCTTTTTATCATTAATTCTTTCAAATACTGCTTGGTTTTTCAAGACTTGGCTTAAAAATCTCTTTTCTCTTTTATTTGTTCAAATCATTGTATCCATTATCTTATTATTAATTTTTTGCGTTGATTTTTCAAATACAGATTTATTTAGTAAGTTTATCTATGTTGGAGGTATGTATGGTTTAATTAAAGCAAATTCTCTTGTCCGTGATTTTATCGGTGGTGTTTCCACAACTGTTACACAATCTGTGAAAAGTTTTACAAGTATAAAATAGGATAAATTATTACAATGTGAATAAAATAGGAGGCGATTTTTTGAAGTTTATTTTCCCGCAAAATTATACATTTAAAAATAAAATATTAGGGTTTATTGATTACTCTGTGGCTATTATCAATGTCATTTGGATTATCCTAATTGGTGGATTACTACAAATTTTTATCCCTGATATAAATATAAAAGTAATTGTTTTTATTCTCCTTTGTTTTCCTGTATTTTTACTCAGTATTTCTGGAATTCATGGAGAAAATATTATATATATCTTTATCTATATGTTTAAATTTTTTATCAAGCAAAAAATATTTTTCTACACCAAAACAGACAAGTATCGCTAGTTAAAAATTTTCCATATAAATTTTAAAGATTTTTCCTTGAATTTTTTGTCTAAAAAAGATATAATTTGAATTACCAAATTACGAGATTTTTAAACTTTGTTATATATAAAATCTATTTTTCTATATGATAATGAATATATTCTCAATTTGCTTTTAGAAAGGATGGATTACAAAATGAAACTAGAACAAAATGATAAAACACTTTTGTTTTCTGAAACAACCATACCAGATATATTTTTTTCAGATTATCTTTCTCAATTACCTGGAGATTATTTAAAAATTTATTTATACTTAGTATTTTTATCAAAATATAATAAAGATATTAAGTTAAATGATTTATCTAAAAAATTAAATATACCTTTAAAATCTATTAGTGATGGGCTTAAATTTTTAGAAGAAAATAAATTGTTGACCAAAAAATCAACAGGGTATGTCGTTGTGGATTTACAAGAGGCAACACTTCATGAATTATATACACCAAATCTAACTGTTTCAAAAGAAAAAGTTGTACAAACTGCCAAAAACCAATCGAGAGCAAAAGCAATTGAGCATATTAATAATATGTATTTCCAAGGAATTATGAGTCCATCTTGGTACAATGATATCGATATTTGGTTTAAAAAATATAATTTTGATGAACAAGTTATGATTGCTCTTTTTGATTATTGCTATAATCGAAGTGCTATGCATAGAAATTATGTCCAAACAGTTGCAGAAGCTTGGGCTTCTAATAAAATTAGAAGTTGGAATGATTTGGATATGTATTATGAAAAACAAGAAAAATTAAATACTATGAAAAAATCTATTTCTAAAAAACTTGGTAAGCATGGAAATTTAACCCAATATGAAGAAGCCTATATTGAAAATTGGGTGTTAAATTTTGGATATGATATGGATATTATCGAAATTGCTTTAAAGCGTACAACCCTAAAGCAATCTCCTACTTTTGAATATATCAACACAGTTATTACAGATTGGCATGATAGGAATTTAAAAACACCTTCTGAGGTAAATGCTTTTATTGAACAAAGAAGAAAATTAAATAAAGATACAAAAACACTAAAATCACAGGTACAAAAAGCAAATTATGAGCAAAGAAAATATGATAATTTAGACTTTTTATATGCAAATCAAATCAATAAGGAGGATAAAATTGGCTAATGAAATATTAAATGCTTTATTAAAAGAATATGAACAAAAAAAACTAAGAGCAGAAATTGCAGCAGATGAGAGAAAAGAAGCTTTATATAAAAAAATCCCTAGATTGCAAGTGATTGAAAATGAAATGAATCACTATGCCCTTTCTACGGCTAAAGATGTATTATATAAAAAATCTTCTGACATATCTTCTCTGTCAAATAAGATTAATATATTAAAAGAAGAAAAAGAAACAATTTTTAAAGAGAATCATATTTCTTTAGATTATTTAAAACCACATTATTCGTGTCCTATATGTCAAGATACTGGATATATTCAAAACAATCATTATCAAACAGAAATGTGTTCTTGCTTAAAACAAAAACTTTTAGATATTTCTTTTAATAAATCAAATATGTCTAATTTAAATAAAGAAAATTTTTCAACCTTTAATGAATTGCTTTTCTCAACTGAAATTAATCCTGAAAAATACAAATTTTCAATTTCTCCAAGAGAAAATATCAAACATATTAAAGAAAAATCCTTAGAATTTATCGAGAATTTCGATAATTCAGATTATAAAAATCTATTATTTTCTGGAAATACTGGCCTTGGGAAAACATTTCTTTCTAATTGTATTGCTAATGAAGTCTTAAAATTAGGAAAAACTGTATTATATCAAACCGCTCCAGTTTTATTGGAAAATATTATAGATTACAAATTAAATAAACAAAAAACAAATTTGGAAGATATTAATAAATCCGTATTAGAAACTGATTTATTGATTATTGATGATTTAGGAACAGAAACACTAAACAGCATGAAATTAAGTGAATTATTTACGATTATTAATACTAGGATTTTAAATTTAAATCATAAGATTACCAAAACCATTATTTCTACGAATTTAAATATTAATGAAATTTTTAATAAATACGAGGAAAGGATTGGTTCTAGGATTGCAGGATATTATGATATTTATTGCTTTTTTGGAGATGATTTACGTTTTAAAAAGAGGTAACCACCGAATGTACACTTTCGGTGGTTTCTTTCTGTTTATAAAATTCTTAGGGATCGGGGGTCTACCTCATCCCCCTTTTTATATCCCCTATCTTTCGTTTTTATAGGGTCTATTCTTTTCCCTTTTACACCATAGAATTTTAACTCTACTCTTCCTCCTCCTAATCGCCGTATTTCCTTTACAATTAATTTTTTCATACTCTTACCTCCTGGTATTATTTTTCATAAAATATATTAACATAATCCATTTATTTTTTCAAGGAAAATAGATAAATTTGATAATTAAGTAATATTTATTTTTTTATTCTCTTTTTTAAAAAAATCCCTTAAGAAATCTTAAGGGATTTTTTATATTTTAATTAATTTTCCACATCATTAATTTCTGGTGTTAAAATTTCCATACTAACTACTTTTCCACCATCGCTTGTTCTCATTAATGTAACACCCTGAGTTGACCTACCTAGAACACTAATATCTTTTACATTGATTCTAATGATTGTTCCAGTATCTGTAATTAGCATAACATCATCTTCCTCAGATGAAATTCTGACACCTACTAATTTTCCTGTTTTAGGTGTAATTTTATAAGTAATAACACCTTTTCCACCTCTATTTTGTACTCTATATTCATCTAATTCTGTTCTTTTACCAAATCCGTTTTCTGTAATTGCTAATAAAGTTGCTTTTCCTCCACTAATAACAGATTCCATTCCGATAACTTCATCATCTTCATCAAGTCTAATACCAATGACACCTTGTGAAACTCTACCTATTGGTCTTACATCTTTTTCATCAAATGTGATACACATACCATTTCTTGTTACTAAAACAACATTATCTTCTCCATCCGTTAATCTTACACCGATTAATTCGTCATCTTCTTTTAATGTGATTCCTTGTAATCCTGTTTTTCTAGTAGAATCATATTCTTTTAATGCGGTCTTTTTAATTAGACCATTTTTTGTTGCCATTAACAAGTATTTTCCTTCAGCAAAGTTTTGAATTGGTATAACAGCCGATACTTTTTCTCCTGCATCTAGACTTAATAAGTTTACAATTGCCGTACCTTTTGCAGTTCTTCCTGCCTCTGGAATTTCATATCCTCTTAAGTGATATAACTTACCTTTATTGGTAAAGAATAAAATGGTATCATGTGTAGAAGCTGTAAAGATTTGTTTTACAAAATCTTCTTCTCTTGTCGCAATTCCAGTTATTCCTTTTCCTCCACGTCTTTGACTCTTATATGTATCAATTGGCATTCTCTTAATATATCCAAAATGTGTTAGAGCAACAACAGTTTGCTCTTCCTTAATCAAGTCTTCTACATCAATTTCTCCTTCGGCTGCTACAATTTTTGTTTTTCTTTCATCACCAAATTTGTCCTTAATTTCTAATAGTTCTTCTTTGATAATGTCAAAAACTAATCTTTCACTACTTAAAATATCTCTTAAATGTGCAATTAATTCCATTAATTGATTGTATTCTTCTTCGATTTTTTCTCTTTGCAAACCTGATAGTGTTCTTAAACGCATATCCAAAATTGCTTGTGCTTGAATATCTGTAAGCCCAAATCTTTCCATTAATCTTTCTTTTGCATCATCATAAGAATTTCTAATAATATTAATCACTTCATCAATATTATCTAATGCAATTTTTAATCCTTCTAATATGTGCGCTCTTGCTAAAGCTTTATCTAATTCAAATTGCGTTCTTCTTAAAATAACATCTTTTCTGTGGTCTATATAACAATCTAGACATTGTCTTAATGTTAAAATTTTTGGAACACCATTTACCAATGCAAGCATAATGATACCAAATGTTGTTTGCATTTGTGTATGTTTAAATAATTGATTTAGTACCACTTGTGGATTGGCATCTCTTTTTAATTCAATAACCACTCTAACTCTATCTTTTCTATCAGATTCATCTCTACACTCTGAAATTCCTTCTACTTTTCTTTCTTTTGATAAATCAGAAATGTTTTTGATTAAGTTTGCTTTATTAACTTGATAAGGTAAAGATGAAACGATAATTCTTTGTCTATTTCCACTCATCTCTTCAATTTCTGTTTCAGCTCTTAATATAATTTTACCTCTACCTGTTGTGTATGCTTGTTTGATACCTTCAAGCCCTAGAATAATTCCTTCTGTTGGAAAATCTGGTCCTTTAATGACACTCATTAAATCTTCATCAGTTACTTCATCTTCATCAATAATTTTAATGATTCCATTAATGACTTCTGTCAAATTATGTGGTGGTATATTCGTTGCCATTCCTACAGCAATTCCAGATGAACCATTAACTAATAAAGCTGGTATTCTCGCTGGTAAAACGGTTGGTTCTTGTAATCTATCATCGTAGTTAGGCATAAAGTCTACTGTATTTTTTTCAATATCTGTCAACATATATTCTGAAATCTTAGACATTCTTGCTTCAGTATACCTCATAGCAGCAGCTCCATCACCATCTACTGAACCAAAATTACCATGTCCATCAATTAGCATATATCTCATTGAGAAATCCTGTGCTAGTCTAACCATAGCATCATATACAGAACTATCTCCATGTGGGTGGTATCTACCTAAAACAGAACCTACTGTATTCGCACACTTCCTATATGGTTTATCTGATGTAATACCATCTTCATGCATTGAATATAGAATTCTTCTATGTACTGGTTTTAAACCATCTCTTACATCTGGAAGGGCACGAGAAACAATAACACTCATAGCATAGTCAATATATGCTTCTCTCATCTCTTTTTCAATATCTTTTTCAATTATCTTTCCGTCTCTTCTTTCTTGTCTTTCTTCCATTGTTTTCCCTCTTTTCCTTTATATTTCTACTTTTGTATTATACTAAAACAAACTTTATTTTGCAAGTAAAATCCTTAAAAAAACTAGGGAAAGAAATATTTCAAACCTGTATTTATTTTTTATTTTTGCAATAAACAATTAAATATTAAATTCACACCATCAACAAATCCCTGTTTATATAATTCTTTATTATATTCTGTAATTTTCATATTATAATTATCTTCTATTTTATTAAATAGTTCTTTTAATTCTTTCACTTTTTCAAAATTATTAGAGATTCTTTCAATTTCGATTGTATACAAATTCTCCTTTAACCTTTCATCCGTTTTTTTTAATATTTCATCAATTTTATCTTCTTGTTTTTCATATATTAATTTAATAATGTCTTTTTCTTTAAATTCTTTACCATTCATATTTTTCTCCTTTTTTACATCAAATCCAAAATTTTTTTTGTTTTTATTTTGTTTTTATTATTATTGATTATTTATTTCTATTTTATACTATTAAATTACTTAATTATTTAATTTAAATTATATATACTTTATACTAGAAAAACGCCATATTTATGGCGCTAATTTATAACTTTTTACTATTTTTAATATAATATTGTATAATGTTTTACAATATTGTTTTTGTTTGCTTTTTGCATATGTTCTTCGTACGCTTGCGGTCTGTCGGTTTTTAAATATTTTTGTAATATAATGTAAATAATATTTTTTTTGAGGTGAAATTATGCAAGAAGATTATAAAGTTGGAGAAAGAATTAGAGAAATACGTGAAAAATTAAATATGAATAGAGAAAAATTTTCAGAAATGATCGATATATCAAGTGTTTTCTTAGGACAAATTGAACGTGGAGAAAGATCTTTAAGTATAAAAACTCTATCTAAAATTGTGAAATTTACAGGTGCTTCTACTGATTATATTCTATTTGGAAATAATACTACAAATACAACCATTGATAAAATTAACAGAATTTTAAATGATTGTTCTGATGAAGGTCTAAATTTTATTTATGAATTTACTTGTTCAATTAATACTTTTCTAAAAACTGAAAATAAAAAACTATAATTATGGGGAAATTTTATATTTCCTCTTTTTATACTCTAAATTAATTTTTCTGCTAATGCTAATTGTTCTTGATTTAAATTAAAATTCTGTCCATTATTTTTCACTAAGTTATGTAGATTTTGTATTATTTTAGCCTGATTAATTGTTTTTTCAATTGGAATTAATTCTTTTAAAATTTCTTCTATTTTTATATATTCTTGTTCCATTGCATCAAAATTTTTATTATTAAAATTCTCCTTCCATTTATTAATATATCTATCCATGTTTTCTATTTTTATATTTTCTTCATTAAGTTTCTCTTCTATATTACTTTCTATAGTATTTAATAGGATATCTTTACCTTGTTTAATTGTATTTGCAATATTATAATTTATAATCCCCTTTTGATTCACTTTATCAACTACTGTGTCTAATAAAGAAGAAATCCCATCAATTAACCCTCCTGTCTCTACAGCACTTTGTATCTGGGAAACATTTTCAAAATCTCCAGTAAATATTCCTATTGCACTTTTGCCTATATCGATAACATCATCAATTGTTTTAGTAATACCATCCTTTAATCCATAATTTAATAAATTATCTTTTAAATTAATAATTTGTTCATCTAAAAATTCTGGTAAGATAGCTCTTATTCCAAAATCTATTGCTGTATTTATTGTTTTTCCCAATGTCGTTTCTAAAAAACTAATTTGCTCATTTTTATTTATTATTTCATTACTCATATTTAATTGATTTTCTATTTCCATATATATCCTCCTTTTTTATTTCATTTTTTAAATCTAAATATTATTTTTTTAACTTTTTAAATCTCAAGATTAATTAAATGATTTATAAACTACAATTTTTTATTATTTTATTAAAATTATTTATTATTTATAAAAGCATTTTCCATTAATTTATAATATTTATTATTTCAAATTATTATTTCATTAAATTTTTTTTAAAATTTTTTCGTTAAAAGTATCTTGGCATATTAAACTTTATGTTAAGTTTTTCAAGGGAGATTTCTCTATTTTTTCTTTATCTGTTTATAAAGATATTTACATTTTTAAATGACTATTTTAAAAATTTCTTTCACCTTCCTATTTGTTCTTTATTAAATCAATTTTCTTTAAAATTTAAAGTTATGTTAAGTCTTTTTTATTTCCATTTCCTAAATCTTTTCTTTTTATTATTTTTCATTTTCTCTTTCTTACGTAATATTTTTATGGATTATTTTTTGTAATTTAATATTTTTTTTAGTTTACTTATAACTTTAAATCAAATGATATTGCAAATCTATGTTTTTTAATTTTTCAAATAATATTTACATAATATTTTTGCACTTTTTGTTTGCATTTTAATATCATTTTTTCATTCAATGTTTTGGAGAATTATTTTAATTGGTTATTTTAATCAATTATGATAATTCATTTTTGATTATATTTTTTATCTTTTATTTATAATTTTTTTATTCTTATATTGTAATAATATTTTTATTTTTTATATTTTATTTATATTTATTATTTTTTCATTATTTATTTTTAATAATATTTATTAATTATTTTTTATTATTTTATAAATTAAAATTTTTCATATTTTTTGAATTATTATATAATTAATTTTTTATTTTTTGCAATTTATAGTATTTTTATTTCTAATTTATTTTTTTGATTTTTTATTTTCATTAATTATTTTTTAATGTTTCATAGTCCTATGAATTAAAATTTTTTTATTATTTCATATAATTAATTGACTTTTTAGTTTCTATGAATCTGTTGTAATTTTATTTTTTATTTAATATATATTATTTTTTAATATTTTTTTATTATTATTTTTTTATAATATTTATTAATTATTTTTTATAATTCTATAAACTAAAATTTATATATTTTGAATTATTTTATATAAGCAATCATTTTTTAGTTTTTGCAAATTTTGTCTTTTTATTTAATATATAAATATTTTATAATTTATTGAATCTACTTTTTAATTTTATTTAATATTATTTTTTTATTTTCAAGAGTTTTATTATTATTTTCTTGTTATTTTTTTCATCCTATTTTATATTCCTATTTTTATAATTATTTTACATAAATTACATATTTATTTTATTTTCTATTTTTTATATTCTACTTTACAGTACCATTTTTTTATCTTTGAGATTTTTTATTAAATTAATTTTTTATACGCCTATTTCTGATAAACATCCATTCTTCTCCTTTTTTTTTAGAAGATTTATTAAGATTATGTCAATAGATTCTAATTTTAATCTCTTTTGTTTTTATCTTTTTATTTTTTGGGAAATTTGTTATTTACGTAGCATCTCGTTGTATTCTTTTATATACTTTCAAAACACTTGTTTCTTCATTTTTGTTTTTTTATTTTACTATTTCGTAAACTTACTTTATTTTCTTTTTAAGTCATACTTTATATAATTTTATTGTTTGATATCTTTAAAATTCACTTTTAATTTTTATATTTATGTTCTTTTCTATTTTTTTGTATTTTCCATTTTATTCCAATTGTTTATTTTTTTATATTAGCTTTGTTTTATATCATTCATATAGTTTAATTATTGTTATAATATTTTTAATTATTATTTTTATTAATATCCGATATTTTTTTATATTCCTTTTTATTAATTATTTTTTATTAATTATTTTTTATTATATTATTTTATTAATATTATACAAACTTTTTTTATTTGCAATAATAAATTATACATTTTTTATTTTTATGTTTATTTTACTTTATATAAATATGATTTTATTAAATTTATTTCTTAAAATATTTTGATAAAAATATTTTGATAAATTATTTTTTTTGTTATTTATAATTATTAAATTTATTTTTTTATTATAATTTTTATTTAATTTTAATAAATTTTTTTTATTATTTTCTAATACTAATAATGCTAAATATTTATTTTGTTTATTAATTAAGTTATTTTCTATATATTTTATTTTATCATCTATGTAAAATATAATATAATAATTCTTTTTACTATATTTTCGTATGATTTCTTTTAATATTTTTATTTTAACAAATTTATTTTTATTTTTTAATATGTTATTAATATTAATAATTTGCTTCATATTTTTATTTATTATTTTTTCTTTTAAATGATAATCTATTTTTAAATAATATTTATTTTTAATTTTATTTAATTTTTCTATTTTATTATTTTTATTTTTTTCTTTTATATTATAATTTTTTAAATTTAATAATATTATTTTTTTATTTTTTATTATTAATTTCTTTATAATTAACAATCTTACTATATTTTTATCTATTTTATTTTCTCCAAAAAGAAATATAACATTATTTTTATTTTCCATATAATTATTTTTTCTTAATTGGATCCATTTTTTTATTACATAAATTGATTTATATATTTTTTTATTTATTTTTTTTTTTTTTTTATATTTTTTTTTTTTTTTTTTTTTTTTTTTTTTATTTATTTATTAATTTATATATATTCCATATATTATTATAATAAATATTTTCAATATTATTTTTTTCTAATTCTTTTTTCTTTTTTTTATTTGATGCTATAACAATAATATTTATATTTTTATTTATATTTTTAATTTTTTTTATTAATTTTCTAAATTCAATTTCACCAGGAATTTTTTCACTAATAATTATTGTTTTTATGTTTTTATTTTTTTTTATAATATCTAAAACTGCTTCTTTATATAAAATATTTTTATTTTCTATTATTTTATTTTTTATTATTATTTTTAATATTTTTTCTTCTGCAATTGCTGTTATGATTTCACGCATGCTTTTTTTCTCCTTTTATAATTTCATATTCTTCTTCTGAACATTCAATCTTAGTTAATATATGGTCTTCTCCTACAAACATTAAACATTCTCCTCTTTTTAAAGATTTTATTTCTATTTTTTCTTTTTCAGATAAATTGGCATATTCTGATAACACTTTTATATTCTCTTCTTCTAAAGCGAAAAACGTTTTAATATTAGAATTATTTAGAATACTTTTTCCATAAATTCCATCTTCTAAGCTGAATAAATCTGATATATCTTGTGTAATTGCTACACTACTTCCTCCATATTTTCGAATTGTTTTAAATATCTTATATATAAAACTTGCTACATTTTTATTAGATGTTACTCCTATTAATCTCCATATTTCATCTAAATAAATTGCTTTTTTTTCTTTTCTATTTTCTTTAATCTTATCCCAGAAAATATCTGTAAATAAATACATACCATATTTTAAATTTTCTTCTCCTAATTCATATATATCTGCAATGATTAATTCATTCTTTAACTCTATATTGGACTGATGGTTAAAAAACTTCATAGATCCTTTTACAAAAGGAATTAACTTTATCGCAAATTTTTCCGTTTTTTTATCTTTTTTTAATATATTATATAAATCTTCTAAAATTGGCATATCTTTTTGATTTTTAAAAATATTTTTTTTGTTTTCTTTTTTATATAAGGATGTATCATCAAAATTAATATTTTTTTCTTTATATGTCTCAATCAATTTTTCTTCTATTAAAGCTTTTTCTTCTTCATTTAATTCTCCAAAAATCAAGTCAAAAAATCCTATTAATTTTCCTATTTTAGTTGCTAGATATCCATTTTCTCCATCTTCTATACTTTCTTTTCTTATATCTAATATATTAATATAGGTATTAGAATTTGGTCCGATAATTACTCTAGTTCCCATTAGTTTTTTACTTAAACTTACATATTCTCTTTCTGGATCAATAATATATTGTTTGATCCCCATTAGTCTATATCTTAATATTAATAACTTGGTATAAAAAGATTTTCCTGCTCCACTTGTCCCAAATATACATATATTTGCATTTTTATATTTTTCTGTATTATACCTGTCAATAAATACTAGAGATTGATTATATATATTTGTTCCTATAAAAATACCTTCTTCATCAAAAATCGTTGAAGAAATAAAAGGATATGTAGATATTAAACTGCTGGTTAATATATTTCTTTTCGCCATGTTTTTTATTAATTTATCATTTTCCATGATAGGCAGACAGCTTTTATAGATTTCTTCTTGCCTAAAATTTGCTCTTCTTGTTTGTAATCCTTTACTTTGAGCAATACCTTCTACTTTATTAATAAGATATTCTAATTCATTTTTATTTTCTGCATATACTATTAAATATGTATATAAATAATACATCTCTTCATTATTTACTTGCATTTCTCTTCTTATATATTTTGCATCCCCATAAGTTGATGTGACAATATCTATATCTTGTCTATTTTCATGAGCACTTTTGGCCTCTAATCCTACATTTCCTATATGATAGGTTAATTCTTTTATTACTCTATATGTATCTTGTTTTTCATAAAATATAGATATATTGATATTTATATTACTCTCAATAATACTTTTTAATATAATATCTGTCTGTTCTCTATAATAATCTACTATGATTATTCCTGAATAATACATAGAATCCATTTCTATATAATTGGGATTTTGAAAATTTATATATGTTGCAGATATTTTATCTTTTTCAAATATACTTCCCTCTAATATTTTTAATCTTTCTTTTTTTGTTTTTTTATTAAATAATTTTTTTAATTCTATATAAACTCCTCCTTTAAGTATAATTTTTATTTGAATATTTTTTTGTATTTAAAAATGAAAAAAATATTTTTAAAATTTCTTGTTTTGTATCTACAACAAATACCTTGTTTCCACATCTAGATAAACATTCTTTTATTTTTAAATATTTTTCATTTAATTCTTGTTTTATTATTTCTATATTTTTTTCTTTTTTATTTATGGGATTATTTTTAATAATGATAAAAAACTTTTTTAAAGATGATTTTTTACTAATATTTAATTTTGAAATATATTGAATATAATTTTCAGTTAATATTTTTAAATATTTATTTTCTTTTTTATTAATATTTTTTCTTATTTTTGAAATATGATGACTTAAATCTTCTTTGTTACTTTGAATTAAAATTTGTAAATTAAAATTGCAAGTTTTTAAAAAAATTTTATATGAATTTAAAATTGCTTCTTTTTCTAGATCTGATTTTAAATTATAGTTTATAGGAATAATCTCTAATATTTTTATGTAACTATTATCTTCTAATTCTATAATACCTCCATTATAAATTTGCTTTATTGGTATCCACTCTTGTATAGTTTTATTCTTAATATTTTATCACTCTCCTTTTTTGCGTATTTTACATTATTTTACAAACTTTGTCAAGAAAAATACATTGACAAAATTCGACTTTTATTTTGAAATTATTATTATTTATTTTTTTATAATTTTTTATTATTTATTTTTAATTAAATTTAATTTTATATTAATAAAGCGTTGTAAAAAAAATTTTTTTAATTAATTTAATTTTTAATTTATATAATTTTTTATATTTAATTAACATTATTATTTATTTAATTTATATGTTTTTATTTTTCAAAAATCTGATTTTATTTATTTTTATATATTTTATTTTTTTATTTATCATATAAATATTTTTTACTTTTTTAATTTTTATTTTTATTATTTTTTTAGAATATTTTTTATTTTTTTGTTTATACTATAAATGTAAGGTTAATAATAGTTAAACGAAGAATTTTAATAGGTGTTTATCGCTTATTACAATTCGGACAAAAATGTAGTATGGTGTTTTATTATATTATACTATGTTGGCGATGTGAGTATATTACTTGTTTGTATGCTATCTTTTTATTTTATTATTTTTATATGATTATGTGGATTTAGCAAAATAATATGTAATATATTTTAGTTAAGATAATTCTTATATTATTTAATGATTAACGCTAGTCCTATACAGGATGAAATTAGTTGTTGATAGTGTATTAATTATCGAGTGACTGATAAAAATATGTGGTTTAAAGTTTATTCATATAGTAATATATGTTAGATTTGAAAATTATGTATTTTTGTTTTAACTACGATTATTATTAGCTTTATTGATTAAAGGCAGATAATATTATATTATCTGCCTTTAAATTATATTATATATCTAAGTTCCTTACATATTTTGCATTTTGTTGAATAAAGTCTCTCCTTGGCTCTACTTCATCTCCCATTAATAAAGTAAAGATTTCATCTGCTTTTATAGCATCATCCATAGTGACTTTAACAAGAATTCTAGTTTCTGGATTCATTGTTGTATCCCACAATTGTTCTGGATTCATTTCTCCTAGACCTTTATATCTTTGAAGTGATAATGATTCCCTAGTGATTCCTTTTTCTTCTAATTCTTTGTATGCTTTTTCTAAATCATCATCTGTATAGCAATATTTATCTTCCATTCCTTTTTTAGATAATTTATATAATGGTGGTTGTGCCAAATATACATTTCCATTTTCTATCAAAGGTCTCATATATCTAAAGAAGAATGTTAATAATAATGTTCTAATATGTGCACCATCTACGTCAGCATCAGCCATAATAATTACTTTTCCATATCTAATTTTTGTTATATCAAAATCTGCACCAATACCTGCTCCAATTGCAACAATGACTGGATTTAATTTATCATTTCCATATATTTTATCTGCTCTAGCTTTTTCAACATTTAACATTTTTCCCCATAAAGGTAAAATTGCTTGAAATTTTCTATCTCTTCCTTGTTTTGCACTACCACCTGCTGAATCTCCCTCAACAATATATACCTCACATTCATCTGCATTTTTACTACTACAATCCGCAAGCTTTCCTGGCAATGTAGATGTTTCCAAACTACTTTTCTTTCTTACTAACTCTCTTGCTTTTCTTGCAGCTTCTCTTGCTCTTGATGCACTAATACATTTATCTAAAATAGCTTTTGCAACAGATGGATTTTCTTCTAAAAATGTAGATAACGCTTCATTTACCATACTTTGGACAACCCCTGTTACTTCACTATTTCCTAATTTTGTCTTGGTTTGTCCTTCAAATTGAGGTTCTTTTACTTTTACAGAAACAACGGCTGTTATTCCCTCTCTAATATCTTCCCCTTGTAAATTATTATCTTTTTCCTTTAATATATTATGACTTCTTGCATAATCATTCATAACTTTTGTTAATGCTCTTTTAAAACCTTCTAAATGTGTTCCACCTTCAATTGTATTAATATTATTTGTAAAAGTATAAATATTTTCTGAATAACTTGATGTATATTGTATAGAAATTTCTACTGGAACTTCTCCATCTTTTTCTATATAAATTGGATTTTTATGTAATTTTTCTTTATTCTTATTTAAAAATTCAACAAAAGATATTAAGCCACCTTCATAACAAAACTCTGCTTTTTTAGGTGTTTCTTCTCTTTGATCTTCAATTGTAATTTTTAAACCTTTTGTTAAAAATGCAATTTCTCTAAATCTTTTTTCCAATACTTCATAATCATATTCTAAACTATCAAAAATAGTATCGTCTGCTAAAAATCTAACTTTTGTTCCTGTTCCTTCAGCATCTCCTATTCTTTCTAATTTTTTAACAGTTTTTCCCTTCTCAAAAGACATTTGATATAATCCGCCGTCTCTTTTTATCGTTACTTCAGCCCATGTAGATAACGCATTTACAACTGAAGCACCTACACCATGTAGTCCTCCAGATACTTTATACCCACTATCTCCACCAAATTTTCCTCCAGCATGTAAAACTGTATATACTGTTTCTGCTGTTGATATATGTGTTTTTGGATGTATTTCTACTGGTATTCCTCTACCATTATCTGTTACACATATGATATTTCCTTCTTCTATAATGACATTAATTTCTGTACAATATCCTGCTAAAGCTTCATCTACACCATTATCAACAATTTCATATACTAAATGATGTAATCCTCTTGTAGATGTGCTTCCTATATACATTCCTGGTCTTTTTCTTACGGCTTCAAGCCCTTCCAATACTTGTATTTGTTCTGCCCCATACTTGTGATCATATTTTTCCATTTGTGTCTCCTCCTAAAAATCTTGATTTTCTTTTCTTACTTTTCCGTCTTTTACATTATATATTAAAACATTTTTATTTTCAAGCTTTATTTTATCTGTACAAGTAATAATTACTTGTATATTTTCAATTTTTTCTAATAAATGTTTCCTTCTTTTTTCGTCTAACTCTGACATAAAATCATCTAATAATAAGATGGGATATTCTCCAATTTCATCATATATGATATCTAACTCTGCCATTCTTAAAGATAAAATAGCTGTTCTATGCTGGCCTTGAGATCCAAAAGTCCCTAAATCTTTATCATTGATGGATATGGTAAAATCATCTCTGTGTACTCCTTTTGTTGTATATCCTTTAATAATATCCAATTTTCTTCTTTCTTTTAAAAGTTTTCTATATTCTTCTTTACTTTTGCAATCTGAATGATATTCAATGAAAAGTTCTTCTTTATTATCAGTAATGTCTTTGTGAATTTTTTTTATTTTTTCTTGTATTTTTTTCATAAATAATTTTCTATATTCATATATTTTGTCAGCATATTCTATTAATTTCTCATCCCAAATATCTAATAATTCTTCATTTTTATTTTCTTCTCTAATTTGTCTTAAATAATTATTTCTTTGCTCAATTGTTTTTAAATACAAATTTAAATTATACATATAATTCGGTTTTAATTGACTAATCATAATATCTAAAAATCTTCTTCTATTTTGTGGCCCACCTTTTAATATATGAATATCATCTTTTGTAAAAATAACTACATTTATATTTCCTAATAATTCACTTAATTTTTTTAATTTAATTCCATTTAAATAAATATTTTTTCTATTACCTATCTCTATTTTTATTTTTCCACATCGATCTATTTTTTCAAAAAATATTTCTATATCTGCTTTATTCTTTCCTAATTGAATTACCTCTGTATCTTTTTTGGCTCGAAAAGATTTTCCCATACTACTAAAAAAAATACTTTCTATTATATTGGTTTTTCCTTGTGCATTTTCACCATAAAATATATTTAAATTTTTATTTAATTCAATACTTTCTTTTTCATAATTTCTAAAATTGTTTAATTCTATTTTATTTATCCACATATTCTTCTCCATTTGTGTATAACTTTATTCTTTTTTATTTGCTTTTTATTTCTATTTTTTTCTTTTTTTTACTATTTTTTTTTAATTTTCTTTTTATTTTTTACTATAAAATTATATTGCTAAAAAATAAAATCGGCTTATTTTTTATTTTCACGCTTTATTTTTTTCATTATTTTTTTATTTTTGCTATTTTATTTTCTTTTTTCTTTATTTTTTAGATATAAAATTATATTAATAAAAAATTAAATTGGCTTATTTTTGATTTTCGTGTTTTGTTTTTTTGCTATTTTTTTATGATTTATTAAAAATAATTATTTTTTATATATTTTTTTATTTTTATTATTTATTAGTTTTTCAGATAATAAAATTTTATTTTATTTAATTTATTTATTAATGTTTTTTATTAATGTTTTTTATTAATATTTTTTATTTATTTTCTTTTTTATGATTTTTATTTTTATATTAATATATTTTAAAATTTCTTTTTTCTTCCTAATTCTTTTTTTATCTATTTTTTTCTAATTTATTCTATTTTTTTCTTTTTATTGAAAATTCATTTTTTAAATTTTATTTTTATTTCTTTATTATATTTTTTTTCCTTTTTTTTTCTTTATTTTTCTATTTTTTTCGATTTTATTTAAATTTGATTTCTATTTTTTCTTTTAATATATTTAAAGTTTATGTGTTTTCTATTTCTTTTTTATCCACAATTTCTTCATAAAAAGTGGATAATTACCAAAAATATTAAAGGCAGAAATACTTCCACCTTTAATCTTCTTTTAATCTAATTGGTAAAATCATATATACATAATCATTATTTTCTACTGATTTCACTAAACATGGAGATATACTGCTTCCAAATTCTATATAAACTTCTTCATCATCAATTGCTTTTAAACTATCTAGAAAATATTTTGGATTAAATCCTACTTCTAAGTTCTTTCCTTCTGTTGAAACATATAATTCTTCTTTTGCATCTCCTGTTTGATTTGTACATAAAATTGTTACTTTTCCTATATCTACTTGTACTTTTACAGGATATTTTTTTTCTTTTTCCACTGAAGATAAAGAAATTAAATTAATCCTTTCAAAACTATCTTGTATATTATTTTTATTTACTTTAATTCTTGTTTCCCAAGTATTTGGAATAACATTTTTATAATTTAAAAACTCTCCATCTAAGACTCTTGTGACAATTTTGCAATTATCCATTTCAAATAATGCTTGATTTTTCGAAACCCCTATTTTTATTGGTTCAAAAGAATCTGTAATAATTTTATTTAATTCTATTAATGTTTTTCCTGGAATAACTGCACTAAAATCATTACTTTGTTTTGTCAAAAAGACTTTCCTTAATGCTAATCTAAATCCATCTACTGCCACTAAACTTAATTTATTATTTTCAATTTCAAATAGACAACCTGTAAAAATTGGTCTACTTTCCTCTGTACTAGCTGCAAATATAGTTCTTCTAATCATATTTTTTAATACATTTTGATCAATTTCAATAGAATTTTCAATTTCTATCTTTGGTAATTCTGGAAATTCTTCAGGATTCATAGTAGCTAATTTATATAAAGATCCTTCACATTCTATTTCCAATAAATTATTGGCATTTAATGAGATTTTTATTTCTGTATCTGGTAATTTCCTAATAATTTCACTAAACATAATTGCATTAACGACTGTACTTCCTTGTTCTTCTACATCACATTCCATTATGTATTCTATACCTATTTCTAAATCATAGGTTGTTAATTTTATTTCATTATCATTTGTTTGTATGAGAATTCCTTCTAGTATAGGCATTGTTGTTTTAGAAGCAACACCTTTTACTACGGAATTCAAAGCTTTAATTAGTTTGTCTTTATAACAAACAATCTTCATGGCGATTCCTCCTTATAAATATATATAATATTTTTAGTAGTAATAGTATTAGGTATTGTGGAAACTGTGGAAAACTATGTTGATATCTACAATCCCTAGTAAAATTACTGTTTATAATTCAGTGGAAAACTTAAAAAATAATCCACATCTTTTTGTTACAATTGTGTAAAAGTGAGTTATAAACAAATTTTTAACAGCTTATTAACAGGAAGCTGTGGATATTCTTTTTCGCTATTCCGTAAGAAGAGAAAGAATATCTTTTTTAGAACAAATTTTTCCTCAAACACAAATTTTAAAAAGTTCTTGTCAATGTACATTGTTACTATTGTTTTCCATTTATGATAATGTTTTTCACACTATCCACAATTAACTTTGTATTATTTTTTTCTTTTACTTCTTTTTCAATTTTTTTACAAGCATGCATAACTGTTGAGTGATCTCTTCCCCCAAAATCAATTCCTATTTGAGGAAATGACATATTAGCAATTTCTCTACAAAGATACATAGCAATTTGTCTAGGAAAAGCAATATCATTAGAACGCTTATTTCCTGATAAATCATCTTTATTAATGCTAAAATATTTTGCAACCGTTTCTTTGATAAAATCACAAGAAATGACTTTTTCATTTTCATATTTGAATTCATTAATGATATTTTCTGCAAGTTCAATGGTGATAGGGCTATGTATCAAAGAAGCTCTTGCAACAATTTTATTGAACACACCTTCTAATTCTCGAATATTAGAATCAATTTTATTGGCAATATCAGATAATATAAAATCATCAATTAAAATATTTTCATCTTGAGCTTTTTTTCTTAAAATTGCTAAACGTGTTTCATAATCTGGACAAGAAATATCTGCAAGTAATCACCATTCAAATCTAGATTTTAATCTATCTTCTAAAAATTGTATATCTCTTGGTGGTTTATCACTTGAAATAATAATTTGTTTTCCATCTTCATATAAAGAATTGAATGTATGGAAAAATTCCTCTTGAACTCTTTCTTTTCCTGCAATAAATTGAATATCATCTATTAAAAGGACATCGATACTTCTATATTTATTACGAAAAACTTCATTTTTATTATCTTTTATGGCATTAATTAATTGATTGGTAAATTTTTCGGAAGTAACGTATAATACGTTAGTTTGATTATTGTTTTGTAAAATACGATTTCCAATAGCGTGCATTAAGTGCGTTTTTCCTAAACCAACACCACCATATAGAAAAAGTGGATTATAGGCTTTTCCAGGTTCATTTCCTACGGCTAACGCAGCAGCATGTGCAAAACGGTTACTATTTCCTACTACGAAAGTTTCGAAAGTATATTTTGGATTTAAAGTTGATTTGTTCATTTCTACTTCTTCAGAAGAAGTATTTTTGGAATTATCTTTTATAACAACTCCATCATTTGGTTCTTCTTTTGATAAATCAACAACAGAAAATGTCCAATCTTTATTTGTTATATAGCGTAAAGTATTAAAGATTAAGCTTCTATATTTATTTTCTATGAAATCTTTTTGGAATTCAGAAATTGTTGTAAAAACAATATTATCACCATCGATGCTTCTTATGTCTAAGGGTAAAATCCAAGTATCATAAGAGATTTTTGTTACTTCTGGTTTTAGTAGTTCTTTTATTTTTGCAACTAATTCTTCTTTATCAATATCCATTTCCTCATCCTTTCTTTAAAAAGTTATCCACAAAGTTATCCACAAATGTTGATAATATTGTAATAAACTTGTAATAAAGTTCATTTTTTTATCGAACAAAAATTAAAGTATTTTCAATAAAAAATAAATATTATATATACTTTTAATATCAAAACAAAATTATATAAAATAAATCAATACAAATATAAAAAAAAAAATTAAATTGTGGAAAACAAATAGAAAAACTGTGGAAAAATAAAGCTTATTTACAAAAATATTACAAAAAAACATAATATTTTTATATAATTTTTTAAAATCACAAAAAAATGGAAATAGTCTTGACAATAGTATTAGTTTTAAGGTATAATCGATATGCTTATTTAAAATTTTAGCAAATATTTTCCATTTTTGGAATGTATATATATAAAAACAATAGGAGGTGCAAATAGATGAAAAGAACATATCAACCAAAAAATAGACAAGAAAAGAAAGAACATGGATTTATGAAAAGAATGAAAACAAGAGCTGGACAAAATATATTAAAAGCAAGAAGAGCAAAAGGTAGAAAAAAATTAAGTGCTTAATTTAATCTATTGACTTGAAATTTATTAAAGGCCGCAAAAGCGAGCCTTTTAAAAATAATAAAGTATATTTTTTCATAATTTTTGCGTCTGGAAAGGACTAAAAATGAAAAAAACAAAAATGTTAAAGAAAAATTATGAATTTAAATCTGTCTTAAACAGAGGGAAAAGATATTCGGGAAAATATATTACGATTTTTATAAAAAGAAATCATAAAAATATAAATTTTCTAGGAATTGCGATTAGTTCTAAATTAGGAAAAGCCGTACAAAGAAACTATGTAAAAAGAATGATAAGAGAAACTTACAGAAAGATTGAAAAAAATCTAAAAACAGGATATGACATAGTTTTTATTTGGAAAAAACAACAAGAACTTGAACAAGCTTGTTATGCTTATGTAGAAAGTGATGTAAAGAAAATAGTTAAAAAAGCAGAACTATTTTTAGAGGAAAAAGATGAAAAAAATATTAATTTTTTTGATTAATTTTTATCAAAAACATATTTCAGTTTGGCTATCAGAAAAAAATATTCATTGCAAATATTATCCTACATGTTCAGAATATGTGAAACAAGCAATAGAAAAGTATGGTACAATAAAAGGTGGCTTTTTATCATTAAAGAGGATCTTAAAATGTAATCCTTTTTCAAAAGGCGGATATGATCCATTAAAGTAAAAATAGGAGGAAATAGAATGTTCCAATTTTTTGCAAATATTTTTGGCTATTTATTAGCATTTATTTATGGTTTTATCAATAATTATGGGTTAGCCATCATTGTTTTTACAATTGTGATAAAAATTTTATTTATACCATTTTCAGTAAAACAACAAAAAACAATGAAAAAAACAGCTAAAATTCAGGAAAAAATGAAAATTATTCAATTTAAATATAAAAATAATCCTGAAAAAATGAATCAAGAAATGATGGATTTATATAAAACGGAGAAAATGAGTCCATTTAGTGGATGTTTAACAGCAATTATACAAATTATTTTATTATTCTCAATCTTTTATTTAGTAAGATCTCCATTAACCTATATGCAAAATATACCAGAAGAGAATATGAATCATTATATTACACAATTGCAGGAAAACGGGAAATCCGTAAGTACAGCATATCCAGAAATCGATATTATTAGAGAATATGAATTTTTAAAAGAACAAAATCCAGAAGATGCATATATTGATAGAGCAAATTTAGAAATGAACTTTTTAGGATTAGACTTAAGTAAAGTACCACAACAAAACATGACAGACTTTACAGTTTATATTATTCCAGTTCTATATATTATTTCTTCTTTTATATCAATAAAACTATCAACATCAATGCAACAAAACAATCAAAAGAAAGAAAAACAAACAACGACAATAGACGGAACAACAGGAAAAGAATTGGTACCAGAAGAAGAGAAAAATGAAATGGATGCATTAATGCAAACAAATAAAATGATGTCATGGTTTATGCCATTAATGTCTTTATCTGTGGCGATTATCGCACCATTGGGCTTGGCTTTATATTGGTTAACAAATAATATTTTAATGATTATTGAAAGATTGATTTTAAATAAAGTAATAAAAACTGAGGAGGAAGAACAAGATGGATAAAACAATTATTTCAGAAGGAAGAACCACAAATGAAGCAATAGAAAATGGACTAAAACAATTAAGAGTTTCAAAAGATAAAGTAGAAATAAAAGTATTAGAAAGTGAAGAAAAAAGAAGCTTTTTTAGTATTTTAGCACCAAGAGTTGTTAAAGTAGAAATGACATTAAAAGAAGAAAAAGCAGAAAAAAAAGAAGTAAAAACTAAGAAAGTTATTGAATTGTCTGAAGAAGAACAAGAAAAAGCAAAAAATAATGTAACTGTTTTTATGGAAGAAATCATAAAAGAATTACCTGAAAATACAACATATGTCATTACTAAGGAGAAGACAGGGATAAATGTAAAATTAGCTAACGAAAATCTAGGATTTTTAATTGGATATAGGGGAGAGACACTATATGCTTTCCAAAATATTTTATCAGCTATTGCAGGAAAAGAAATTGATAAAAAAGTAAGAGTGATTCTTGATATAGAAGGATATAAAGCAAAAAGAGAAAAAACATTAGAAGAATTAGCGGAAAAAGTAGCAAAAACAGTTATAAGAACAAAAAAGCCTGTCAAATTAGAACCAATGCAAGCATATGAAAGAAAAATTATTCATAGCAAATTACAACAAAATAATAAGGTTCAAACAGAAAGTATAGGAGAAGAACCAAATAGAAGAATTGTCATTTCATTAAAAAAATAAATAAAAATTTGAGGTCAAAGGTCAAATTTTATACGGAAATTGTATAAATACCTAAGACCTCTATTTTTTTATCTTTAAGTAGAAATATAAATTCTTTATAACTATTTTAAAAATTGACATAATGTGATATAATCATACTTGAAAAAAGAGAGGTGAATTTCATGAGTACAATAGCTTCCATATCTACGGCTCCTCGGAATTGGAGGAATTGGTATTATTAGAATGAGTGGAAAAAATTGTTTTGAAATATTAGAAAAAATATTTCAACCAAAGAAGCAGGAAAAAATTGAAGATATAAAAGGATATACTATTAAATATGGACATATCATGGAAAAGGAAACCGTGATTGATGAGGTACTTGTTTCATATTTTAAAGAACCAATGAGCTATACAACAGAGAATATGTGTGAAATTAATTCACATGGTGGAAATATTGTTATGAAAAACATATTAGAATTATGTTTAAAGTATGGTGCACAATTAGCTGAACCAGGAGAATTTACAAAAAGAGCTTTTTTAAACGGAAGAATAGATTTAACACAAGCAGAATCTGTTATTGATGTGATCCATGCGAAAAGTGAAAAAGAAGCACAAGCAGGGATAAAGCAATTAGAAGGTGGTTTATCTGAAGAAATTAGCAAAATAAAGCAAGAAATCTTAGATGTTATGGTAAATATAGAAGTAGCAATTGATTATCCAGAATATGATGTAGAAGATGTTACAAATCAAGAGATCATGCATATGTTAGATTCAGTAGAAACGAAATTAGAGAAGTTAGAAAAAAGTTTTGATAATGGAAAAATATTAAAAGAAGGAATAAAAACAGCTATTATTGGAAAACCAAATGCTGGAAAATCCTCTTTATTAAATAGGATTTTGAAAGAAGATAGAGCAATTGTAACAGAATTTGAAGGAACAACCAGAGACACAATAGAAGAATATATAAACATCAATGGGATTCCTCTAAAATTAATTGATACAGCTGGTATTCGAAATGCAAAAGATGCAGTAGAGAAAATAGGAATTCAAAAGTCAAAAGAAATTGCTAAAAACGCAGATCTAATTATTGCTATTTTTGATGCTTCTAAGCAATTATCCAATGAAGATAAAGAAATTTTAGAGATTATAAAAGGAAAAAAAGTGATCATCTTATTAAATAAAATTGATTTGAAACAGAAATTACACAAAGAAGATGCAGATTTTAAAGAAGTTACAACTAGTATTATGGAGATATCAGCTTTAAATAATATTGGGATTGATGAAGTATATAAAGAAATTACAAAATTATTTGAAATTAATGAAATTAATATAGATAATGATTTAGTGATTACCAATATTAGACATAAAAATCTTATTCATCAAGCGAGACAAAGTATTCAAAAAACAAAAAATACAATAAAAGAAAAAATGCCAATTGATATTGTAGCAGTATATATAAAAGAAATATTAGAGGAGTTAGGAAATATTACAGGAGAATTTGTGACAGAAGATATTATTAATGAAATTTTTTCAAAGTTCTGTTTAGGAAAATAGTTATAGCAACAACAAACGAAAATGAAAAATAAGAAAAAAAGAATTACAAAAAAAGGTAATTTTATACTAAAGCACAAAAAATCCTTTAAAATTAATTTTGACAGCAAATAGATACAAGTGATAGAAAGATAAGAAAATATAAAAAATAATTTATAAATAAAAAACGTCTAAAATGAAAAAATGTAAAAAAGCAAGATAAAGAAATAGATAAAAGTAAAAA
The DNA here is from genome assembly GCA_944390535.1 of uncultured Clostridia bacterium. Taxonomy (GTDB): domain Bacteria; phylum Bacillota; class Clostridia; order TANB77; family CAG-508; genus CAG-269. Next base: position 57,942 of record CALXQV010000017.1, on the reverse strand, counting down.
AAGAACAATAAAGTTTAAAAAATTTACTTATCAATCAAGGTGAACAAGGGGCGAACAAAAATCGAGCAAACATAGGAGAATAGCGAACTTTAACAATCAAACACATAAAAAACATACATTATGTATACAGTGTTCGCAAAACAAATGATTGATAAAAAGCAGAGAAGAGAAAATTATATTTACTAAAAAGTAAAAATAAAAATAAAAGGAAAACAAAACAAAACTTTCTGTTTCACACGGAATGAAAAAAGGAGAAAAAAATGGAATATAATGCAGGAGAATATGATATAGCTGTTGTTGGTGCGGGGCATGCTGGGTGTGAAGCAGCATTAGCAGCAGCACGATTAGGAATGAAAACAGTGATGTTTTCAATTAGCTTGGAAGCAATTGCCAATATGCCATGTAATCCACATATAGGAGGAAGCTCTAAAGGACATTTAGTAAGAGAAATTGATGCCTTAGGTGGAGAAATGGGAAAGAACATAGATAAAACAATGATTCAAATTAAAATGTTAAATACTTCAAAAGGCCCAGCTGTCCATTCATTGAGAGCACAAGCAGACAGAAAAAAATATCAAGCAGAAATGAAACATACATTAGAAAAACAAGAAAATCTAGAAGTAAAACAAGGGGAGATAGTAGATATTATCATTGACAACGGAAAGGCAAAAGCAATTAAGACAGACGTTGGTGCAGTTTATCATGTGAAGGCACTTATTTTAGCAACAGGGACATATTTAAAAGGAAAAATTTTTATTGGAGAATATTCTAAAGAAAGTGGACCCGATGGTGTTGCGGCAGCAAATAAATTGTCAGATGTTTTAAAAAAGCTAGGCATTTCATTAGTCAGATTTAAAACAGGTACACCAGCTAGAATTAATAGAAGAAGTATAGATTTTAGTAAAATGGAAATTCAAAAAGGAGACCAAGGGATTGAAGCATTTTCTTTTGAAAACCCACCTAAAGAATTTGAACAAGTAGATTGTTATTTAACCTATACAAATGAAAAAACGCATGAAATTATTAGAAATAATCTACATAGATCACCATTATATGCTGGAAAGATTGAGGGAACAGGACCTAGATATTGTCCTTCTATTGAAGATAAAGTAGTAAGATTTAGTGATAAGCCAAGACACCAAGCATTTGTTGAACCAGTAGGACTGGACACAGAAGAAATGTATATACAAGGAATGAGTTCTTCACTACCAGAAGATGTGCAAATTGCTCTATATAGAACAATACCTGGATTAGAACATGCTGAATTTACAAGACCAGCATATGCGATAGAATATGATTGCATCGATCCATCAAATTTGAAATTATCACTAGAATATAAAGGAATTGATGGATTATTTATGGCGGGTCAAATTAATGGAACTTCAGGATATGAAGAAGCAGCAGCACAAGGATTAATTGCTGGAATCAATGCCGTACAAAAAATAAAAGGAAAAGAGCCATTAATATTAGACAGGTCACAAGCATATATGGGAGTTCTAATTGATGATATTGTTACAAAAGGAACGAATGAACCATATAGAATGATGACTTCTAGAGCAGAGTATAGACTACTTTTAAGACAAGATAATGCAGATTTAAGATTAACGACAATTGGATATGAAAAGGGATTAATATCAGAAGAACGATATCAAAAGTTTCTAGAAAAAAAGGAGAATATAGAAAAAGAAAAAGAAAGATTACAACATTTAGTAGTAAAACCAACAGAGAAGGTAAATAAATTTTTATTGAAACAAGGAACTTCAGAATTAACCAATGGAACTAAGATGGCAGAATTATTAAAAAGACCAGAATTGACTTATGAGACTTTAGGCCAAATAGATGAGAATAGACCGAAGCTTTCTAAACAAGAGCAAGAAGAAGTAGAAATTCAAATAAAATATGAAGGATATATTAAATTACAGGAAGCACAAGTAGAAAAATTCAAAAAATTGGAAGAAAAAATATTACCAGATGATGTAGACTATGAAAAAATTAAGGGGATTAGTTTAGAAGGAAGACAAAAATTGAATAAATTTAAACCACATTCAATTGGACAAGCTTCTAGAATATCAGGTGTTTCACCAGCTGATGTGTCTGTACTTTTAATCTATTTGCAACAAAAATAACCAAAAAGATTTTATCATAGAAGAAAGGATAGAAAAAATGAATATACAGGAATTTTCTGATTTGATGATAGGATATGGAAAAGAATTAGATTTCATGTTTACAGAGGAACAATTACAAAAGTTTTATCAATATATGAATTTGTTAATAGAATGGAATCAAAAAATGAACTTAACAGCCATTGTTGATCCGAAAGAAATCATAGTAAAACATTTTATTGATTCTTTGACCATTTTGAAATATCTTGAAAAAGATAAAACAGTGATAGATATAGGTACTGGTGCTGGATTTCCAGGAATACCTATCAAAATTGTAAGAGAAGATTTAGAGATCACATTATTAGATTCATTAAATAAAAGAATAAACTTTTTAAATGAAGTAATAAAAGAACTAGGATTAACAAATATAACAGCTATTCATGCTAGAATAGAAGAAGTTGCTAAAAACAAAAAATATAGAGAAAAATATGATGTAGCTACTTCAAGGGCAGTAGCCAATTTGACAACATTATCAGAATATGTGTTACCAATGGTTACGGTAAAAGGTATTGCAATATGCATGAAAGGAGCAGAGGTAGAAGAAGAAATCCAAAAATGTAAGAACGCTATTAAATTATTAGGGGGAGAATTGAGAGCGAAAGAAGAATTTTTACTACCAAAAAGTGATTATAAAAGAAATTTAATTTTGATAGAAAAAGTAAAACAAACGCCTATGAAATACCCTAGAAAGCCTGGAATTCCTGCAAAAGAACCATTGTATTAGATTTGGAAAAATCAAAGAAAAAAAGTCAAAAAAATCACAAAATTTTATTGACTTTTTTTTTATATTTATATATGATTATAATAGAAAAATAAAAAACTAAAAGGTAAATATTAACTAAAAATGGAGGCGAAAATTTTGGGGAAAGTTATATCAGTTGCAAACCAAAAAGGAGGCGTTGGAAAAACAACGACAACCGTTAATTTAAGTACTATATTAGCAAAAAAAGGGAAAAAAGTTTTATTAATAGATGCTGATCCTCAGGGAAATGCTACAAGTGGATTGGGAATTGAAAAGGAAGTAGAATTTTCTACATATGATATTTTAGTAAATGATACAGAAATGAAACAAGCTTTTCAAAAAACAGTTATAAAAAATCTATTATTATGCCCATCAAATATGAATTTAGCAGGAGCAGAGGTAGAATTGGTATCTATGATGTCAAGAGAGCAAAGATTAAAAGAAAAATTAGAAGAAATAAAAGATGATTTTGATTATATTTTTATCGATTGTCCTCCATCATTGGGATTGATTACGTTAAATGCTTTTACTGCTTCAGATAGTGTACTAATTCCAGTACAGTGTGAATATTTCGCATTAGAAGGATTAGGACAACTGTTAAATACTGTAAATTTGGTAAAAAAACACTTAAACAAAACCATTATGATAGAAGGTGCTTTACTTACGATGTATGACATAAGAACAAATTTGTCTAATCAGGTTGTGAAAGAAGTAAAGAAATACTTTAATGATAAAGTATATAAAACAGTTATTCCAAGAAATGTTCGATTAAGTGAAGCACCAAGTTATGGGATGCCAATAACAGAATATGACCCAAGGTCAAAAGGTGCAAAAGCATATATGAAATTTGCAAAAGAATTTTTAAAGATTAATGAAGAAGAGAAAAAAGCAAAACACATGATATAAACATGTTAAAAAATACAAGATCAGAATAATTTTTAAAAATGAAAAATGAAAAAATATAAAGTAAAAAAATAGGAGGAGATACATATGGCTAAAATGTCAGGGTTAGGGAAAGGGTTAGATGCGTTATTTGGACCAGCACCAGAAGAAGAACAAATACAAGAAAATGATATATTGAAAAATTTAAAAGTAACAGAAGTAGAACCCAATAGAGATCAACCAAGAAAAAATTTTGATCAAGAAGCATTAGAAGAATTAGCAGAATCTATAAAAGAATATGGTCTAATACAACCAATTGTGGTAACAAAAAAAGACGGATATTATGCTATTGTTGCAGGAGAAAGAAGATGGAGAGCTTCTAAAATAGCTGGATTAACAGAAATTCCAGCAATTGTAAGAGAAGATAATGAGAGAATTAATTCAGAAATTTCTTTAATAGAAAACATGCAAAGAGAAGATTTAAACCCTTATGAAAAAGCTTTAGGTGTTAGAACATTAATTGATAATTATGGTCTATCACAAGAAGAAGTGGCTAAAAAATTAGGAAAAGGAAGAAGTACGATTGCAAATATTGTTAGAATATTAAATCTAGAGCCAAGAGTATTAGAAATGGCAAAAGAGGGAAAACTAACAGAAGGACATTGTAAAGCATTACTTGCGATTACAGACCCAGAAAAACAATATAAAACAGCCATACAGATGTTAGAAAGAGGGGCAACAGTAAGACAAGTTGAGAAAAAAGCAAGGGTTAAAGAATCAAAAGAGGAATTAGATAGAAATCATATATTATATAAAAGTATAGAAAATAATTTCCAAAACTTTTTTGGATCAAAGGTAAGATTGGATGCTGGAAAACGAAGAGGGAAAATCATTATAGAGTATACATCTAATGATGATTTAGAAAGAATATTGAATTTAATAAAGTAAAGAAGGTGTAGAAATGGAAACGATGTTAGAATTTTTAAAAACAGACACGTTTTTAATTGTAAATGTTGTTATATTATGTGTTCTTTTTATAGGATTTATCGTGATGTTATTAAAATTCCATGCTATTCATAAAAATTATAAAACGTTTTTGAAAAAACTAGGAAATGGAAATAATATAGAAGAAGATTTAGAAAATTATATGTATCGCGTAGAAAGAGTTGAAAAACAAAGTGCAGAAATTAAAAATTTAATAGATACCTTAGATGCGAATATGGATAATTGTATCCAAAAAATAGGTATTGTGAGGTATAATGCGTTTAAGGACACAGGAAGTGATCTGAGTTTTGCACTTGCTATGTTAGATGAAAAAAATAATGGAGTGGTATTAAACGGTATTTATTCAAGAGAAATGTCTAATATATATGCAAAACCAGTAGAAAACGGAAAATCTAAATATACCATTTCCGATGAAGAGGCAGAAGCCATTCAAAAAGCGGTAGAAAATACACAAATATATAAGGTTAGGGAACAATGAAAAAAATCATACAAGAAATAAAAAGAAAAGATAATATAATTGTTTTTATAGTATTTTTTCTTATCACTTTAGGTATTAGTCTAAATATATATCTAGAATCTAGTGATGAAATATGGAATTTTCAAAATGTATATAAGATGTATAATGGATTTAAAATATATGAAGAGATAAACATCATTATAACACCATTCTTTTTTTGGGTCAGTAAAGCAATTTTTCATATATTAGGGGCTAATTTATGTGTGTTTAGGATTAGTCATTGTGTAATGATGTCTATTTTATTTTTATATACATATAAAATTTTGAAGAAATTAAATGTGCCAAAGGCATTTTCACTATTAACTGTATTAATGTTATTATTACAAGAATTTTTTTTGTTAATCCGAACTAGTTTTAATTATAATTGTATGGCTCTATTATTTTTTGTTATAGGAGTATATTATTTAATCAATGAAAAAACAAGAAAGAATGTGGTTATACAAGCTATTATAACGATTTTGATTGTATTAACAAAACAAAATATAGGTTTTTATTATTTGATTGGAAGTATGATATATATAATCATTACCCAAAATACTTTAAAAGAGAAAATTAGTAAAATCTTAAAATATGTAACGATTATTTTTATTGGGGGAATGATTTTTGTTTTATGGTTAATACGAAATAATAACTTGCTTAATTTTTTAAGCTATACAATAGGTGGTATTCTAGAATTTGCTAATGAGAACCTTATAATGGATATGTCAGGAATCCTTTTCATGGTAGCAATTATAGTGATTAATCTAGGGATGAATATATTTTTTATCAAAAAAAGGCTTTTCTCTGATAAAGAAAAAGAAAATATGAAAATACTGTTTATATTTTCTTTGATGCTATCCATTCTATGTTATCCTATTTTTAATTGGACACATATTGTAATGGGAACATATGTAAGCATTATCAATATTGTATATATCATATATCTTTTACTAAAAGATTTTGAGGTAAAATTACAAAAGATATTAAAAACTGCCGATATTTTTATTATATTCGTTATGGTTATTTTTTCAATTTTTAATATATATACATGGGTATATAGGATAACAAATGATGATTACCCATATTCATGGGAAGAACCATTTTTTGGCGGTATGATGGGGAAAGAAGAATACGAAGAAAATGAAAAAGTTATTCAGTATATTGAGCAAAATGAAAAAAATGTCATTGTGTTTTCTCACAGAGCGGCATTATATATGGTACCATTAAAAAGAAACAATGGAGACTTTGATTTACCTTTTAAGGGAAATTTTGGTTTTAAAGGGGAAGAAGGATTAATAGAGAAAATTGATGAAGCAGTAGATACACAATTTTTATTATTGAAAAATGAAGAGGTAGATGAAAGAATTTATCAAGAAAGTACAAAAATAAACGGATATATAAAAAATACGAAGCAATATATGGGTGAGATTGAAAACTTTGAAATTTATGAATAAAAATCTATACTTAAATAAGAAATTTGACTGAAATCTACTTTTAATTTTAGGAAATGTAAAAATTATAAAAAATTCTATTGACAAATGTTCTTAAAAATGCTAAGATAAGTACTGTCGCTAGACATTTGTCAAAGACATGGAGAGGTGGTCGAGTTGGTTTATGGCACCAGTCTTGAAAATTGGCGTGCGTTTGTAGCGTACCGTGGGTTCGAATCCCACCCTCTCCGCCAATAACATAAGAGTTAGATAAAATTAACTATCTAACTTTTATTTATAAATAATTATATATGGAGATGTACCCAAGTGGTGAAGGGGACTGTTTGCTAAACAGTTAGGTCCCGAAAGGGGCGCGGAGGTTCGAACCCTCTCATCTCCGCCAAAAATAGTATAAAGTAAATCTTACTTTATATTATTTTTTTACATAAATTCTACTAATAGATATTTACAAAAATAATTTTTTATATTAAGATAAAAGAGGTTTACGATAAAATATATTGATAATTCGTTAAAAATAAGGTATAATTAAATTGAATAGTAAAAGATAGAAAAATTAAAATACATGAGAGGAAGGTGCTAGTTTAGAAATGAATAAAAAGAAAGTAAGTATAATTTGTATTGTTTTTATAGTATGTATTCTTTTCATGTCACAAGTATATGCATTTAACCCCTATCATTATAGACCAGATTCAGAGAATTCAGTCACAGGAGCTACAAGATTACAAGAAATGGGAAATAATATTGTTGGTGTTATACAAGTTATAGGATCTGCAATTTCAGTAATTACATTGGTAGTAATAGGAATAAAATACGTAATGGGAAGTTCTGCAGAAAAAGCAGAATATAAACAAACACTAAAACCATATCTTATTGGAGCGATTATGCTATTTGGAATAACAAACATTTTAGTAATCATTGAAAATGTTGTGAGTGCTTTTTAATAAAGTAGAAAGGAGATGAAACTATATGAAAAGAATATTAGCATCAATATGTCTCTTACTTTTGCTTTTAATAATGGTATGTCCAACAAATGTACAAGCGATTTCTACAGACGATATACTTAATGGGGCTGATCAGTTTTTAAAAAAAGGTGGAGGCGAGGATAGCATAAATAGAACAATTAATGACACCACATTACAAGAATCTTCAAAATTTTTATATAATACTTTATTAGGAATTGGTATAATTATAGCGGTTATTGCAGGGATGATTTTAGGAATAAAATATATGTTAGCAGGTTCAGAAGAAAAAGCAGAAATAAAACAAACTTTACCAGCATACATAGTATCCTGTGTAGTTATATTTGGAGCTTTCACGATATGGAGATTTATTATAAGTATGGTTCAATAAGGAGAGAGTAGATGAAAAAAAATAGAAAGATAAAAATATTTAGTATGCTATTAATTAGTATGATGTTATTGATATCTTTTCAGGAGCAAGCGTATGCTTTTTCAGTAGGAGATATCTCTGGAAATACATTTGGTACTTGGCACATTCACGGAGCAGGCAACAAGGTGGTTCAAATTGTCAGTACAATAGGTTCTATCTTATCTGTAATTGTTATTATTGTTTTAGGTATAAAATATATGCTAGGTAGTGTTGAAGAAAGAGCAGATTATAAAAAGTCAATGTTACCATATTTAATTGGAGCAGGATTCATATTTGCAGCATCGAATATAGCAAATATTATTTATGAATTTGCAATAAATATTTAAATGTGTTATAATAAAAATACCTAAGAAGCAAAAGAATATACAAATAAAAGGAGGAGAAAAACATGAAAAAAACTATAAAAATTGTATTAGTTGCAATGATATTATTAATAGCTCTAACCGTTACAGTTAATGCTGCTGCTACATCATCAGGAGTAGCACCAGGATCATATACTGGTTCAGGGGCATCTGTTAGTTCTATTAATAAAATAGGTAACCAACTCATACAAATAGTAAGTACAATTGGTTCTATTGCATCAGTAATTGTATTAGTTGTTTTAGGTTTAAAATACATGATGGGAAGTGCTGAAGAAAAAGCAGAATACAAAAAGACATTATTACCATATATTATTGGTGCAGCATTCGTATTTGCAGCTTCATCAATTGCAACAATTGTATACAACTTTACAAGCGGTTTAAGTGGAGTATAAAAGCAAAAAATATAGAAATAAAACTTGGTTTAATTTAAAACTAAGTTTTATTTTTTTGTGCCTATCAGTATAAGATGCTTTTATGGAAATAATAAAAAAGCAAAAAAATATGACAAAAGTATTACATTCTAATTACAATATAATTAAAAATGTTTTTTTTTGTATATATATGTACTTTTAAAGGGTTTTTATGTTATAATTATATATAAGTGGAATTGGATGTAAAGGAGTGAAAAACAAATGAGAACATATGAAATACCTAGAAATTATAAAGGTGAGAGTAGAATATTGTACATCTTTTCTACCAAGGCATTAATATATACAATTATTGGGATGGGAATAGGATTAATATTTTATTTTATATTCAATGCTTTAGGAATGCAATTTGTAGGAATTCTTATAGATGTTATTTTACGGTGCGATTGGTTTTTCAATAGGAACGTTTAAGATACCAGATAATAAAAAATTTGAATTTGCAAGAAAAACTGGTGGAGAAAATATAGATGATGTTGCTAAAAGATGGGTGAAATTTAAAAAGAAAAAAAACAGAGTGTACATATGGAAAGAGGAGGATATGAATCATGAGTGATAATCAAATCAGTAACTTTTTAACAATCAGTTTAGTGACATTGGTAGTTGTATTTTTTGTATTATTAGTCATCTTAGCTGTATTAATGCTTAAAGAAAGAAATAAAAATAAAACAAATCAGACAAATAAAAAAGCCCTTACAGATGAGACAAAAAAGGTAAACAAAGATATAGAATATACAAAAAACTCTATATTTGATTTTATGGAATTTGACAAAGTAGAAGACAATATGATTATCAGAAAAAATGGAAGACAATTTGTAATGGTAATAGAATGTCAAGGCGTTAACTATGATTTAATGTCTGGACTAGAGAAAAATAGTGTTGAGCAAGGTTTTTTACAATTCTTAAATACATTACGATATCCAATACAATTATATATTCAAACGAGAACAGTAAACTTAGGAAGTAGTATTCGTCGATATAAACAAAAAATTAATACAATTAAAGACGAATATATGAGAAAACAAATGGAATATAATGCAATGTTAAATTCAGATGAATATACAGCAAAAGAAATTAATAATGCTAAATTTGAACTGATAAAAGCCCAGAATTTATATGAATATGGTTTAGATATTGTGAATAACACAGAAAAGATGAATTTAAATAAAAATATATTGAAAAAACATTATTATGTAATTTTATCATATATTCCAGAAGAAACAGCAAACACAGGATTTGATGGAGAAGAAATGAAGAATATTGCCTTTTCTGATTTATATACAAAAGCACAAGCATTAATTAGTTCTTTGGGTGTGTGTGATGTAGCAGGAAAAGTATTAGATAGCGAAGAATTAGCAGAATTATTATACATAGCATATAATAGAGATGAATCAGAAACATATCAATTAAATACAGCCTTAAAAGCTGGGGTGGATGAACTATATTCAACAGCTAAAAATGTATTAGACAAGAGAATGCAAGAAATTAATACAGAAATTAAAACCAAAGCTAATATTAAAGCAAATGACATGGCAGTAGAAGCAATGATGAATCAAGATAAAGCAAGAAGAGCAAAACAAAGAGAAGAAAGAATGAATCAATTAATTGATGAGATGGCAAAAGACCTATTAGATGAAAATGAAGAAATATTAGGAACAGAAGTTGTAGAAGAGGCAAAAAAACTAGTAGATAAGAAAAAAACTAAATAAGGAGGAAAGAAAATGTTCGGAAAAAAGAAAGAGACTGTTATAGAAGAACCAATTCAAAAAGAAAAGGCTAGTTTCTTAAGAAAAAAAACAATTAAGGAACTAATTGCACCATCTGGAATTGATGCTAGTAATATAGATCATTTAGAAATTATTTCTAATACAAAAAGATATGCTAGAAGTTTTTTCGTTTCACAATTGCCAAGAATGTGTACTTTCCCAGAATTATTTAGAGATTTGTATCTTTTTGGAGATATTAATACATCTATATATATTAATCCAATAAAAGAAGAAAGGTCACAAAACGAATTAAACAGAGTAATTAATGAACTAGAAACAGAAAGAATTGTGGCAATGGATAAAGGGAATATCAACAGAGAGAGTACAATAACACAAAAGAGACTAGAAGCAGAACAACTAAGAGATGAAATTGCAGCAGGATTTAATAAATTATATGAAGCATCAATCATAGCAACACTTTTTACATATAATTTAGAAGACTTGGATAGAGATACGAAAATGTTGACTTCTGAAATGTCAAAAACATTAGTAAATATTAAAACAGCATGGGGAATACAAGAAGAAGCTTTTCAATCTAATTTACCATTATTGGAAGATAAAGTTAAAAAATTACATACATTTGATAGAAATTCAATGGGAACAGTATTTCCATTTACAACTTCAGAAGTAGGACATGCAACAGGTGTTCCTATCGGATTTAATAAACAAACAGGTACACCAATTTTGTTTGACAATTTCCACCCATCATTGACGAACTATAACATGGTTATATTTGCGAAATCTGGTGCTGGAAAATCTGTTACAATGAAAACGCTAGTGTCTAGATCATCTGTTCTTATGGGAATAGAAAGCTTGGCACTTGATGCAGAAGGTGAGTATACAATTGTGGCTGAAAGTTTAGGAGGAATTAATGTTGTTATTAGCCCAAACTCTCAAACAGTTATTAACTTATTTGATATAGAAGTAGAAAAAGTAAAAGATGAGATTACTGGAAAAGAAAGAATTGTATTAAATGTTGAAAACAAAGTAGAAGATGTTACACAAGCCCTATTAACAATGGCAAAAGGAAGTACTAGAAGTACAGAAGTAAATGAGTTAACAAAACAAATTATTGCAGAATCAGTAGCAGAAGAATATGCAAGCTTAGGAATAACGAATAATCCAAATAGTTTGTATAAAACAACGAATATGGGATTAAGAGGAGAGAATTTATTCCAAAAAGAAAAAAAGGAAATGCCAACAATCGGTAGTTGGTATAGAAGAATTCAAGAAAAAGCTAGGGATAATAAGAACCCAGATTATCAATTCCATTATAGTTATTTACTAAAAGTTATGAGACAATATGTAAGAGAATATGATGGACAAATGGCATATTTTGATGGACAATCTACCTTTGATTTATTAGAAGGTGCACCATTTATTAACTTAGACATATCTCAACTAGAGGAAAGATTTGCAAGACCACTTGCACAACAAATTTTACTTTCATGGATATGGGAAAAGTTTGTTAAGAAAAATAGTGAAGATAGAAAAAAAGCTACGCAAAAAAGAGTTTTAGTGGATGAGGCATGGATGTTACTTCCTTATCCAGAAGCCGTAGACTTTTTAAACAAAATGGCTAGACGTGCGAGAAAGAGAAATGTATCTTTAGCAATTATTTCTCAAAGATTCCAAGATTTTTATGAAAAACCAGAAGCACAAGCAGTTTTAACTTCATCAGATACAAAATTATTTTTAGCACAAGATAAATCAGAAATTCAATACTTGAAAGAAGTATTTAAATTATCAGAAGGAGAAGCAGGGTTCTTAGTTACCTGTCAAAAGGGTGAGGGATTATTAAAGGTTGGATCAGATACAGCCATATTAAAAATAGTACCAACGAAAAAAGAATTTGAATTTGTGGAAACAAATTTAAATAAATTAGCACAAAGAAAATAAGATGGATAGTTGGAGGATAAAATGAAATTTTTTGAAAACAAGAAAACCATGAAAAAAATAGCACTCATGATTCTTATGTTATTGTTTTTCCAATTTGGATTTGCAACACCTGTACAAGCGGATGATCAGGGAATAGGAGGAATATTATTAAGTCCTATTGTTTCTTTAATTGTTGCTTTAGGTGATCGGCCTAAATAGTCTTATGCATGAGTATATTATGGGACAAAGTGAGATAGGAATTAGTGTAGATTTAGATCCTGGAGGAAATTGGTGGAAATTATTAGTAGGGGTTTTAGCAGTAATAGTAGCTGGAGTTGCTATTTTTGCTTTAGTCTCTCTTGTACCTGGACGGAATAGGTGCAATACTTCCAGTAGTAAAAGCAGCAGGAAGTTTTCTGGTTAGTTCAGGGATAAGTAAAGTGATGTTAGTCAGCGGAGTAGCAATGACAGCTTCAGCTGTCCTAGCAGCTGGATATGAAGATAATATGTTTTTACCTTTATATTCTTTGTCTGCAGAGGAAATATTTACAGGAAATATTTTATTATTCGATGTAGATTTTTTTAATCCACGAACAGAATATTATGCCTTAACAGAAAAAACAACATCAACTTCATCAACTACAACATCAGTTGATGGAACATCTTCTATGACGCAATCAAGTAGTTCAGAGCCTGTAGAAGGAAGAATTGTTATTACAAAAGATACTAACATAGAAGAAGAATTAGATCATAGTGATGAAATCTCACAAGATACGCAAAGTAATGGTGGATTAAACGAAGTAACAACAACAACAACAATAGAAAAGGTGAAATATTATTATTATTTAAAAGATCCAAATTTACCAGATGAAGAAGAAAATAGAGTGATTACCTCAAGACAAAATATAGCATTAGATTTACAGTCGATAATTAGTAAATGGTATTTAGCTATACGAAATATTGCCATTGTATTATCAATGTCTGTATTGTTGTACATAGGAATTAGGATGTTATTGTCTTCTGTTTCACAAGAAAAGGCCAAATATAAGCAAATGCTTATAGATTGGACAGTAGGAATATGTCTATTATTCTTTTTACACTATATTATGACATTTTCAGTAACAATTGTTAAGCAACTTAATGAGGTCGTTTCTACAGCAAAAGACAATATAATAGACCAAGTGGTTTTATTAGAAGATGATGAAAAAAAATATATTTCTACAAAAGTTGAAGAAATAGGTAAAGGAGAGTATATTGACAAAAGCACAAATCCAGCACAAATTTTATGGCCAACCAATTTAACGGGAATGTTACGAATAAAAGCACAGGTTAGCTATGGAGATATTGCTTTTGTAGGTTATGGTATATCTTATGCTATATTGATATTATTTACAGTATATTTTGTGTTTGTTTATTTAAAAAGGGTGTTATATATGGCTTTCTTAACCATGATCGCTCCATTAGTTGCTTTAACATATCCAATTGACAAAATAAGCGATGGGCAAGCACAAGGATTTAACAAATGGCTTAAAGAATATTTGTTTAATTTATTATTACAACCATTACATTTATTATTATATACGATATTGGTAACATCAGCATATGAATTATCATCAACAAATGCAATCTATTCTTTAGTAGCAATAGGATTTTTGATACCAGCAGAGAAATTAATGCGTAGTTTATTTGGCTTTGAAAAAGCAAGTACACCAGGATCAGCAGCAGGAGCAGCAGCAGGTGCCGCAATGTTAAATTCAGGATTACAAAAACTTTTACATAAACCACCAACAAGAAAAGGGGAAGGAAAAGGTGGAAATGGATCAGATAGTGAAGAAGAGTCTTCGCTAAGAACAGGATATAAAAGTGCTGACATTGAAAGTTCAGGGAATTCAGATGCTGGAGGGGCATCAGCAGCAGATGCAGCTAGATATAACAAAGAAGAAGATCCTATTAAAAGAATGGAAAGAGAAGCTTTAGAAGAACAAATTGCCGATGGACAATTAAATGAAAAGGAGTTAACAGCAGAACAGAGAGCTTTACTAGGAATGGAGAATGAGGAACAGGATGGAAATGATGGAGATCACGGAGAGAATGGAGATAATAATTCACAAATAAGATTAGATGAAAATGGTCAAGGTGATGAAAAGAATGTAAATCAAGAAGATGGAGAAGAGCAACAAAGCATACGACAAAGAATCAAAAACAGAGTACGTACAAATAAAGCAGCTAATAAAGATTATTTACAAAGAATGGGAAGAACAGCAAAATTTACAGCAAAGCAAGGTGCTAGAAAATTAACAAAAATGGCACCGAAAGCTATTAGAGGAGTAGCAAAAGGAGCAGCTGGACTAGCAGTAGGAGCCACAGCAGCAGCAATAGGAGCAACTGTCGGTATAGCAACAGGTGATCCAAGTAAAGTTGCTAGTTTTGCAGGAGGAGCAGCACTAGCAGGAGGAGCTTTAGGAGCTTCAAGAGTAAATATGAATCCATCACAAACAAAATCAGCAGCACAAATTGCAAGAGAAAGAGTCTTTTGGGGTGAAGATTATGATAACCATATCGCAGAGGAAAATAAGAAAAAATGGAAAAAGAATTCAAATATGAGAGAACAACTAGAAAAATCTTTAGGAGCAGATAGAGTTAAAAAATTATATGAAAATGGAGATATTGATAATTATTTAGATCATAATGTTAATGATCCAAAAATGATAGCAGCAATGGAAAAAGTAATGCAAAATAATTCAAACCTAAAATTCAATGATGTTCTAGCATTTAAAGAAGGGCATGACCTATATGGAAATGGAACAAATAGAATGGGAAGTAAGAGTAGAAAAGAAGCTATGGAAGATTACACACGTCAATTTAAGGAAAGAGGATTATCAAATGAAAAATCTAATGCTGGAGCTGAAAGAATATGTAATGGAATAGATTTGATTAGTTCAGAATTACGGTAAAATATAAAAGGAGGAACTATATGATTATAAATACATAATTAATTTGTAATCATATAGTTTTCATCATATATGCTTTTATAAAAATAATATAACATTTATTATAATGATTTTAAGATTAAGTAATATAATAGGAGAAGAATATGGATGAAGAAACAAAAAATGAAATAAAACGTAAATTGAGAATTATGTCAAAACGTTTATTGAGAATGGGTATATTGATTCCTTTTATAGTTATTATTATATTATCAGCATCAGTTTATCGAATAAAAAAATATGACGGAACATTTAAGGAAGAAGATTGGTCAAATACACAATATGGTGCAGAACAATATACTAATAATACCTCGATAGGAGAAGATGGAACAATAAAAACGTCGATGACAGCTCAAGAGCTATGGGATAAAATGATGGCTGAACATAGTAGAGTAGATCTATATTTGGATGAACCAGAAGAATTGTTAAAACTAATGAATGCGGAATTAGTTACGAATTATCCAGACTTAAGAGGGCCTGATGAAATAGATACAGAAATTAAATGGGATACTATTAATACAACTTTGGATTCAAATAATGTACAAGGAATTATTAAATTTAAAAGAGCACAGAGTGGTGGAAGCACACAAACTATGACATACGTAGATTATGATACATTTTTTAATTGGATTGAGCAATATAATATTACAGGTGATGAAAATGTAAGGCAAAACCTATTAACCCATTTTACATTAGAATCTAGTACAGTTAGAGGAACAACAGCAAGTGTTAATTTAGACTATTCAGGAGAGAATCAATGGACAGATATTTCTGAAGCAATTGTAAGTGCTGCATTTGCATCATATAATGCCCAATCATCACCAGGAGGAGGGCTTTGCCAAGCATGGGTAAGACAAACATATACAGCAGCAGGGTTACCAAATGTTGGATATGTAGGTGCATATCAAGCTTTTCAAGAAACATGTGTATCTAATGATAGAGACAATATACCAATAGGAGCAGCAGTATATGGTACAGGAAGTGCAAAATTTGAAGGCGGTTCTAATATTTATGGACATGTTGGAATATATATAGGAGATACAGATGGTGATGGAGAGGGAGAAGTTATGGATAATATTGGAAAAATTAAAATCCAATCATTATCAGAATGGATTGCATGGCAAGAAGAAGCTGGCAATACTGCTTGTGGAGGTACACCTGGATGGCTAGGATGGGGATGGCAATCAGGAAGTCCATCAAGATTTTTGGAAAAGGATGAGATAGAAGAAGTAGAGCATAGATTAGAAACTTCAGCATCAACAGTTGTAGTAGAAAGTACAGGAGTTGAAAGTTCTGGAGAGACAACATATTATGCGTTAGTTGCTACTTATACAGAAACAGAAAAAACAGTAACAACAAATGATTCTGAAGTGGCAAAAACTACAAATAGCACATATGCGGCTTCTACACAAAAGATAAATTATCAAGACTTAGTTAGTCCATATACAATGCCATTTGACTATTTATGGGATTTATTAGTACATACTGAAGATAAAGATTTTGTAATGGACTTGGCAGATTTAGTGTATGATAGTGAAATAGAAATAACAGTACACGATAATCTGAATGTTCATACAAAAGAGGATATATATACGTATACAAGAAAAGAGAAAGTACAAACAAAAGAAGCAAATGCATATGTGACTTATTCAAGCACATCATCTCCTGGTTCTGTTTCAACAGGAGCTAATAGTACGGCAGGATCACAACTTTATCAAAAATCATCAGGATTTGAACCAAAGGACTATCCAACAAAATATGAAACTACAGTAACGACTGTTACATATACAAATACTTTAGATGTTAGTTTAACAAAAGCAAATGTTTGGATAGTAGACTATAGAAAAAAATATACTTTTCAAGGAACACAAAAGGGAAAACCACAAGATGGAGGAACGACAAGTATAGAAAATGTAGAATATGGTGATCCTGAACAAATAAACACAGATAGAAATGGTGATGCGGCAGCATTTGCAGAAGAAATGGCTACTAAGAAAAGAGACGAAGGATATACATCAGTAAGCTCTAGAGTAGAAAGTGTAACTTGTGATGTTTGGAAAGGTGTTTTTGACATTACAGAACAAATTATTAATACAACAGATACGACCCAATGGGTTGGAAATCCTGGTGAAATAGTGGAGGAAAAAACAGATAAAAATGCGACAAATCCTAACTTTGTAACAATATTATTAGATGGAGATAATCGCAAAGCCAAACATAATATATTAGGTGCAGCAGAGTGGTTATTTGATATATTAGAAGGAAATGGAGATAGACTAGATTCATTTGTAGATTTAACAAAATATCTATTGTATAAAGCTTCAGGGAAGAGTTATGGAGTAAAAGAATTTGATTTTAGTATTTTTAATCCAGAAACATTTACTAGCAATTCCGTAACTGCAGGAGATTTAATTGTAAAGACAGATGAACCAAATGCAGCTCCAACAGTTGATAAATCTACTTTAGAAAGAGGTATTAGAAGTTGGGTTTCTGGAGCACAACAAGTAAATGCCTTAATGGTTCTAGATAAAGTTGTAGAAATAGAACAGAACTATAAAATAAATGCTGTATTTATTTTTGCATTATTACAACAAGAAAGTAGTATAGGAACAGCAAATTCAACATGGGTGGCAGAAAATAACTGGACAAGTTTAACTTCCTTAGGACATATTCAATATAGTAGTCCCCAAGAGAATTTAGATAAATTTGTTACTTCTACGATTTGCCGGAAGTTATTATTTTGCAGTAGGAAAATATAGCGTATATCAAATAGGAGAGGTATATTGTGCAGATCCACCACCACCAATATGGGCACAGGGCGTTGTAGAAAAAATGGTTGCCTTATATAATGCTTGTGGTGTAGAAGTTAACTTAAGTGGTGGAGGAAATGAAGAAATTGTAAGTATTGCACAAGAACAATTAGGTAAACCATATAGTTGGGGAGCTAAAGGACCAAATAGTTTTGATTGCTCGGGATTGGTATATTATTGTTATCAGCAAGCTGGCATTAGTGTACCAGGAAGCACTGCAGGGTATTCTTCATATAGGGGAAGTAGCAATGAAATTACTTGGGAAGAAGCACAAGCAGGAGATATATTACTCATTTTTCCAGAAGAAAGAACAGATGGATATTCAACTGGACATGCGGGAATTTATATTGGAAATAATTCATATATACATGCTCCAGGATCAGGAGATGTTGTTAAGGTTACTACTGGTGCACAAGAATTCTTTAAACATGTATTTAGATTTAATTAGAGAGGGGTTAAAAAATTAATGAAGTCTAAAAAAATGATTATTATATTAAGTATTTGTACAGTATTTATATTAATAGCGATTATATCATTAATTTTATTGAGAATAAATAATAGCAAAGATGAAGAAAACAATATTTCTAAAGTAGATACAAGCAGTTTTGAAGGAGACTCTTATGTGTATCAGTCACAGAAAGTAACAGATGCAAATATTTTTTATTCGGTTTCGTTTTGTATAGAAAAATATTATAATAATTTATATATAAACCATGAAACATACGATGAAGAAATGATAAATGATATAAAAAGTAATTTGTTTCACACTTTAGATGAAAAATATAAAGAAAGAAAGGGAATAACAGAACAGAATATATTAGACAAGATAGATATACTTGAGGAACAAGTTCAATTTACAGCTGTTAAAATGAACAGCATAGTTGGAGAACAATTCTCCAACTATGCTGTTGAAGGAATATTAACAAAACCAGATACGAAAGAATATATAGGGAAACAATATTTTAATATTATTGTCTATAATACAAATAATACATATGCTATTATACCAATTGAAGAAGAAGATTTTGAAATAGAACAAATAGATTTATCTCTTGATAATTTGAGTAGAATTAATAGAAATGAAGATAATGAATTTGTAATTACAACAATGAATTACAGCATTTTGTTGAAAAATTACATGATGTACTATAAAAACATGGCAATTTATTATCCTGAAATAGCATATGAGTTGATTGAAACAAATTATCGAAATGCAAAATTTAATAATAAAGAAGAATTTTATGGATACATAAATACACATATGGAAGAATTAGAAACACTAACGCTTGATAAATATCAGATAACAAATCTCGATAATTATGTACAATATGTTGTTCTTGATACAAAGGGAAAATATTATGTCTTTAAAGAAGATGGAATTATGAATTTTAAAATTATATTAGATACATATACAATGGATTTAGATGAGTTTATGAATAAATATAATAAAGCAGATAAACAGGAAAAAACGGGAATGAACATAGAAAAGGTAATTAATGCAATAAATGATAAGGACTATCGATATGTGTATAATAAATTAGATAATACTTTTAAGAGTAATAATTATGGAAGTTTAGATGAATTTCAAAAATCTATAGAAAATCTATTTTTTAATTACAATGAATTGGAATATAAAAAATATACAGAAAGTGGAGGCTTATGCATATATGAAATTGAGATGAAAAATAAAGAAAACGAAACAGAGGAAAGTAAAAAATTAACAATTATTATGCAATTACAAGAAGGAACAGATTTTAGAATGTCATTTAGCATGGAATAATAGGAGGAATTTATGAACAAATTTGTTAGATGGTATAATCAAAATAGAAAAACTATATGGAAAGGAATTGGAATTGTTGCATTAATCATTCTAATTATACAATTATTAAATTATTGGGTCAAAAGGAACAATGAAAAAGAATTAGAGGCAGCCAATCAAATTCAAGTCACAAATAATTTGAAAGAATATAATACAGTTTCAGTAGGAGAAGAATATTCAACACTTACAGGAGAATCGCTTTCAAATAACCAATTATCACAAATAGAAGTGATTGACATGTTTGTAGAATATTGTAATAATGGGAAAGTTGAAGAAGCATACCATATGCTAACTGATGAGTGTAAAGATGAAATTTATAGAGAACAAAGAATTTTTGAAGAAACATACTATAATGAGATATTTTTAAATACTCAAAGAAATGTTGTTGTTGAAAACTGGATAAGTAATATATATAAAGTAAATTATAATGAAGATTTCTTGTCAAGTGGAAAATATTCGACGGAGAATACAAAACAAGATTATATAACAATTGAACAGCAAGAAGATGATACATATAAATTAAATATTAATAATTATATTGGAAGAAAAGAATTAAATAAATCACATGAGAAAAATGAAATTTATATGGAAGTATTAGAAAAGGACACATACATGGATTATGAAATTTATACAATAAAAGTACAAAATAATTCCAATAGTACTGTAAAATTAGATGATGGACAAAATATAAAAGGAATGTATATAGAAGATGATAATGGAAATCAATATGGTGCATATACGCATGAATTAACAGATGTAGATTTAATCGTAAGTCCAAGAGAAACAAAACAAATTCAAATTAAGTATTATAGCAGATATAGTTCTGAAAAGCATGTTACAAATCTTGGCTTTGCAAGAATGAATTTAAATTATCAAGAAAATATAAAACCAAATATCGATTCATTTAGAATAGAATTATAACTTTAAAATAAAAATTTAATATATATTGATAAAAAGGAGAGAATATGATATTCTCTCCTTATAAATATAAGAAGGTGAATTGTATGATAGAAATAAAAAGCATATCAAAATCCTATATTAAAGGAGCAAAAATAATAGATAATTTAAATCTTGAAATAAAGGATGGAGAAATATTAGGATTTATAGGACCAAATGGTGCAGGAAAGACAACTGTTATAAAAATGATGACAGGTATTTTAGAAATTGATCAAGGAGATATTTTAATAGATGGAAAAAGTATAAAAAGTGAACCATATGAAGCTAAAAAAAATATAGGACTTACACCAGACAATCCAGATATGTTCTTAAATTTGAAAGGAATTGAATACTTGAACTTTATAGCAGACATTTATCAAGTTAGCGAAAATGATAGGATACAAAAAATTAAAGAGCTAGCTAAAAAATTTGAAATAGAAGATGCATTAAATGAAAAAATAGAAAGTTATTCCCATGGAATGAGGCAAAAAATTGTAATTATTGGAGTATTATTGCATAACCCTAAAAATTGGATATTAGATGAGCCTATTACAGGGTTAGATCCAAAAGCAATTTATGACTTGAAAATTATGATGAAAGAACATGCAAAACAAGGAAATGTTGTATTTTTCTCTACACATATATTAGAAGTAGCAGAAAATTTATGTGATAGAGTAGCCATTATCAATAAGGGAAAAATTTTATTTCTAGGAAGAGTTAGTGAATTAAAAAATAAAATGAAAGAAGAAAATAATTCTTTAGAAGAATTGTTTATGGAGATAATAGAAAATGATTAAAAATATAATGTTACTAACAAAAATATCTACTAGAAATTTTTTAGAAACATTTAAAATAGTAGATAAAAAGAAAAAAAGGATTAATAAGAAATCCATATATGTATGGTTATTTCTAGTTGTTATTATAGCAATTACATACTTAAGTAATGAAGTATTAAATTTTTTAGATGATTATGGACAGATGCATATATTTCTAGATGTAATATTTGCAATAGTTATGATGATTATGTTTATGCAAACAATTATTGCTTGTATGAATATTTTGTATTTTTCTAAAGATTTAGAATATTTTTTGATTTTCCCTATAAAAACAAAAGAATTATTGTTATCAAGAGTTCAAACAATGACAAACATATTATATTTAACAGAAGCCATATTTTTATTAATACCATTAATATTGTATGGAATTTCTACAATGGCCAATTATGCATATTACCTTTTCATTATACCAATAATATTATTATTACCTATTTTACCAGTACTATTAATTAGTATCGTGTTTTTAATTATTATGAATTTTATAAAAAAAATAAAAAATAAAAATAGACTTCAATTAATCAGTACGATATTTTTTATTGGAATAATTGTTGTATTTGAAATAGTTTTTATAAAAGGTCTTTTATCTAATAATATGAATTATGAACAAGTAGGACTAAGTCTTGTCAACATATTTAAAAATATTAATAATAGTATGATTGTTATAAATCCATTAATAAACATATTAGAGCAAAAATATGTATTGGTAAATATGTTGAAAATAGTAGGGATTTATGCAATTATGTATGCAATATTACTATTTATAGGGAATAAAGTCTACATAAAAAATATATTAAAAGCAATGGAATATTATAAGAAAAAAATAAAAACAAAGGTAAATTTATATAAAACATGTAAATCACAGAAAATATCAAAGGCATATATGAAAAATGAATTTAAAAATTTATTTGGTAACACAACATTTTTTATGCAAATGATTTACCCTATATGTATAACAATAATCACTTTAATTACATTTGCAATATCCTTTAGAATTAATGCAATGACAAGCAATCAAGAATTATATAATTTAATAGCAGACTTACAATTAACTTTAGAGGGAGTAGGATTAACCGCAGGAATTGCACAAATCTTATTTTCGTTTAGCAATATTTCTATTACTGCTATTTCAAGGCAAGGTAAAAATGCAACTTTTATGAAATATATACCTGTTGATATGTACAAACAATTTATATTAAAAAATATACCACAGTATGTTGTAAATAGTGTACTTTCTATTGTTTTATTAACAGCAATTAAAATTATTTTCGTTTCTATTACATGGATAGATATCATTATTATGTTGCCAATATGTATTGTTTTAGGAATTTTAAATAGTTGTATTATGCTGATAGTTGATGTAAAACGACCAATTTTAAATTGGAATTCAGAGATGGAAGTAATAAAACAAAATGGAAATAAAATATTTCAATATGTGTGGACAATTATTGTTGTATTGCTTTTAATGTATATATATAATATTTTTGAGAATGTAAATTTATACATGGGAATATTTATCACATTAATTATTTTTACAGTTTTATTACTAATTGTTAATATCTATGTAAAAAGACAAATTAAGAAAAATAAATTATTTAAAAATATAATTTAATAAAAATAATATAATAAAAAAGAAATATCATAAGATTACCTTGATATTTCTTTTTTAATGAAATAGATTTATAAAAATATTTCCAATAACTCTAAAAACAGAATTTGTATGGTATAATTCAATAAAATAATTTTTTACAAAAGGAAGCTGAAATACAATAAATAAAATAAAAATGACAATTATAAGAGCAATAAGTGATTTCACATAGTCTGAGAAAGATTTTTTATATCGTATTTTATAGCCTCTATTCTTTAAATCTTGTATATAAGCATCGTAATAAGCTTGATTTTTTGCTTGGTTCATTTGTTGCTCATATTCTAAGTTCTTTTGGTATTGTTCATCCTGAGAAAATTGATTAAAATTAGGTGCACTATTTTGATGAGCTTTTTCAAATTGTTTTCCCTCTTTGTAAGAGCTATGTTCATTATACATATGTTGTTGTAAATCATTTAACTTATTTTTCAAAACTTGATTTTGTTCATACATTTCATCATATTTATCTTGAGATATAACTGTATCTTCTAATTTTTGATCATATAAAGACCTTTGATCAGGATTTGACAAAGTTTCATAAGCTTCATTAATTATTTTAAATGTTTCTTCCGCTTCTTTTTTATGAGTAGCATCGTGTAAATCAGGATGATATTTTTTAGCTAAAGTTTTATAGGCTTTTTCTATAATTTCAGGTGACGCATTTTTATCAACTTCTAATATTTCATAATAATTTTTATCCATAGTAATAATCCTTTCTTGTAAATGATACCATAAAAAAAAGAAGTAAGCAATAATAAGAGACTTCAAAATTAAAATTATGAAAGAATAGGATATTAAAAAATAAATATCGTTTTCAGAAGAGAGTGCATATAGTAATATTAGGTGATTGTATGAATTTAGGATTAAGTTTATCTGGAGGAGGCGTAAAAGGAGCAGCACATATAGGAGTATTGAAAGCATTAGAAGAGGAAAAGATAAAGATAGATAGTATAGCAGGGACATCTTCAGGGAGCATTGTAGCAAGTTTGTATGCTATGGGTTTTCGTTCTGATGAAATTTATACAATATTTAAAAAATATTGTAAGAAAATAAAATACATTGATTTTTGGAATATTATTAAATTAATGTATGGATTAGTTTTTAAACAAAAAATTATGATAGATGGATTAAATTCTGGAAAAGAGATTGAAAAATTAATTAATGATATTGCCAAGGAGAAACATATAACAGATATTTCAGAAATTCGTTTTCCTTTAGTGATTCCATCAGTTAATCTATATAATGGAAAAGTTACTTGCTTTACTTCCTATCAAAATGATAAGAGATACTTATCTAATACAATTTTTATAAACCATATAAATATAGGAAAGGCAGTAAGGGCAAGTTGTAGCTATCCAGTGGTATTTTCACCTTGTGAATTTAATCATACAAGTTTAATAGATGGAGGAATTCGAGAAAATACACCATGGAAAGAATTAAAAGAAATTGGCACAGATAAAGTCATTAGTGTTGTATTTAAAGAAAAATTTGATAAAGCGTGTTGCATGAATATTATTGATGTGGCATCGAGGTCTATTGGTTTACTATCTAATGAATTGGCAAATTATGAATGGGAAGGAACAGATTATTTATTAGAAATACCCACAGAAAAAATAGGATTATTAGATATGGATAAGATAGAAGAGTTATATGAGATTGGATATGAGATTGCTAAGAAACAAATAAATAACATGAAAGAAATTACATAAAACAAAGTAATATAATGAAAAGAAGATAAATTTTATGTGTAAATATATATAAACATATTGCATAGAGTAAATATTTATTATAAAATCAATTCACCTTCATAAAGGAGGTGAGTTTTTGATGAAGGATTTTATCAAAATATTAAAAATCCTAATACTTTTAGAAATTTTACAATACATAAATAAGGAGAAAAAATAGAGGAAGCTGCAACTTCCTCTATTTTTATTATTCAGTTTCAATGAAGGACTTTATCAATTTTTTCCTATACATAGTATACAACAATTTAGAAAATATGTCAAATTTAACTGATTAATTTTTTGAAGTTTCTTCTTTTTCTTTCTGAATTGAATCTGTATGTGGTACTGCTTCAGGTATATTTTCTTTTTCAATTGCTTCTTTTCTAGCTTGTTTTGTTTTTAAATTATCCTTTGCAACAGTCATTAATAATTTAATCCTATTTGCTTGGTTGGTTTCACTAGCACCAGGGTCATAATCCACTGGGGAAATGTTTGCATCAGGATATTTTTCTCGGATGGTTTTAATAACACCTTTACCAACAACGTGATTTGGCAAACAAGCAAATGGTTGTACACAAATAATATTTGGAATATCATGTTCAATGTATTCAATCATTTCAGCTGTTAAGAACCAACCTTCACCAGTTTGATTTCCTATTGATAAGACATCTTTTACTTTACTTTCCAAATGCCAAATATCACAAGGTGGTAAATAGCTTTTTTTAGAATTTGCTAAGGCAATTTTCATATCTTTTTCTAAGATATCGATTAATTTAATAGCAGCTTTCATGATTTTTGAAGAAGTTTTATTTGTATTTAATAAATTGTTAAAAGTAATCTTATGTGTAGCCATAAACTTAGCAAATCCCATAAAATCAGGCAAAATAACTTCTGCACCTTCTTTTTCTAATAAATCAGCAACATGATTATTTCCAAATGGATGATATTTAATAAGAACTTCTCCAACAATACCAACCCTAGGCTTTTCGATAGTGGTATCTAACTCTATTTTTTCAAAATCATTTACAATATCATAAATGCTTTGTTTGAATTCTTTATTTGAAGATTTTTGAAGTAACTTTTTACATTTTTCCATCCATTCATCAAATAATTTTTGTGTTTCCCCTTTATGTTTCTCGTAAGCTCTATTTTTTGTTAACATTTTTTGTAATAAGTCACCATACAAAACAGTTTTTAGCAAACGTTCAATTAATGGTACAGTTATCTTAAATCCAGGCATTTTTTCCATACCGACAATATTAAATGAAATAACAGGAATATTTTCAAAGCCTGCATCTTTTAGAGCTTTTCTAATAAAACCTATATAATTTGTTGCTCTACATCCTCCACCAGTTTGAGACATAATTAAAGCCGTTTTATTTAAATCATATTTACCTGATTGAAGTGCCTCAATCATTTGACCTGTAACTAAGATAGATGGATAACAAGCATCATTATTTACATACTTTAATCCTGTTTCAACTGTCTTTTGCGTACATTCTTTTAATAATTCTACTTTATATCCACTAGATTGCACAGCAGCTTCTAATAATTCAAAATGAATTGGTGCCATTTGTGGAATTAAAATGGTATAATCTTTTTTCATGTCTTTTGTAAATATCTTTTTATGTTGTTCATAATCACCAGTAGAACGATTTTCCCTTTTTTCTTTATCACGCTTATTCATACTAGCCAGTAATGAACGGATACGAATCCTAACAGCACCTAAGTTATTGACTTCATCTATTTTAATTAGCGTGTACATTTTATCGTAGCTAGATAAAATTTCTTCTACTTGGTCTGTTGTAACAGCATCTACACCACATCCAAAAGAGTTTAATTGTACTAATTCTAAACAATCATGTTTTCCTACAAAATCAGCAGCCGCATAAAGTCTAGCATGGTATACCCATTGGTCAACAACACGGATTGGTCTTTTTACTTCTGTTTGATTAGAAATACTATCCTCTGTTAAAACACATAAACCTAATGAAGTAATTAAGGTATCAATACCATGATTAATTTCTGGGTCAACATGATATGGACGACCTGCTAAAACAATACCTTTTAAATGATTTTCTTCTATGTATTTTACGGTTTCAGCACCTTTTCTACGGATGTCTTCTTTACATTTTTGATATTCTTGTTCTGCTTTTTCAGCAGCCTCATTTAATTCTTCTTTTGTAAAGTTATATTGTTTAAATTCATCTAATTCTAATAGTTTCTTTACTAAGTTTTTCTTATCAAAAGGTAAAAATGGATTTAAGAATTTTACAGTAGGATCTTTTAATCCTTCTACATTATTTTTTAACACTTCAGAATAAGAAATAACAATCGGACAATTATAATGGTTATCCGCTTTTTCATATTCTTTTCTAGAATATGGCATACAAGGATAAAAAATGGTTTTAATGCCTTGTTCTAATAGACTTTCAATATGTCCATGTGAAAGTTTAGCTGGATAACAAACAGATTCTGAAGGCATAGATTCCATACCTTTTTCGTAAGTTTTTCTTGTGCTTTTTTCAGAGATAATGACCCTAAATCCTAAACTCGTAAGGAAGGTAAACCAGAAAGGATAATCCTCATACATGTTTAAAACTCTAGGGATTCCAATGGTTCCTCTAGTTGCATATTGTTCTTCTAATGGGGTATAGTCAAAAAGTCTTTCATATTTGTATTGTACTAAATTTGGTAGATTTTTAGATTTTGTAACAATACCTGCACCTTTTTCACAACGATTACCAGTCACATGAATTTGTCCATTGCTAAATTTATTAATCGTTAATTTACAATGATTTTCACAGTTATTACAATGGGTGTGGGTAATTTTTATTTTTAAATTATCTAATTCACCTGTTTTTAGAATTGTAGAAGTATATTCCATATCTAAATTGGCTTCATATTGTTCTTTTGAAAGTAAAGCCATTCCGTAAGCGCCCATCAATCCAGAGATATTTGGTCTTACCACATGTTTACCAACAATTAGTTCAAAAGCTCTAAGAACAGCATCATTATAGAAAGTACCACCTTGAACAACAATGTGTTTTCCTAAAGTTTCAACATCTCGAACTTTCATAACTTTTTGAATCGCATTTTTGATAACAGAATAAGATAATCCACTAGAAATATCTCCAACAGAATAGCCTTCTTTTTGTGCTTGTTTAATTTTTGAATTCATAAATACAGTACATCTTGAACCTAAATCAACAGGTCTTCTTGACTTGATAGCTTCTTCTACAAATTCAGAGATTTCTAAATTTAAACTTTTTGCAAAAGTTTCTATAAAAGAACCACAACCAGAAGAACAAGCCTCATTTAACATGATATTATCAATAGAACCATCTTTAATACGAATATATTTCATGTCTTGCCCGCCGATATCGACAATACTGGTAACATCTGGCTCAAATGTTTTAGCAGCTGTATAATGGGCAATGGTTTCAATTTCATTTAAATCGACATTTAAAGCTGTTTGGATTAATTTCTCTCCATAACCTGTAACACCACTATATCTTAGAACTGCTTTTTTAGGTAATACGGTATATAATTTTCTTAACATATCCATAACACTTTGTAATGGATTTCCTTCATTGCTACCATATAGGGAATATAATAAGTTCCCATCTTTATCAATTAATACAAGTTTTGTAGTTGTAGAACCTGCATCAATTCCTAAGAAACAATCTCCTTCATAGTTTTCTAATGACTTTGATGGAACAGTTGCTTTGTTGTGTCTTTCTTTAAATGCTTCATATTCTGCATCATCCTTAAATAATGGGTCAAGAGGTTCAGTTGTTGTATCATGAGAGTTTTTAAAATTCTCTATTTTTTTCTCTAATTCATTAGGTGTAATGACTTCTGTGTTAAAAGAATCTAAAGCAGCACCTTTGGCAACTAATAGATGTGCTTCATCTGGTATAATGATTTCATCATCTGTTAGATGTAATGTTTCTATAAAACGTTTTCTCAATTCTGGAAGATAACTTAAAGGACCACCTAAAAAGGCAACATTTCCTCTAATTGGTCTACCGCAAGCCAGTCCACTAATCGTTTGGTTAACAACTGCTTGGAAAATAGAAGCAGCAATATCTTCTTTTGCAGCACCTTCATTAATTAAAGGTTGAATATCTGTTTTTGCAAAAACACCACAACGAGAAGCAATAGGATAAATGGTTTGATATCCTTTAGCTAGTTCATTTAATCCTGCAGTATCTGTATGTAATAAAGAAGCCATTTGGTCTAAAAAGGCGCCAGTACCACCAGCACATGTACCATTCATTCTTTGTTCGATAGAATTATCAAAATAAATAATTTTGGCATCTTCTCCGCCTAATTCGATAACAACATCTGTTTTTGGAAAATATTTCTCAATCACTCTTTTACAAGAAACCACTTCCTGAATAAAATCGACTCCCAAAAATTTAGCAGCAGACATTGCTCCAGAGCCAGTTAAAGCAATTGTGAAAGAAGCAGAAGGGTATTTCACTAACAATTCTTCTAAAACTTCACAAACGGTTTTTTTGGCATCTGAAAAATGTCTACGATAATCTGAATATATAGTATGTTTATTAGAATCCATTACGATTATTTTGACTGTTGTAGATCCAACATCAAGTCCAACATGTAAAATTTCATTCATTTTATTATTCATGACAAAAACTCCTTTTTTGTATATAAAATTTACATCCTAATTTACCCTAATTGTATACGGAAAAGCCACTTTTGTCAAATGGAAAAAGCTGTAAAAGTTGCCAAAGGAACTGTGCCATTTCGGCAACAAAATCGATTAAATAAATTGCAATTAAATTTTAGGGTAAAATAATTTTCTTACATTTTTTACCAATTAAGTATTTTTATAAAAAATTAGACACAAAAATTTTCTTATTTATATGAATTTTAATAAAATTTTTAGTAAAAAATGTATTAAAATTATCATATTTCCAAATATTATCAGAGGATTATTTTACCCTAATTAAATTTTTCAAATAATTGTATTCCAAATGATTATTTGTTATAATATTAATATATCAATTTTAGTGAGGTGTTATAAATGCCAACAGAATTTAAAAAGTATTTTTGGGATGTAGAATTTGAAAAATTAGATTTAGAAAAAAATAAAAGATATATTATATCTAGACTGTATTGCTATGGCAATTTAAAAACAATAAAATGGATAAAACAAACATATAATAAGACAGATATTGAAGAAGTAGCAAAAAAAAGTAGAAATTTAAATCCTTTGGTTGCGAATTATTTAAGACAACAATTTCATCTAAAAAAAGAACAAATGATGTATTATAAAACAAGTAAAGCATTAAATTATGAATTTGGAAGGGAGAATTATTAATGTATTGGAATATATTAGATAAAAATAGATATGCATTGTTAAAAAAGATAACAGATACCATTAGCTTACAAAACTATTATATGGTAGGAGGAACTGCTTTATCATTACAGTTAGAATTAAGAGAATCTTTTGATTTTGATTTTTGCGTATCTGAACCATTTAATAATGAGGTCATTATCGAAGAGTTAGAAAAAATAGGAAAAATTGAAATACAACAAAATCAAAAAGGAACATGTGATTTAATATTAGATGGTGTTCAAGTTAGCTTTTTTTATTACCCAAATCTTTTAGTAGATGATATGATAAAAGTAGAAGAGATGCCAAAATTGAAAATGGCAAGTATTTTAGATATAGCAATTATGAAAATAATTGCAATTGGAGGAAGAGGTTCAAAAAAGGATTTTTTTGATTTATATCATATTATTCAAAAATGTCATATTTCTATATCTCAATTAGCAGAAGGGTTAATAAAAAAATGTGGAAATCATATAAATTATGTAAATATAGTTATGGGATTGACTTATTTTGAAGATGCTGAAGAAGAAATATTACCAAAGACTTATGTGGAATATGACTGGAACAAAATAAAAGAATTTTTTTTAAAAATACAGTCTGAATTTGAAAAAGAGTTAGAAGATTTGCGGTGTTTAGTTTTAAAAATATGTAGAATGTAATTTATAAAGACAATTAGAGACAAAAGATTTCTAATTGTCTTTTTGTGTGAGGTAGGAAATGCATTTAAAAATAAATTAAAATGTTCTAAAAAGGACAAACAAATAATACAATAGGTAATAAATAAAACGAATAAAAAATGAAAGGAAGAAAGCAATATGAATAAAAAAATAGTGATTATTTTTACAGTTTTATTAATAGTTATTTTAGTAGGAGGATATTTCATTATCCAGTACTTTAAAGGACAAGAAGAGGAAACAACAATAGAAGAGTATACACCAGAGGAAGAAATCACAGAAGAACAAAATAGACAAACGATCGTCAGTTTATATTTCTTAGAAAAAGAAACAAAAGAATTAGCACCTGAAGCAAGATTGGTAGATATTAAAGAAATCATGAATACGCCTTATGATAAATTAGTCAATATGCTAATAGAAGGTCCGAAAAACGAAAAATACACAAAATTAATTCCAGAAAACACCAAATTAAATCAAACATATAAAGAAAAAGATATGGTATATTTGGATTTTTCAAGTGAGCTTTTAAATTATGATAAAGAAGATTCAACAGTAAAACAAAATATGATAGATAGTTTAGTAAAAACTTTGACACAATTAACAGAAGTAAATTCTATTAAAATCTTAATCGATGGAGAAGAGAATGAAGAATTTAGTGAAATATATACTTTAAAATAAAAATTAATAAATGATTTGTTACCATTCAAAGTTAGACTCATTATATCGTATTTTTTACACTTTGTGTGTCGCAATCCACAAATTAAAATATAAGCGTAGGTTGCTCCAATCGCACTTACATTCGTTCGTTTGGTTACTTATGCAGTGTTTCAAAATACGATATAATGAGTCTAACTTTGCATAGTAATTATCGTAATATTTTATATAATTTAATATACTTGATAAATCGATTAAAATGATTTAAAAAATATTCGACTTCATGTAAAGATTTAAGCGTATTATCTTTGCAACACTTAAAATTAAATTTCTTTTTAGGAGGTGGACATTTTCCGCCTCTATTTTCTATATTTTTAATTATTTTTTTATCCATGAAATCACCCCAAAAACTTCTATATATATAGTATATGAAATATCAAAAAAAGATGTTATGAAAAGAAATATTTACAAACATTATGTTAATGTGATACAATATGACAAAAATAAATAAAAAGGAATAAAGATGGAAGAGAATATAGAATTAAAAGAAAATGAAAGAATCGATGACTTAGAATATAAAGATTTAAAAATCATTCAAAATAAAGAAGGATTTTGTTTTGGAATAGACAGTATATTGCTTTCTGATTTTGCAAAACAAATAAAAAAAGGTGCCAGAGTATTAGATTTAGGAACTGGTACAGGTATTATTGCCACTTTATTATGTGCAAAAACAGAATTATCAGAAATGATAGGAATAGAAGTTCAAGAAGAAGTATATGAAATGGCGAAGAGAAGTATACAATTAAATCATCTAGAAGATAAATTCAAAATAATAAGAGATAATATAACAAACTTACATCAACATTTTGAAAAAAATACATTTGACGCTATTGTAACAAATCCGCCATATAAAAAGAAAGAAACAGGAATACAAAATGAAGATACAAGAAAGTTAATTTCTAGACATGAAATTGAAGCAAATTTAGAAGATTTTATCAGGGTTTCGAAAGATATGTTAAAAGATAAAGGAGAATTGTATATTGTTTATAGACCAGAAAGATTAGTTGATTTAATGTCTATGATGAGAAAATATAAAATAGAACCAAAAAGAATACGATTTGTTTATTCTAATATCCATGCAGTATCAAAACTGGTTTTAATACAAGGAATAAAAAATGCAAAACCATTTTTGAAATTGGAGAAAAATTTATATATTTATGATGAAAACGGAAATTATACAGAGGAGATTTTAAAAATTTATCATAAGGAAAGCAATAAAAAATAATACAATAAATTAAAAAGAAGGGAATAAAGAAGGGAATAAAGAATGAAAGAAGTTAATCAAAAAGAGATAGGAACCTTATATATAGTTGCAACACCAATAGGAAATTTAGAAGATATGACATTAAGAGCAATAAACATATTAAAAGAAGTAGATTTCATAGCAGCAGAAGATACTAGACATACTTTGAAATTGTTAAATCATTTAGAAATATCAAAACCATTAATGAGTTATCATAGACATAATGAAGAAGTGAAAACAGAAATATTAATAAAAGAATTAAAGCAGGGAAAACAGATAGCACTTGTTTCTGATGCAGGAACTCCAGGAATTTGTGATCCAGGAGAAGAAGTTATCAAAAAATGCATAGAAGAGGGGATACAGGTTATATCTATTCCAGGAGCTTGTGCAATGATTAATGCATTAATCTGTTCAGGGCTAGATACAAAAGAGTTTATATTTATGGGATTTCTACCATTAAATAAGAAAAATAGAAAAGAAAAATTAAACGAAATTAAAACTGCCACAAAGACAACAATTTTATATGAAGCACCACATAAACTAGAAGCAACATTAAACGATTTAAAAGAAATCATTGAGAATAGAAAAATTGTATTAGCAAGAGAATTGACAAAAATACATGAGGAATATATAAGAGAAGATATAGACACATTAATTGAAAAGGCTAAAGGATTGAAAGGAGAAATTGTTCTTATTATAGAAGGTAGTAAGAAACAAGAAGATAATACGTTATTAGCATTATCTTTAGAAGAACATTATAGATATTATAAAGAAAAAGGATGGAACAAAAAAGATATTATTAAACAAATAGCAAAAGACAGAAATGTTAATAAAAATGAAATATATCAAAAATTTATACATAAAGATTAAAATATGGATTTTTTAGTATGAGCAAAATAAAAAGTGAACCCGTGTTATTAAACGTTTGTCTAATAATTTGGGTTCATTTTTATATTTACGTATTTGGTTTTAATTCGCTTATTTTCTTTGAACAGTCTTTACAAATTAATTTATCATTATAACTCATTAAATTTTCAGTATTTCCACAAAAAATACAATTTGGTTCATATTTTTTTAATACAATTAATGAACCATCAACATATATTTCAATAGGATCTTTTTCAGCAATATTAAATTGATTTCTGATTTCGATAGGAATAACTACTCTTCCTAGTTCATCTACTTTTCGAATAATCCCTGTTGATTTCATAAGTTTATCCCCCCTTAAAAAGTTAATTTACAACCCTATATACATTGTTACTATATCACAAATAGAAACCTAGGTCAATTAAAAAGTAATAAAAAATTGATAATAGAATAAAATTATTTTGGTGGTAAATATGTTAAATTTAGTTTGGCCAATTTTCATAATAATATCATTTTCATACGCAATTTTTTCAGGCAATTTACAAAATTTAAATACTAGTATATTTGATAGTGTAGAAAGTGCAGTAAGTTTAAGTATAACCATGTTAGGCACAATGTGCCTATGGAGTGGAATTATTAATGTTGCGGCAAACACTAGCATCATGAAAATAATGAATAAATTACTTAAACCAGTAATAAAAATGCTTTTTCCAGAAATAAAAGAAAATCCAAAAGCACAAAATGAAATTTCAATGAATATGATAGCAAATATTTTAGGATTGGGAAATGCAGCCACACCATTAGGATTAAAAGCAATGGACACTTTACAAAAGGAAAATAAAAATAAGAAAGAATTAAGTAATTCTATGATTATGCTAATTGTATTAAATACAGCATCCATCCAATTAGTTCCAACGACAATTATTGCAATAAGGAGTTCATTAGGAGCAGAAAATCCAACTGCTATTATTGTTCCAGTATGGATTGCAACCGTTTGTGCAGCAATTGCAGGAATAACTGTAACAAAATTACTTATTTATTATTCTAATAAAAGGGAGAAAATATGATTGAGATAATGAATTATTTATCTAGTTTGGCAATGCCATTAATAATATTATTAGTTGTCATATATGGTGTTATAGAAAAAAAGGAAGTTTTTGATAAATTTATTGAAGGAGCAAAAGATGGTATAAAAATTGTTATTAATATTTTTCCTACACTGATAGGATTATTTTTGGCAGTGGGGGCTTTAAGAAGTTCAGGCGTGATAGATATAGCGATTAAATTAGTAGAACCATTATTAAATATAGTAAATTTTCCAACAGAAATTATGCCTTTAGCACTCTTAAGACCAATATCAGGAAGTAGTTCCATAGCAGTTGCAACAGATATCATGAAAAATTTTGGAGTCGATAGTCAAATAGGGATAATGGCAGCTGTTATTATGGGGGCAACAGAAACAACGTTATATACCATAGCGATATATTCTTCAAGTATAAAGATAAAAAAAACAAGGTTTGTGTTAATAGCAGCACTAACGGCAGATATTGTTGGTATTATTACAAGTATTGTTGTATGTCGTTTTTTGTCGTAAAGTTTTTCTTGACAATATTTTACATATATTGTATAATTATGGAAATTAAATCAATAAGGATATTCAAATCAAATGTTATTTAAAATGGTATTATTTATTTCAATTTTTTTTATAATAAGAATAATGATTGTGAAAATATTATTTTATAGAATTTTAAAATCAGAAAAAAATTCAAAATAACTATGTTTTTAATTTTGTAGAGGAAATAACAAATCCCCCATAATTAGTATTTTAAAATTTTTTGCCCCTATAATATTTTAAATATTTTTTTTCTATGTTATTTTCTCTACAATATAATATATATTTATCTATGATAAGTTTCACCATTCGATATTTTAAATCCTCTAAATAACTGCTCTAATAAAAAAACACGAATCAACTGATGAGGAAATGTCATTTTTGAAAAACATATCTTTTGGTGGGATTTTTTTAATATATCAGAAGAAAGACCTAAAGAACCACCAATCACAAAAGTAATTTGACTTGTTTGTAAAGACAAATTTTCTATGGTTTTAGAAAACTCTTCAGAAGAAAGTTCGGTGCCTGTTAAATCTAAACAAATGATATAGGAGTCTTTTTTTATGTGGCTTAAAATAGCATTAGATTCTTTATTTTTTATTTCATTAGAAAGACTTTCATTCAATTTGTCTGGTATTTTTTCATCTGGCAATTCTACAATAGATAATTTACAATATTTACTTAGCCTTTTAGAATATTCGTTTATGGCATCTTTTAAATAGGTTTCTTTTATTTTTCCAATACATATAATATTTATTGTTAGCATACAATACTCCTTTCAAATTAAAAATAATTTTCTAATATACGAAATATATATGATGTGGGCAAAGCTCACTTCATGAAATCTATCCTTTGTTTATTTCACCAATTAAACTATATATTTATGTTCTCAAAGAAGTGGAAAGAACTTTAAGGACTGTCCCTAAAGTTCTAAATAGTTACTAATTTACTATGCGTATCTCTACCTGCGACAGATAATGCTAAAGAATTTTCATTATAATTATTAGCGATTAATTCTTCGATAACTGTTTTGTAAGCAAGCTCTGGGAAATTACTTTCTTTGCTTAAGTGACCTAGCATGGCATTTTTTAAGCCAGATTTTAATAAAAAAGATATTGTTTTTCCAGCAATTTGGTTTGATAAATGCCCTGATGGACCAGCAATTCTAGATTTTAATGAAAATGGATATGATGAACATTTTAAAACTTCTGGGTCATAGTTAGATTCTAGCATCACAAATAAGCTTTCTTCTAAGTTTTTT
Source organism: uncultured Clostridia bacterium (assembly GCA_944390535.1). Lineage (GTDB taxonomy): Bacteria > Bacillota > Clostridia > TANB77 > CAG-508 > CAG-269. Next base: position 20,894 of record CALXQV010000017.1, on the reverse strand, counting down.
AAAATATCATTTGTCATATGTCCGATATCTGTTGCAATACTTATTTTTTTGTTTTCGTTTAAAATTGTGAATCCACAAGGATTTGCTGCATCATGTGGTATAGAGAATGGATTAATATCCAGATCACCTATGGAAAATTTTTCTGCAACTTTAAATTTTTTTATATTTTTATCAGCAATTTTATCTCTTTGTTTTGGCATAGCATCTAGTGTTTCTTGATTAACAAATACAGGTAAATCAAACTTTTTAGAAAAAGTACCTAATCCTTGTACGTGGTCAGAATGTTCATGTGTGACTAAAATACCATCTAAGGTACAAGGGTCAATAGATAAGTCTGTTAAGGCTTTTTCTATTTTTTTACTACTAACACCTGCATCAATTAGCAATTTTGTGTTGTTGGTTTCAACAAATAGACTATTTCCACTACTTCCACTATATAAACTACAAAAATTCAGCATTTTTTTCAATCTCTTTCCTTTGTTTATTTCTATTTTTTGTTTTGTTGTTTTTTTCATTTGGTTGTTTTCTATTGGTTGTTTTCTATTCTGTTATTCTTTGAATATTGGCACCAATACTTCTAAATTTTTCTTCTATATTTTCATATCCTCTATCAATATGTTCTAAATTATAGATTTCTGTTTCGCCTTCAGCAGCAGTACCAGCAATAACTAAAGCAGCACCAGCTCTTAAGTCTGAAGAGTATACAGGTGCTCCAGACAATTTTTTGACACCTTCAAAAAAGGCAGTTTTTCCTTGTGCAGTAATTTTTGCACCCATTTTATTTAATTCTTCTGTATATTGGAATCTAGAATCCCAAATACTTTCATTAATTGTACTTGTCCCATTTGCAAGAGACAAAACAACACCCATTTGTGGCTGTAAATCCGTAGGAAATCCAGGATATGGTAAAGTTTTTATCGTTGCTTTATTTGGTCTTTTATTACACCAAACACGGATGCTATCTCCATTATCTTCTACATTACCACCAATTTCTAAAATTTTAGCTGTAATAGATTCTAAGTGTTTTGTAATACAATTTTTGATTAATAAATCTCCTTTTGTTGCAACGGCGGCAAGCATAAAGGTACCTGCTTCAATTTGGTCGGGAACAACAGAATAGGTTGCATTTCCTTTTAATCTTTCAACACCATTAATTTTAATAACATCTGTACCAGCACCTCTAATATCAGCTCCCATGGTGTTTAAAAAGTTTGCAACATCTACGATATGTGGTTCTTTTGCGGCGTTATCAATAATCGTTGTGCCTTTGGCCAATACAGCAGATAGCATAACATTAATGGTAGCACCAACAGATACAATATCCATATAGATAGGACAGCCTTTTAATTTTTTTGCTTTGGCATAAATTTTACCTTTCTCCACAGTAACATTTGCCCCTAATAATTCAAATCCTTTGATATGTTGATCAATTGGTCGTGCACCCAATTTACAACCACCAGGCATACCAACTTCAATTTCACCTTTTCTACTAAGCATAGCACCAATCATATAGTAAGAAGCTCTAAATTTACTTGTTAAATCTAAAGGTGCTTTTGTTGTTGTGATATTTGATGTATCAATTGTAATACTATGTTCATCATTCCATGTAATTTTTGCACCTAATTTTTCTAATATGGTACAAGATATTTTTATATCACTAATATTTGGTAAGTTTTCTATTGTACAAACACCATCTATTAAAAGCGTGGCTGGTAAAATAGCAACAGCAGCATTTTTAGCACCACTAATTGTCACTTCTCCTTTTAATGGTGTAGGTCCTTTTACAACTAATTTTTCCAATGTATATACCCCCAATAATTATAGTTTATCAATTTAAAACAAAATAGAGTGTATATTATTTTACACTCTACTCTCACCATAAAATATATCATAAACCATTTTAGATTGCAACTATTTTTTAGCAGTAATTAACCCCGTATTGTTCAAAATTTCCAATATTTTAAATTTTAATGTAAACGTAAAGTCTTGATTATTGTCAGACACAATAGAAAATTCCTCATCAGTCAACGAATTTTCTAAATCTTCTTTGGATTCCTCAGGAACAATACCAGAAGAGGCATCTACAAAGCATAAAGGAGGAAACATGACACACCACCAATTTTGCCCTTTGGCTTCACCAATTTCTACTTTTAAAGCATCATAATATCCTGCTGGAAAAGATATATCTCCGTAGTGTTTGGTAGGAAATTGAAAATTTCCAATACGAATATTTACCATATAATCAAATCCTTCTTTTTTGATTGTGTCTAGTGCAATTTTTTTAAAATCTTCAATATGTTCACTGGCAAGTGCAATGGCTTCTTCTTTAGAAGTGCAATCGACACATAGTGTATTCATATATTCTAATAAATGATCTCTTACCGTATATTTTAAATTTTGATCAACATCAGAATCGCTATTAGCAATGACATGTAAACGAAATACAGAATCAGCAAGATCAACAGAAACATCATTTGCATAAGAAATGGCACAAATGCTTGTATAGGCAAAAAATAGAAAAGTTAAAATGATTACCATTTTTACCTTGGAATGATTACATATTTTTAAAAATTTTTTCATAAGTTACCTCCAATAAACTTTTTTTCTAAAATATTCTTTAAGATAAGTATTAACAAAAAAAGAAAAAATATACATTGTCGAAAAAAAACGATGAGTTTCTTTGAAATATGATTGACATATTTGTCATGAAATGGTAAAATTTACCAGTAAACAAAAATAAGAAACTGATAATTCCGTATGATGATATCAATTTGAAAGGAATGTTTAAGATGGAAAATATAACAAAAGAAAAAAGTTGTGCATTTTATGCAAGTGATTATCATTTTGAAATGATAAGTTTACCATACATTAGTAAAAGTATGGATCAAAATAAAAAAGTCGTTATATTAACAGAAAATGATTTAAAAGATACAGTGAGTATATTAATAGAAAAAATGAGTTTAAAAAAGGAAAAGCAAGAAAAAATATTATCATTAGACTGGAATCATAATGATTTAAATAAATTTAAAGAAATTAATAAAAACAGTAAAGAAAATAAGGATATGGTGATTTTTATTAAAGGAAAGCAAAATTATATCCAAAATATTAATAAGAATATTGAAAAATGGGTAATAGATAATAATCATGTAGATATTATCGATTGTTATGAGTTTTTTGAAATAGAAGAAAATATAGAGGAAATCGCTAAAAATTATAGCAAAGTATTAGGGACATCTAGAGCATAAGAGAAAGCAAAATAAGAAGTAAAATGGCAGGTGAATTTTTTACCTGCCAATAATTGACTAATACAAAATTATGGTGTAATATAAGTGTGGTTTAAAAAGGTTAGAAAGGATGAATTTTATGGATACAGAATTAGAAGAAATAAAAGATATGTTAAAAAAATACGGTCAAGAGCATTTATTAAATCATTATAATGACCTAGAAGAAAAGAAAAAAGAAATATTATTAAAACAAATCAAAATGATTGATTTTGATTTGGCAAATAAATTATATGATACAACAAAAGGGCAAAAAGTAAATACAAGTGATGAAATTACACCAATTGATTATTTAGATAAATATAAATTAAATGATCAATATAAATATTATGAATCTATTGGAAAAAAAGCAATCAAAGAAGGAAAATTAGCAGCGGTTACTATGGCAGGAGGACAAGGAACAAGATTAGGTCATAGTGGGCCAAAAGGAACTTATGACATTGGATTAGATTCTCATAAATCCTTATTTGAATTATTATCTGATAATTTAAAAGAAGAAGGAAAAAAATATGGAGTAATCATTCCTTGGTTTGTTATGACAAGTAGAGAAAATAATAAAGAAACAGTGGAGTTTTTTGAAAATCATAAATGCTTTGGATATCAAAAAAATAAAAATCTATTTTTCTTTGAACAAGGCGAGCTTCCAATGATGGATACAGAAGGTAAAATACTAATTGGAGAAGATGGATTGATTAAGCTAGCAGCAGATGGACACGGAGGAATTTACGAATCACTAGTAAAAACGCAAATGACGAAAAAAATGAGAGAGCTAGGTATTGAATGGGTATTTATTGGTGGAGTGGATAACTGTTTAGTAAAAATGGTAGACCCTGTTCTAATGGGAATTGCCATTGACAAAAATGTAACGGTTGCTTGTAAATCTGTTGTAAAAGCAAATCCACAAGAAAAAGTAGGCGTATTTTGTAGAAGAAATGGAAAACCAAATGTAATAGAATATACAGAAATTACAGAGGAAATGGCAGAAGCTACTGATGAAAATGGAGAGTTGCTATATGGTGAATCACATATATTATGCAATTTATTTAGCATTGATGCAATTGAAAGAATGGGTTCAGAACCATTACCATATCATGTTGCATTTAAGAAAGCAAAATATATTGATAAAGATGGTAAATTAGTGGAACCAGATTCACCAAATGCCTATAAATTTGAAGCATTCCTATTTGATGCTTTTGGTGAAGTAGACGATATGGCAGTATTGAGAGTAAAAAGAGAAGAAGAATTTGCACCAGTAAAAAATAGTGATGAAAAAGGTGTAGATTGCCCTAAAACTGCAAGAGAATTATATAAGAAATTTTATCACTTAGATTAAAATAGATGATTAAACTTTATATGATATAGAAATGGTGTTGTACAATTATATAACATCATTTTTTATGATATAAAAATAAAGCGTTTCAGTTCAGTGTGTAGTATCCCAGAGGTATATATGATATTTTGCGTTATCCCAACACTTTACATACTCTAATCAAATCAGCTCCTACGGGACTGTCGCTGATTGAATAAGAGTATGTAGTGTGTCGGTCCCCACGAAACCCACTTAAAATATAATATATATACCCCTGGGTACTATACACTGAACTGAAACAACAAATCATAAGAAAGTTTTAAAATTTAAGCAAATTGCTTTTCTTATTAAACAATTTATGATACGATAACATGGAATGAAGAAGAAATAGTTAGTTAAGAAAAAGGAGGATATAATATGAGCTATTTAGAAGAATATAAAAAATGGTGTGAAAGTCCAGAATTTGATGAAGAGACAAAAAAAGAATTATTAGCAATCAAAGATGATGAAAAAGAAATAGAGGATAGATTTTACAAAGAATTAGAATTTGGAACGGCAGGACTTAGAGGGATTATCGGAGCTGGAACCAATAGAATGAACCAATATACAGTAGGAAAGGCAACACAAGGATTAGCAAATTATATATTAGAGCAAGGCACAGAAAATAAAGGGGTAGCCATTAGTTATGATTCAAGAAAAATGTCAAAAGAATTTAGTATGCAAACAGCCTTGATTTTATGTGCAAATGGAATCAAGACTTATTTATTTGAAAGTTTAAGACCAGTCCCAGAATTATCTTTTGCTATTAGGGAATTACAATGTACAGCAGGAATTATGATAACGGCAAGTCATAATCCGCCTAAATATAACGGATATAAGGTATATTGGGATGATGGCGCACAAATTGTATCACCAAGAGATAAAGATATTATTGCAAAGGTAAGAGCAGTTGAAAGCTTTTCAGAAATAAAGCAAATGTCAGAAGAAGAGGCAAAGAGTAAAGGATTGTTACAATATGTAGGAACAGAAATGGACGATAAATATATTGAAAAACTAAAAAGTTGCATTTTAAATCCAGAGATTGTAAAAGAACAAGGGAAAAAGCTAAAAGTTGTATATACACCATTACATGGTACAGGAAATATGGTAGCAGAAAGATTATTAAAAGAAATGGGAATTGAAAATTTATATGTTGTTCCAGAACAAAAAGAGCCAGATGGTAATTTTCCAACAGTAGATTATCCAAATCCTGAAGATCCAAAAGCATTTAAATTAGCATTAGACTTAGCAAAAAAAGTGGATGCAGATGTTGTATTAGCAACTGATCCAGATGCCGATAGATTAGGGATATTTGTAAAAGACACAAAAACAGGAGAATATAAAGATTATACAGGAAATATGTCAGCATTACTAATAGCAGAATATAGAATCTCTCAAATGAAAGAAAAAAATAAGTTACCTGAAAATGGAATGATGATAACAACAATTGTATCTTCAAATTTAACAAAAGCCATAGGAGAATATTATGGACTAGAAGTAATTGAAGTATTAACTGGTTTTAAAAATATTGGTGCAATTATGAGAAAAGCAGAGGAAAATAAAGACAAACAATATGTATTTGGTTTTGAAGAAAGTTATGGTTGCTTAATTGGGGATTATGCAAGAGATAAAGATGGAATTGCAGCCGTTATGGCTCTTTGTGAAGCAGCATGTTATTATCAATCAAAAGGAATGACATTATGGGATCAAATGATAGCAATTTATGAAAAATATGGATATTATAAAGAAGAACAAGTTTCTATTGTAAGAGAAGGAGCAGATGGTGCAGAAGAAATTAAACAAATCATGACAAGCACACGTAATAAAGACATAGAAAAGATTGGGGATTACAAAGTATTAACTTTTAAAGATATTGATAAAGATTATGTAAAAAATATGATAACAGGAGAGGAAAGTAATAGTGGCCTTCCAAAATCAAATGTTTTGTATTATGAATTAGAAGATAATAATTGGTGTTGTATCAGACCATCAGGAACAGAACCTAAAATTAAATTGTATATGGGTGTCAAAGGAAAAACAGAAGAAGAAGCAAATAAAAAATTAGAAGATTTAAAACAAGCGATGTTAAATGTTGTAAAAATTTAAGGGAATTTGGGGACGGACTCATTTTTCCCGTTTTCAAATTTATAAATAAAAAATATAGAATATAAAGTCATTACACCATTTTGTATAAGCTAAATTATCGTAGAAATTCTTGAATAAAAAAGTGAGCCTCTTTCATTATTGCTTAAAATTTTAAGCAAAATGAACATTCCTCACTTTTTTATTTTAGAATTTCTAAACTCAAATTTAGATACACAAAATGTTTCATTTTTTATATTCTATATTTTTTTATTGTTAGACTGTAAAAAGAGGGAAAAATGAGCCCGTCCCCAAATTCCCTCAAATTTTCCAGTCCTCTAAATTTCTTTGAATTGCTCCAAATAGATTGGCTCTTACCATAGGAATATGTTTGGATAAGGTATAGATTAAATTTTTCATATCTTCTCTTTTTGAAGTACCATCCATTGGACAAACCTTAGGCATAACAGAGATATTGTTTCTTTTAACAAATCGTTTAATTTCTTTTTCAGGTGTATATATGAGAGGCCTAATTAATGTAATTTTTGAGCGATCCATATAACTCTTGGGTGAAAATGTACCAATATTTCCTGTATATAATAAATTTAAAAGAAAGGTTTCTAGAACATCATCTTGATTATGCCCTAAAGCAATTTTGTTACAACCTTCTCGTATAGCAATAGAATTGATAACACCTCTACGTAAATTAGCACATAGAGAGCATGGATTTTTTTCTTTTCTGATATCAAAAACGATTTCTTTCGCATTGCTATTTTCAACAAATAAAGGAACATTTACTTCCGCACATATCTTGTTTAAAAAGTCAATGTCGAAAAATTCGAACCCAGGATTTACACTAACGGCAATTATTTCAAACTTTTTTGTATAAAAGATTTGTAGGTTCTTAAAAGCTTTTAACATAGTAATGGAATCTTTTCCACCAGAAAGGCATACAGCAATTTTATCACCGTCATTTATCATATGATATTCTTCGATTGCTTTTCGCATATGACTTAATATCCTTTGCATATAATCCCCCTCTTTGAATATGATACTTATATTATATCAAATGTTGTCAATAGGAAGAAAATAAGTAAAAATTTACGGGGGGGGGGTTCTGTTAAAAAATCATATTATTAGTATACTGTATTCAAATATGAAAGGGAGGTGAATGAATATGGCAAATATACAAAATGTAGATTATGAAGCATTACCAGGAAAAGCTGGGCAAATGAGAAGCCATGGTCAAGAATTAAACAACAAATTAACAGATGTATATCAAAAAGTTACAGATATGCATAATGTTTGGTATGGAGAAAGATATAATTCATTAGTAAAGGAATTTAATCATATAATTCCACAACTTAATGAATTATTAGATTTAGTTGTAGGAGAGATTCCATTTGCATTAGAAACAATTGCTAACAACTATTCTCAAGCAGATAAAGGAGCAAATGTAACAAGTGCTCAAAAAACTGCACCAAACAAAATTGCAGACATTGCAATTCATAATGATGTAGGTATGAGATTTTTAACAGGAGATGTTGAAAGTATACAAAATCAAGTAGTATCAAACCTAGATATTGCAAAATCAAAAATGGATGAGATTGAATCTGTATATGGACAAATTCAATGGCGAAGTGAGGCTTCAGATGCTTTTAGAAGTACATTTACAAGATTAAAAAGCGAAATTGTAGAATCATTTGAAAACATTAAATCACAATTTACAAAACTTATGACACAAACACAACAAGATATACAATCAGCAGAAACTTCAAATACAGTACAATAAAAAAGAAACTGTATAAAGCATGAGTATTTTTTAAATAACTGCTTCAAAAAAGCAGTTATTTGAAAAGTATTTATGAAATACTTTAAAACGAAGGAGGGAAATATTATGGGCAATGCTGTTGCTGATAGGTATAGAGGCTATGCAAATGGAAGTTATAATTTCTTGTCATGGGGAACAAAGAATAAAGCGACAAATGAACTAGTTTTTGAGAAAAGTCGTCTATCAACAGAGGTAGCTTCTTATGAAGAAATTTATAATCAGTATCAAGATAATGTATCAAAGTTAAGTTCAGTTAGTCAAGATTTCGAAGGATTTGTGACCAATAAACTAAAAAATGTAAAAAAATTTCTAAATGAAGGATATGAAGGAGACAAATCTGCTAATTTAAATAGTGACTTGGACGAGTATATAAAGACTGTGGAAACTTGTAAAGGCAATGTAGACGAATTAATAGAAGAGATAGAAGCCAGAAAACAAGAAATAGCAACTAAGAAAAGGAATCTTCAAAACCAATTATCTGATGTAAGAGGGGTATTAGCAGGTGTTAAAAATGCAACGGTTGCAGATCCTACTAATTATCAATATTAGACATATTAAAATAAAATAAAGGAGGAAAAAAATGGGACTAAAGATTGATAGTGAAAAGATGCAAACAAGTATCAATAAAATGCAGGAGTCTTTAACAGGAATAGACTATATACTAGATAAATTAAAAGAATGTAATTTCCCATCAGATAAAACATACAAAGTGAAATTCATAACAAAAAAGAGTGCAATCATATTGAAATTGAATATTTTAATTAATTTGATAAAAAATACAAAAACAGAAATACAAAGTATAAAAACAGCAGTTGAAAATGCGGAACAGAAAAACATAAGTGTTGCAAGTGGATTTATAGTAGGAAGTTCAGTAAATGGATTAACAGGAAATGTTAATGGGAATTCAAATAATGTTATAACTCCGTCAGCAAATATAAGTGAAGGATTAGAGGAAAAAGATACACCAACAAAAGATGCTATTGATGCGGAAATAAATAATGAAGAACAAAATATTGAATTAGAGGAAAATATTCCAGGTACACAGGTAGAGGCAGTCATAGAGCTTATTTATGGAGAAGACACAGATATTCCTGATGATACAAGGGAAAGAATTGTAGAGGTAATAGCAAATATCAACAAGGCAGAGATATTAAAAGGACTAGATGAAGATATTGCAAATCAAATTCGTGCTGAAATTATTCGAGATTATCTTGAAGAAAAGTTAGAATTAGAAGGAATCAAAACAGAAGATTTACAAGAATATATTGATAGTCAACCAAGTATAAAAATACAATTTGAAATTGATGAAGCACTTGCAAATTTTGATAGTCTAATTGAAAGCGGAGTCTTAACAAAAGATCAAATTAAATCAATCATAAAAGAAAATATAGAAATACATGATGATCAAGAGTTCAATAAATTATATATAGAAAATGGTGGAACAGAAACAGAAGTTTCAAATATTGATTCTTTTTATGACCCAGAAACACAAAAAGTTCATATTAGGGATACAGTGGAATCAGAAACAATAACAGTATCGATTGTGACAGCATTGGATGATGTCTTGTTCTATAATGAAGAAACAGGTGAAATTTCATATAATCAAGTAAATGGATTGGACCAAGATAGTAATATAAATATAGAAAATAGTGACATAAATTCATCAGTGACAAATGTAGAAGATATTGAGACAAATGCAACAATAGAAATGTCAGGAGAGACGATAAATTCAACAGTTACAGATGATGGAGATGCAAGCACAAAGGCGGATAATAATATTCATGTTTCAGATGATAGTGAAAAATAAACAGTATACTAGTAAAAAGAATTTGAGGAAATGTAGGTGAAAGTATGGGTGATATAGAGAATAATATAGATACTAATTTTGTAAATATATATGAGATATCATCAGAAATTTTTGAACTAGCTAGAAAAAAAATGGCAGGAAAGAAAGTAAAATTAGATAAGTCAAATAAAGAAATAGAAGAAAAACTAGAAAATTTATTAAATGGTGTGAATTTTATTAATGAAATAGAAGCTAAGAGATTAATTTCTGAAACAATTTTGGATTTAAATTATATAACAAATCCAGAAGTAAAAGTATTAAGTTTACGATTAGGACAAATTTATAAGAAACAAGATAAAGAAGTCTGACAATTATATGTAACGTAAGGTAAAAATTCATGAAAGATGCGGAAGAAGAGGTGTCATTATGCAAATAGTGCTAATAGGCAAAAATACACTATATAAACTTTCTTTACCCAAAAATACAGAAGGTAATTACTGGTTGACAGACCAAAAAGAGAAAAATGAAAAAAAGTTAATCAATGTTGAAGGAAGAAATGGTAAATGGCAACTTGTGAATAATAATCAAACAAATATCATTGATCTTAGATTTATTAATATAGAAGACAAGAGCCATGAAATAAGAGTATATAAGAATAATGATCAAGAAGAAAAAACAATTATTTTAGAAGAATATAAGATGTATGGAGTATCTTTTAAAGATTCTAAAGAATTGTTTATTCTTTGCTGTATTCCAACTTTCGAAAAAGACCTTATACAATTAGACATTAAAAAACGCGAACCATTTTTTATTGGAAGTGATTCCAAAAATGCAATATCATATAGAAATAAATTAGTATCTAAAGTACATGCTAAAATTTATCTATATGAAAACAATTGGATGATAGAAAATTACGATGTTAATTTCGGAACATTTGTTAATGGAAAACCAGTGATAAAACCACAATTATTAATGAATGGTGATGTTGTTTTTATCATGGGATTAAAAATCGTCATCATGGGAAATCGTCTATATATTAATAATCCTCAAGAAAATCTATATTATGGAGGAGGATTTTTTGATATATCAGAAAGAAAAGTAGAAAAAGTGATAAGAGGTCAAGATGAAGAAAAAAACATAGAATTATATGATGATGACGCATATTTTTCTAGGGCACCTAGAATTACAAATGTTATTGAGAAAGAAAAAGTAAAAATTGATGCACCGCCACAAGCTCAGGATAAAGAGGAAATGCCACTTGTTTTAACTTTAGGAACTTCCATGTCTATGGGAGCTATTATGTTAGTTTCTGTATTCAAGGCCATAGATGGATCAATGAGTGGAACAGCTAGTACAAAACAAACAGTAACAGCCTTAATCGTAGCATTAGCAATGTTAGTCAGTATCATTTTATTTCCAATTTTAACAGCCAAATATAACCGAAAGAAAAAAATAAAATATGAAGAAAAACGACAAAAACGATATAAAGAATATCTAATGAAGAAAAAAGATTACATTATGCAAATTATGCAAAAACAAAAAGATATATTATACGAAAACAATTTATCACCAGAAGAATGTACACAAGTTATACTAGGAAAAAGTGGTCGATTATGGGAGAGAAAAATAGACGATTATGATTTTCTTACAATAAGATTAGGCATAGGAGATGTAAATACAGAAATTGATATACAATACCCAGAAGAAAAATTTATGATGGAAGAAGATAATCTTATTGACATTTTAAATGACATAGCAAATAGCTCAAAAGTAATCCAATCAGCACCAATAACTGTTTCACTTACAGAAAAAAATGTATCTGCTCTCATTGTAAAGAAAAATGAAAATATAGATAACTTTTTAAGAAATTTAATTGTACAATTAATTACATTTCAAAGTTATGAAGATTTGAAATTGGTATTTTTATTAGATCAAGAAGGAGCAGAGACATTAAGCTATGCCAAATTATTACCACATGTTTGGAGTAAAAATAGACAAATAAGATTTTTTACACATGATGAAGAAGAAATGAAAGATATTTCGAAATATTTAGAGGTAGAATTACAAAATAGATTACAATATAAGGATAATGATTACAAGACATTTAAACCATATTATTTAATCATAACAAATGATTATAAGAAAATTGAGAACTTGAAATTTATTACAGAAGTTTTAAAACAAAAACAAAACATGGGATTTAGTATTTTATGTATTGCAAATGATTTACTACAATTGCCAAATGAATGTAAGACTTTTATTGACTTAGATATGGCAGCAAAAAAAGGAATGATATTCGAAAATGAAATATCTTCAGGCAATCAAAGACAAATTACATTTGACAATTCTGTAAAAATATTCTTTGAAAAAATTTGTGAAAAGATTTCCAATATTCCTATTCGATATACAGAAGCAGGCAGTTACTTATTACCAAATAATTATACATTTCTAGAAATGTATGATGTTGGAAGAATTGAACAATTAAATGTATTAGAAAGATGGCATAGGAATGATTCTACTTTGTCACTAAAAGCACCAATAGGAGTAGATACAACAGGTTCACACATTTATTTAGATATTCATGAAAAATTTCATGGACCACATGGTCTAATTGCAGGTAGTACAGGTTCTGGAAAGAGTGAATTTATTATTACCTATATATTATCACTTGCTATTAACTATCAACCAGAGGATGTCAACTTTATTTTAATTGATTATAAAGGTGGAGGACTAGCTGGTGCGTTTGAAAAAGGTAATATCAAATTACCGCACTTGGTAGGAACAATTACTAACATAGATACAAATGGTCTTCAAAGATCATTAGCTTCTATCCAAAGTGAATTGAGAAGACGACAAGTTATGTTTAATGAAGCAAGAAATATCACAGATGGAGGAACAATAGATATTTACAAATATCAAAAACTATATCATGATGGAGTGGTTAGTAAACCAATACCACATCTATTAATTATCTGTGATGAGTTCGCAGAATTAAAGCAACAACAACCAGAATTTATGGATGAATTAATGAGTGTTTCTAGAATAGGACGTAGTTTAGGTGTACACTTAATATTGGCAACACAAAAACCAGCAGGTATTGTTAATGATCAGATTCGTAGTAATAGTAAGTTTGCAGTATGTCTGAAAGTACAAGAAAAAGAAGATAGTGTCGATGTGATAAAAAGACCAGATGCAGCAACATTAAAAACGGCTGGACAGTTTTATTTACAAGTGGGAAATGATGAATATTTTGTACTAGGGCAATCTGGATGGGCAGGTGCTTCATATTATCCTTCAGATGTAATAGAAAAGAAAGTAGATAATTCTATACAATTGATATCTGACATTGGAACAACTATAAAACAAGTAGATGATGCTGTACAAAAGGTAATTATCGATAAAGGAGAACAATTAACCAATATTGTAAAATATTTAGATACATTGGGAAAACAACAAAGCATAAAAATGCAACCACTTTGGTTAGAAAATATTCCAGAAACTATATTTGTAAAAGATATCAGAAAAAAATATCAAATAAAAGTGAAAGAAAATATAATTAATCCAGTTGTTGGTGAGTATGATGATCCATATAACCAACATCAAGGAGTGGTTGAATTAGATCTTTCTAATTCAGGAAATACGCTTATTTATGGTAATGCTGAAAGTGGTAAAGAAACATTTTTAAGCACAATGGTATATGATCTCATCACTACGTATACAAGTGAAGAGGTACAATTATATCTATTAGATTTTGGAACAGAAGCATTAAAAATATATCGTAATAGCCCACAAGTGGGAGATGTTGTATTTATAAATGATAAGGAAAAAATTAGCAGACTTTTTGGTATGCTTCAAGAGACTATGAGACACAGAAAAGAAGAATTGCTAGAATATAATGGAGATTACAACTTATATCTAAAAACAAGTGGGAAGAAAATGCCAATGATGATTGTTGTCATTAATAACTGGGATATATTTTCAGAAACTTATGACATGGAATATGAAGATACATTCCAAGCAATAGAAAGAGAAAGTACAAAATGTGGAATCATATTTGTTGTGACAACAAGTGGATATGGTTCTATGAGATACCGATTAACACAAAATTTTAAGAAAAAAATAATATTGCAATTAAATGATGAAAATGATTACTATAATATTTTTGATAATGTAGGTAAAAAAAGACCATCACATATATTTGGTAGAGGATTATTAGAAATGGAAGATGGAGAAATCTATGAATTTCAAACAGCTAAAATATGTGAACCAGAAGAATATACTCAAAAAATAAGGCAAACAATAGAGGGATTAAAAAAAGAACAAATGATAGAGGCAAAACCTATTCCAGTTTTACCAAACAAAGTAACATTTGAAAGTGTAAAAGAGTTCGCAAAAGATTTGACAAAGGTTCCAATTGGAATTGTTGAAAAAAACCTTAAAGTATCTTTATATGATTTTAAGAAAAATTTTATGACAATGATAACTTCAAAAAACATGGAAGATGCAGTACAATTTACAGTCAATGTCTTAGGAGAGTTGAATTCTCTTAAAAATATAAATATAAAAATTTTTGATGCAGAAAGAGTAGTGCTATCGAAAAAAGTGGATTTAAAAGAAGAATTTACCACATTTGTTTCTAATATATATAAAGATATCAAAAAACATACCATATGTGTATTTATAGGTATAGATAAATTTTTAACAGATTATGCCAATATAGGAAGCGATTTTAATACAGTCATCAAACAATTAGAGGACAAAGAAAATTATAGTGTTATTGTAGTGGAAAATGCAAACAAATTTAAAACACATGAGTTTGAAGATTGGTATAAAAATTATGTTTCAAAAGAAAATGGTATTTGGATAGGAAATGGTGTGGATAATCAATATTTAATAACAATCAATTCAAGTAGAAAAGATCTCATAAATAATTGTGGACGTAGTTTTGGATATATAATAAAAGAAGGGATAGCAACATTGATAAAACTTTTAGAAATGAAAGAGGATGAGGATGATGAATAAGATATTAGTAAATGTGTGGGTTCCTGCATTAGAGAAAAGTTATGACTTTTGGATTCCAATAAATAAAAAAGTATATAAAGTTATATTATTACTGATAAAAATTATTAATGAAAGTAGTGGGGATTATTATAGGCCTACAACAATTCCATTATTATATGACAAAATTACAGCACAAGCATATGATATTAATTTGACGGTAAAAGATAATAATATAGGAAATGGAGCAGAAATGATATTAATATAAAATATAAAGGACACATTATGCAAACAGGATGTGTTCTTTATTTTAGGATGAAATATCACAAAAATAAGGATTGATTTTTTCTAGGTTATATACTATAATATTTTTAATACATGTGCCTATAGCTCAGCAGGATAGAGTAGTCGCCTCCTAAGCTGAATATATAAAAGCCTATAGCATGTGCTATAGGCTCGATATAAGAATTAGCAATTATTTTTGACAACCATTTTGACAACTTTATTGCAATAATTATTTAAAGTTTCATCAACATTTTCTCTTTCTTCATCTAAATGCGTATAAATATTGTAAACCATATCAGCAGAAGAATGACCCATTAATTCTTGTGCTTTTTTTATTTTTATTCCTGCATAATATAGCATTGTACAATAAGAATGTCTAAGCTCATGATTTGTAAAATAAATTTGATTTTTATCTGTTAGTACAAATTTATTGTCTTTCTCTTTTTGTTCTTCTTCATATTGCTTGTTTATTGCAATTAAAAATGATTTAAGCATCCATCTAATACTTGCAGATGTAAGCATTTTATTATTAATTTGTGTTGTAAATAATAGATTTTGCTTATTTTTTATGCATTCTTCTTTATGTTTTTCTAGTTGTGTATATATTATATCTAATATCGGTACTTTTCTTTGTTTTTTATTTTTTGTTGATTTTATACTAGGTTTATTTTTTTCAAAGTAGATTGCTTTATTAACAAGTATTCTTTTATTTTCTAAATCGACGTCGTTTATAGTTAAAGGTATAATTTCTTCTGTTCTTAAACCACAATACCTTAAAATTAAAAAGAATAAACCATATTTATGTGTTGAGGCAACTTTCAGTAAAAGTTCATCTTCATAAACAGTAAGAGGCTTTTTTTCTATTTTTGTGTATTTAACGGATTTTATATTGAAAGCAACATTTTTCTGGATTATATCATTTTCTACAGCATCATTTAAAATCCTTTTTATTGTTGTTATTGTTCTATTACAGGTAGAAGTGAGACCTTGTTCTATCATGTTTTTTTGCAACTCTTTAATATGGATCACTTTTAAATTTTTTAATTTTATATGTCCTAATTCTGGATAAATATGATTATCTAAAAGAACTCTAATGTTTCTTCTAGTATTATATTCTTTTTGAGATATGTTCACATCGTACCATTTTTCAGCCCATTGCTTTAATGTTATTCTATTATCATCAATATTGATCCCATTGTAAGACATGTGTTTAACTTCTATATATTGTTTTTCTAAGTCTTTTGGGTCATTAGAATACAAATACTTAGGTTTGCCATTTATAGTAACTTTTTTCATTAGTCTGCCATCTTTTCTGGTGGTATAAGTAAACATTAAAACACCTCTCCATATTTGTTTTTATAAAATTCTATACAATTTTGCATATATTTAACTGTAACCTCAAAATAATCTGCTAAGCTATAAAGATTATTAATCCCGATTTAAAATGGCTGATTTTAGATTTTCAAAAGGAATTAGCACATAATAACTAGACATGATGTCTATATTCAAAATTATCTGCATATTCCCATATATATCCAAAAGCTGTCGGTTTTTGATGTTGACAACAAGCACTTATGTTGCTAATAGCACTTTTCTTTAACTTTAACTCTCTTTGAGCTTCTGAAATACTGTTCCATTTTTTTAATAAAGTACCATCTAAAGAATATTGTTCAACAGAAGTATTATTATGTTGAGATACCAAATGGTTTTTAAATGCGTGATGAACATTTTCTTTAGTAGTGACCCATTCTAGATTGTGTATGTTATTATTTGCTTTATTTCCATCAATATGATTAACTTCTGCTTTATCTTTTGGATTGGGAATAAATGCTTGAGCTACTAATCTATGAATTTTAAATGCTTGTATTTCTTTATTTCGATGTAGAACAATTACTTTATAGCCATTTTTATCAACTTGTTGCTTTAATATCTTTTCTTTTTGTGTATAATATTTTTTTCCATTGTACCTATATTTTTCTAAGCTTTTAACATTTCCAAAATTAGATATTTGATACAATCCTTCATAATTTTTTATATCTTTCCATATTTCTTTCATTAGTTAGCACCTACTTTCATTTCATAGAATTTATTTATTAATATTTTACATTCTTCTAATGATTTTTTTTCGTATGCGCCAATATGAAATAAAGCTCTAATTACAATTTTAGATACTCCATATGTATTTGATAATTCTTCAATAATTTTTTCCATAATAAAATACCTACCTTTCTTTTACTACTTGAAATTTAGGTATTCTATGTGTTATAATATTCATAGAATTACTTTCCAAGTAGTTCGTTTGTTGAATAGTCTGTGTGGGTTGCCAAACTTTACAGGCTATTCTTTTTCTACTTTTTTACATCGTTATCAATTTTTTCTTCAAGCCATTGTTTCTTAGTTATATTTTGTTTTTGCAATTTGTGTTCTAATTTATTAAATCTTTCTTTATCTATTAAAACACTAAATGTTTTTTTGTCTTCTCTGCGTTTTCTTAAATATTCTGCTCTGCTCTTTGCAATAATAACCACCTCCTTGTTATCGCGTTACATACATTATAATATGAAACGCGTTACAAGTCAATAGTTTTTTTGTAAAAAAGTTTAAAAATTTTTTCCTATAAATTTGACTGGGTATTTTATTATAATTTTAGATACTATGATTTAAGGGAATATTTCACCATATTTGCTAAGATAAAAATTCATGCAATCATTCATATATTTTATATTAACTTCAAAGTAATCAGATAATTCATATATATTTAAGCCTTTTTTTATCATTTTTTTCAATTTAGTTAATGGTACCAAAGTAATAAATGACCACTTCTTTGCACGATATTCTTGCTTATTGATTAATACTTTATCAGTACATGAAGCAGGATATGTAGCATCCATATAATAATGTCCGTAATTCTTCGGCTAAAGTACATTTTTCATCTATATAAGTACCTAATCTATCATAATTTAAAGCAATAGCATTAATATTTTGATAATTTAAATACATTCCATCAACATCCTCTATTTGCCAATCATATATTTTTATATTTTCTTTTTCGGCAATATTATATAAATTTTCTAAATTCATTATGAACTCCTTATATACTTTTTTATTCTTTTGTAGTATAATATTAACATAGGCAGGTGATATAAATGATAATATTATATATTTTATTTACCCTAATATGTTGTTTTATTACATATAAATTTACTTGTTATCAATTTATAAAATTAGATAAAGCTAATCAAAAAGGCTTTGATATGCATCAAGAATATATTAGAAAAGTCTTAGATGAAATTGTAAAAGTAAAAAATGATGTTAACAAAATCAAGAAAGACATATATCAATAAAATTTTTTCCAAGTTTAGTGAACTCTATAATGCATTTTTCATGAGTAATGGTATATAAACTAGTATCTAAATCATATAAAACCTTCGTGTTATTAAACAAATAATTATATTCTATTTCTCTTTGTGGGTAAAATGTACCTATCTTGTTTTCAATTAGATTTAGATAAGATAAAGTGTCAACTACCAATGAATTTACCTTTTCTATTTTTCCTTTTTCTTTTCCATATTCATTTTTATAATCATATACGAAAAACTCATCAAGATGCTTAATGCCTTGAGTTCCATTTGTTTTTACTTGTATTTCAATAGCACAAAAACTACCACATTCTTTTAATAGTTTTAAAAATTTAACATCATTCGGTGTTAATTGTTTTATAATTTCAAGATATGAAGGTAATACTCTATCCGTTTTTCTATCATCCATATCTGATACTAATATATTTTCAAACATTTCTTTTAAGTATTCTTCATCTAAAGAATAGTTTATTTCATTAGCACACTTTAAAGCTATATAAGAAGAAGGCTCGATACGATTTTCTTCTGGTATTTTTTCGTATTTAAATCTCATTTCTTCTAATGCTTTTTCCATTTTAAAAGGTCTTTCAGCAATATATAAATCTATCTTCCTCCCAATAGGAGATGCATTCAATAATTGAACAATTTTAGAAAAGCCTTTTGCAGCAGTCTTATCTATTTCTTTTCTAGTTTCTTTTGTACTTTCACTAGCTATATCTAAAGCCTTATTGACTGTGTCTGCATTTATTGGTATTTCATCCATTTATTTTTTATCTCCTTCATTTTGATTTTTAACAAATATAGCAAAATCTCTAATTTGCTTTTTTTGAGTTTCGTTTAGTTGCTCATATTCTTCTTTTGACATACCTATCATAGCTTCGTTTAAAACATCATCTATTTGTTGTCCTGGATTTCTTACATCTGTTTTTCCTAGTAAATAATCAGTTGTTACACCAAAGTATTCTGCCAATTTAAGGATTGTATTTGGTGACATATCTCGTTTTTCATTCTCATAAAAACCAACAGCAGCAACAGATATTCCCAAAACTTTAGCTATATCGCTTTGGAATAATCCTTTTTCTTCTCTTAAAAACTTTAATCTATTCATAAAAATTTCTCCTTGCTTTTTTCGTAGTTATTATACAACAAAATGTAATACTTGTAAAGTTTTTTTCTTAGAAAGACAAAGAATACAACAAAACGTAAAATATTTTTTCAAAAAAGTATTGACAAACAACAAAATGTAATATAAAATACATACAACAAAACGTTGAATGAAAGAGGTGAGAAGATGAAAAGGTATACGCTAAAACAATTAAGAGAAAAAAATAATTTAACTCAAAAAGAAGTGTCAGAAAAACTTGGAATGAATAAAAATTATATTTCAATGATAGAAAATGGTTCAAGAAATCCAAGCGACAAAATGAAGAATGAATTAGCTAAAATTTATAAATGCTCTATAATTGATATTTTTTTATCAATAGAAACAACAAAATGTTTAATAAAGAGAGGTGAAAAAAATGCCAATGACACGATTACAAGAAAAAGCTAGAGCCAAATACATAACTGTTAAAGAATTTCAAGAACAATACAGTTTAAGCAAAGCTCAAGCATATAACATATTAAAAAAACCAGAAATGCAAGAAGCAATAGTTAAAATTGGACAAAAAGGAATCCGAGTAAATTTAGACAAAGCATTTGAAATAATGCAAAAGATATTTTAGAAAGGGGTGAAACAAGTGAAAAGAAAGCTAAACAAAAATAAAATTTATAACTTAATAGGACGAGCAGTAACATTTTTAACAGCAATAATATTAATAAATATAGCAAACTATAATTTATTAATTTACATCTTAGATAATTGTATAACAGTTTATAGATAAGGGGTGAGAAGATGAAAATAACAGATTATTTAAAAGATGAA
>CALXQV010000016.1 GCA_944390535.1 uncultured Clostridia bacterium | reverse complement strand
GAGCTTTTGATGCAGGTATTTTGATTTCTTCTTTAGTTTGTGGGTTTCTACCTTTTCTAGCTGCTCTTTTTCTTACTTCGAAAGATCCAAATCCAACTAATTGAACTTTATCTCCTTCTTTTAATGCGTTTGTAACAACTTCTACGAATGCATTTACTGCTTCTTCAGCTGCTTTTTTTGTGTCACCTGTTTTTGCAGCTACTGCTGCGATTAATTCAGCTTTGTTCATTTAAATTACCTCCTATAAGTATAATGTTATGTACTTTTATTGCTGAGAATAGCAATAAATGTACTACTATATAAATTTATTCGCCAAAAATATATAAAATCCTTCTTTTTTCTAAAAATTTAATATATTTTTAACTTTTCTAATATCATACAAATTTTATTTCCTGCTGGTAGCATTTTAATTTCTTGTTTTGAAAATATGTGTAATACCACAACTGCCAATGCATAAATAATAAATGCAGATACTATTGCTATTATTGTAGCCAAAGTTTGTGTTATTATTCCTAAAAGTGAAGAATAAATAAAATATGAGCATATTCCCATTATGATTGTAGCAAGTATGGGTTTAATAACAAATCGCCTGATACCTAATTTTATTTTTATTACTTTTTTTAATGCCATAATAGAAATTATAAATGCTATTAGATGACATGCTACTGATGCAATTGCTGCTCCATTAACACCTATGGAAGGTATTGGAACTAGAATTAAGTTTAAAATTAACTTCACAATCACACCGACACCCTAATGCCATTGCAGGTACTCTTAATTTCCCATATCCTTGTAAAATAGAGTTAATGGTCTGGTCTAAAATGGTAAAAATAATCGTCAATGAACTAATCTGTAATACTAGTGTTCCTGAGCTTGCATTTGGATATAATAAACTCAGTATTGGTCCAGCAAATATACACATTCCTATTGTACATGGAAGTCCTATTAACATAGACATTAATAGCGTAAATGTTGATTTTTGTTTAATAGATTTATAATCTTTTATTGCTTTCGCTGCTGATATTGCTGGAACCAAAGCTGTTGCAAAAGCTACGTTAAAAGATAATGGTAAACTTGTTAATGTATCTACTTTTCCTCCTAAAATTCCATATTGCGTGACTGCCATATCTTCACTCATAAATTCTTTTAAACTTCTTACTACTGTAAAAGAGTCGATGTTTTTGTTTAAAGAAGACATAATGGCTGTTAAAGCAATTGGAATCGATACCAATAAAATCTTTTTAACAATATTTCTAACTCTTTCATATTTATAATTTACAGTTTCTCTGATTTCTGAAGCAATTTCTTTTCTTCTTGTTTTATAAAATAAATATAAGTAGCCAAACCCTACGAATGTTGCTAGCGTTGTAGCAAGTGTCGCACCTCCAGCCATCCACACAGTTGATGTGTTTGAAATAATCGCAACAATTTCTACTAACATGATGGTAAGGGTGGTTTTAAAGATTTGCTCTAGTGTTTGTGATCTTGCTGTTACTTTTAGATTTTGTCTTCCGTTAAAATATCCTCTCATAACAGATGAAATTGCTACAAAAAATACAGCTGGTGATAATGCTACCATTGTCATTTCTGCATCTGGAATTTGCAACCATTGGTTTGCAATTAATCCTGCTCCAAAAAATAGCATTAAACTTCCCACTAATCCTATTACTGCAAAAGTTGCAAATGCAATTTTAAAAATTCGATAAGCTCCTTTATGGTCTCCTACTGCTACTCTTTCTGATACTAATTTTGATATTGCATTTGGTACCCCTGTGGAAGAAATGGTTAATAATACTGCATAAATTTGATAACTAGCTGATACAATTCCATTTCCTTGGTCGCCAAATCCTTGTCTATTTGTCAGATATAAATTATATACAAGTCCAAGCAGTTTTATTAGCAATTGTGAAAATATTAGTGTGATAATTCCCTGCATAAAAGTTTCTTTTTTTCCTCTAGAAACTTTCTTTTCTGCTGTTTGTGTCATTAAATGCCTCCTGTTCTTTATTTCATTTTATTTATATTTTACATCCTTTTTTAATGCGTTTTATTTTGTTTTCTATCTGTCCTTCATTATAAAACAATAGTGGGCTTTTTTAAACCTTTTCTCTATTTATAACATTTTAAAGCCCGCGTAATTGTTCAGTACTAAATTTTATGTAAGTAAAATTTGTGTGCAATCGTTAGAGCGAAGCGATATCATTGAATAGGAAAAACTCGATTTTTCTTATTCAATAAGAAATCGAAACTTTTTGTATATGATATGTTTCTTTTTAATTGTACGAATTAATTATAAATTTAATTACTAAATTATTCAATACTTTTGAATTTTTTTGTTAAAATTCTTGACATTTGCACATTTTTGTATTAAAATTATTTAGCAATTATATTAGAATGTAATTTAGATATAAAATCTCTCCCCGGTGGTTTTAGATTTAAATTTCATATAAATAAAATATAGTAATAGGAGGGTATTATCATCATGAATAATACGACATATAGTGCAAAAGCAAATGAAGTAGAAAGTAAATGGTATATTATTGATGCAGCTAACAAACCACTTGGTAGAGTAGCAACAGAAGCTGCAAAATTATTAAGAGGAAAACACAAACCAACATATACACCTAATATTGATATGGGTGATCATGTTATTATTCTTAATTGTAAAGATGTTATCTTAACAGGTAACAAATTAAATCAAAAAATTTATAGACATCATTCTGGTTATATTGGAGGAATGAAAGAAGTTCCTGCAAAAATAATGCTTGAAAAAAATCCTGAAAAAGCTATGACATTAGCTATCAAAGGAATGTTACCACATACATCTTTAGGTAGAAAAATGGCTAAAAAATTAAGAGTTTACGCTGGTAGTGAGCATGAAAACCAAGCACAAAAACCAGAAGTATGGGAGGTAAAATAGTATGGCTAAGAAAGAAAATGTAGTTTTTTATGGTACAGGTAGAAGAAAATCTTCAGTTGCAAGAGTTAGACTTGTTGAAGGTAATGGAAAAATAACAATCAATGGAAAAGATATTGATGAATTCTTCGGATTAGAAACTTTAAAAGTTATTGTTAGACAACCTTTTGCAGTTACAAATACAGGAGCAAAATATGATGTTATTTGTACAGTTAAAGGTGGAGGATTCACAGGTCAAGCTGGAGCTATTAGACATGGTATTGCTAGAGCTTTAAATGAAGCAAACCAAGAATACAGACCAGCTTTAAAATCAAACGGATTCTTAACAAGAGACCCACGTATGAAAGAAAGAAAGAAATATGGTCTTAAAAAAGCTCGTAAAGCACCTCAATTCAGTAAAAGATAGAAAATATCAAAACTCAGAAATATTAAAATTTCTGAGTTTTTTTTGTTATTTACTTACAAATACAAGTCCAAATCATCTTCTGCTGCTATAACTTGTATACCATATTTTTTCGTTAATGCTTTTGCAATTTCAGATGGATTTTTACTCAATATATTTTTATTAAAATGTGTTATGATTACCTTGTTTGGTTGAATTTCTTTTATAAATTCTTCTACGGCTGGTATATCCAGATGTTTTGCTTTTTCTTTATTATTGATGTAATAAGCCACATTCATAATCAGTATGTCACAATTTTTATAAACTTGTAATAATTCTGGAAAATATTTTGTATCTGTTACTATTCCAATTTTATTTTTTGAAGATTTTATAATAAATCCATAAGTTTCTACACCATGGTCATGTGGGATAGATGCTACTATTTCCAAATTCTTAATTTTATATCTTGCATTTGGTTGTATGATATCAATTTTTTCTGGAAATTCTTTTAATATGGTTGTAAAATTTTATTCTCAATTGCTTGCTTTGGTACCACAACCTCTCCTCTTTTTTCTCTTCCACCGTTTGTCATTAATTCTATCAATATATTCAAATCATTTGCATGGTCAATATGAACATGTGATAAAATTATTCCATCAATTCTTTCTTTATCACCATATGTATGAATATATTTATAGAATGTATGAATCCCTGGATCAAAAATAATATGTGTATCTTCAATATGGATATATAATCCTCCTGCTGACCTCATATTTTTAAAGATGACATCTTTATTCCCTGTTGTTCCAAAAAAGTGAATATAGTCCATGTTTTTCTCCTTTTATATCTCATTTACAATTATTATACGCTTCCTATCCTATATTTTCAATAACTACACACTACTTTTGTTTTCTATTAGATGATTCAAATCCATATGACTCTAGACAATTTCCACTTATTTTTGTTTAAATCTTTTATTTACCATATTCCAATTTACAATATTCCAAAATGCTTGAATATATTCTGTCCTTTTTGTATGATACTGCAAATAATAAGAATGTTCCCACATATCTAGAACCAATAATGGTTTACATCCCCATAAAGTTAGGTTTTGATGTTTTTCGCATTGTAAAATTTCTAATTTCTCCCATTTAGGTATCCATACCAATAAACACCAACCGTGAAGCTTCTACCGCCTTACTTGCTTCTGAAAACTGTTCTTTAAATTTTTCGTAACTTCCAAAATCTTTTATGATTTGTTTCATTAATTCTATATCTGGTTCTGTTGGAATGGCAGGTCCCATATTTTCAAAAAATAACTCATGTAATATGGCACCTGAACCATAAAAACTTAAATCTTTTTCTAAACATTTAATATTAGAAAAATCGTTTTTTTCTCTTGCTAGTTGCAATTTTTCTTCCGTATTATTTGTATTATCTACATATCCTTTATATAAAATATTGTAATGTAGATTCAATGTTTCTTTAGAATAATATGGTTCTAAAGCATTTAATGGATATGCTAACTCTATCATTTTTAACATAAAAAAACCTCCTAAACAATATTTTTTACTTTTATATAGAAAACTATTCTACTACTGAATCAAATTTACAAAACAATGTTCAAAACTTGTTTTTTACACAACAAAATTGTGTATATTTAAATAGAAATTTATATACACAATCTTGCTTTTATTCATGTATATTTTCTTTACTCTATAACTTCTAATGCATCATTTGTATTAACACCCTCTATATTATAGTAGGTATTCGGAACAGTTCCCATAATCACATTTTCCATTATCAGTACTTGATTTGTTATATCTTTGCTAATATCCTTAAATGGTGTTAAAACATTTATTTCACATTTTACTTGTAAATAAATCCTATGAAGTGTTTGATTGATTCCTTGTGCTTGAAACTCGCTTTTTAAATCTGTTTCTACATTTCCTACTGTGGATATCTTTATCTTAATTCCAGGACCTCTTCCAGCCAATAATTTAATTCCTGTAAAGCTTCCGAACCGCAATTTCAATATCTTGTCTTCCTTGTTTATTGATTTCTTCTTGTATTTTAATTGCTACATCAGATATGATTTCATTAATCGGAATCACATTTGATTTTATCATGGTAACATTTCCATTTCCATCTTTTTCTATGGTAAATAATTCATCATAACTGTGTTCTGTCATCACATTTGTTGCTTGTTCATTAGAAATAATGGTTGCTAAACTTTTAGCTTCATCCTCACATAAGACATTAAAAATAGGATTAATCGCATCCATCATTATTTTTCCAGATACCACAATTGTTGTGATAAAAACAATCATCATGAATACTTTTCTTTTATGTTTTATATTGATAATACGATTTGGAATTGGTATCTTACTTCTTGAATAAATTTTAGGCATAATTTATCATAGAAGCATTTTCACTACTCATACCTTTTCTTTTATATCTTGGGATAAACAATTTTTGTCCTGGAAAAATCATATTTTCATCTTCTATTCCATTCACTCTAGCAATATCATCTATGGTACTTCCAAACATTTTAGCAATCTTCCATAAAGAATCATCTTTTTTCACAATGTACATGATAATACTATAATCTTGCTCTTCCCTCTCTCCTGTTGTTTGTACTTCATCAATTGTATTGATATTTACATTGTTATCTAACATGGTATTCATTCTCATTTGAACATTTGCTAATACTTCTCCACCCTCTTGGATAACAAAATCTTGATTTCCAATTTCTATGTTTGTGTGTACATTTAAATTATCACTATCACTAATGTTATCAATGGTATATTCAAAAGGTATGCTTTCTTTTTTTATCATAATTTGTAAATCATCACCCATTAGCATAAATCTTAATTCTAGTTCTCCATTATATGTTATTTTATTTCCCGTCATATTTTGTTTTATGATAATAGGGGTAACATCTACATCAATTATATTTCTTGCCTGAACCTCTTCTATTTTCAATCTTTCACTAATATCTTTTGTATCCAAAACTTCTCTTTTCCCTGCAATTGTTCTTATAGTTTTTTTGTTAAATTCTATATTCTCAGATGGACTATACAAATCTTGAATCATATTAATTGTTTTTTCTTCATATGCAGTTGTGGTGACATTTATTTCCATTTCGATATATACAGAATGTTCTTCTACTGAATTTGGCTTTACAATAATATTTCGAATTTCATAGTTTGTGTCACATAGATTTCCTTCATTTACATCTTGAATATCTACAAATCCAATAATCGGTATCGTTGCTACGGTTTTATTAATTCGATTATCTTCTGTTAGATACACAAGTTTTACTTCTGCTTCTGCTTTTGTTAATACTTTGTTATAACTAATTTTAATATCTTTATTTCCTATTCCCACATTCAATTTTAATATTTCTACTAAGTTATCAATATTATCTATTGAAATATTTTCTTTTGCATATATTTTGGTTTCTCCACTACCTATTAATGAGTTTACACGTAACTGTTCTTGTAACATTTTAATTTCTTCTGTATTTTCTAAACTGTTGACAATGGAAATCTCCTCTTTTGATACAACTTCAATTGTCAATTCGACCGTTGCCTTAATCGATATTTTTCGTTCATTAATCACTTTTGCTTCTATTTCTTTGATATTTGTACCTATATTCCCTTCCATCTCACTTGTTATATTAGGAATCGTAATCACTTCTGATAAATCTAAGCTTGTATTAATTCCTCTTGTTCTTTCTTGACTGTCATCTGTCATATACATGATATATGTATCTACATTTCCTTCTATTTTTATTTTTTCATCTATCATTTCTTTTTTATAAATACACACTACCCCACTTGTACAAATTATGTTTAAAACATCTGGTTTCGCATCTGGAACAATTACATCTCCTTCTACAAATATCATTTCTTTCCTAGTTGCTACTTTCTTATTGACACGTAAATTCTCTTTTATTGTATTTACAACCATTGTTTACCTCCTTATATTTTTCTTTATTTCATATATATGAAGGTAAATCATGATTTATAACATTTTCATGCACAAAATCGGGAAATTGGGGACGGACTCATTTTTCCCTTTTCAACAATCCAAGTTAAATACCGTATAAAAACTGTATTTTTACCTGACATTGCAAAACAAAAATTCGCATAACGTTCCAATACAAAAAAAAGGGAAAAATGAGTCCGTCCCCAATTTCCCTTTTTTAAATTTCTACTGCTTTTTTCTTCTTTAAGTTAACTGGTGGTGGTATTAATGGACTATATGAATCTCCATCAAATACTTCAACCTCCACTGTTCTTGTTAAAACATCTGTATAACTATATGTTACATTTCTATTATTTTCCTCATACTTTACTACAAAAATATTTGGATATGCTTTTTCTATTGTAGCTTCTTTTTCAAAGGCTTTACTTCTTCCTAAAGACCCTTTGACAATTATCTTTTGCCCCACTTTTTCTAAGATGTCAGTTTTTAGATTTGCTATGTCGTTTTTACAAATCATGTTATCACCTACTCCCTTAAGATAGCTTGATTATAGCATTTTAGGGGGAAAATGTCAAAAAAAGTCTCTTAGTGCAAAACCTTTGAAGTGCTTGATTTTCAACGCTTTTATTGATTTTCGCTTCTAATATTACTTTTATATTACAATTATATTACAATTATGTTTCAACCCAAATATTCTTCTTTATTTTTAATGCTTATTTTATAATTTTATACATCTTTCCATTGGCTCCTATTCCACTAACACCTTGTTTTCCATCTCTTAATTCACTTTCTATATCTTCAATTGTTATATATTTATATCTCTCTGTCACTGCTATTTTTTCAGCAACAATTAATGGGTCTATAAAGTCTATTAAAATTCTTCCTGGTGAAGATGCAAAATTTGCTCCTGCACAAATTAATGCTTCAAAATAGCTTTGGCAAGCCCCTGCAAATATGACCAATTTTTTATTTGTTTCTTTATCATATTTTCTTGCTTCTTTAACCGTTTCTATAAAATATTTTGAGTTGCGATAATTATATAAATCATCATATCTCGAGTTCTTTTTTATCATTCCATCATGTCCTGTTATGACTAATATATCTGGCTGGTATATTTTCAAAAGATGATATACCACTTTTGGCTGTTTATATTCTGGTACATTTTTTACAATTGCATTTAATCCTAGTTTTTTATAATATCGATAAGATTTTTCACTATATTTTTTGTCACCATCTAAATGCAAAATTTTTCCTGTTATGGTATATTTATTTCTATTTTCTTCTATTTTATCAAATTGATTGATTTTTCCTTCAATTCTTTTTTGTATTGATTGTAAATCTTCCTGTATTCTTTTTTCATTTACTTTTTCTAAGTCACTTAATTTGCTATCTGCTTCTACTCTTTCTATTATTCCTATTAAAATGGCAATTTGCCCCGTTTTTGTATTTATAATATTTTTTACTCGAAATAATATATCTTTATTATATGATTTTCTTCCTACAATATCACCAATTTTTACCTTTTCCATATTAATACCACCTTAAAAGTAAGCTATTATATTCTATGTCGATTTTTGTAAATTGGTGATTTTTTATTGTATAGGAAAAATCGACTTTTATCTTGGCTATATATAAGATTTTTCCGTATACAACAAGGTTAGGCTTCTTATATTTGTGAAGTACTGCGAAGCAGTCTTCACATGTATGCGTCGAAATCTTTGATTTCGTTAACGCATGCCTTTCTTATCTTATTTTACATTTTTTGTTCTTGTAAATGACTATATTTTAATTTTGTCGCCATCCCTCCTCTTATATGTCTTTCTGCTTTATTTTCATCTAGTATTTTCCTTACTTCATTTGCTAAGCTTGGATTTATTTTCTTTAGTCTTTCAGAGACATCTTTATGTACTGTGGTTACTTTTCGTAACGGTAGAATTTTTGTTATCTTCTACATCATTGTCATTCTTTTGGTTATCCATTGCGTTGCTATCATTGTTTCCAATTTTTGTAATTACTGTTGGTGTTGTTCCAATTTCATTTAGTAATTTTAATCTTACTTCTACATTTGATTCACTATCTACTTCAATGACATCAATTATTGTTTTTAGCATTGCATTTGTGATTGTTTCATTGCTTAGAATATCATCAACAGTTTTTATTGTTGCCGTCAGTTCTTTTTCTAATACATCTTTTTCTTTTATTTCTGATGTAATTAGTTTTAACTCTCGCTCTAATCTTGCTATATCTTCATTTAATGGATTCGTATATTTCTTTAGTTCTTGTATATTAATAATTTCGTTTTGGAACATTTCCATATATTTTTGTTTTTTATTTGTAATTTTTTCTATTTCTTTTAATAGACTTTCTTCACTTCTTTCATTACTTTCTCTTAATTTTGTAATTTTCTCAAATTCTTTTTCAACTGCTTTCATAAAGTTCTTTTTATTTTTTATAATACTTTTTAAATATTCTTTTATTGCGTTTAAAAGTTCCTCTTCATCAATTACAGTTGTATTAGGGCAATGATTAACACCCATTGAGTTTCTTCCACTACATACCCATCTTATATATTCTTTTCCATCTTCTGTGTATTTTCTTCTTATTCTTCTAAATGAATAGCCACAATGCTTGCAATAAATAAGTGTACTAAATACATATTCTGTTTTTTCTCTTTTATTATTTAACTTAAATTCATTTGACCTTTGAGCTAAAATATCTTGTGCTCTATTAAATAATTCATCTGATATGATTCTCATTTCTGGCTTTTCTACAACTATCCATTCTTCTTCTGGTAAGTCTTTTCTTGTTCCTGTAATAAAATCTGTTACTTCACTCTTTTTATTTGTTACCCTACCTGTATAGATTGGATTTTTTAACATTCTAACAATAGAAGTTTGTACCCATTTTGATTTTGTTTTTTTGGTTCTTATTCCTCTATCATTTAAGTCCCATGCAAGTTTTGTTGTTCCCATTCCTTTATATACATAGCTTTCAAATATTTCTTTTATTATTTTTGCTTCTTCTTCATTTATTTTTAAAGTGTATCTTTCATCTGGAATTTTGTCATAGCCAAATACTAAGTTCGGTACTCTTCCTTTTTTCGCAGTAATGTCTTTTCCAAATTTAACCCTTTTAGACATATTAGCACTTTCTTGTTGTGCCATTGCTCCTAAGATTGTTAATATAAATTCAGAACCGCCTTCCATTACTTCACCATTATTTAAGAAATCTACTTGCACACCATAAGATTTTAGTTCTCTTACACTTTGCAATAAATCTACTGTATTTCTTGCAAAACGGCTTACATCTTTTACTACTACTTTGTCAAATTTTTTTGCTTTGGCATCTATCATCATTTGCTGAAATTGTTTTCTGTGTTTTATTTGCTTTCCTGATATTCCTTCATCTGCATATAGTTTGTACAATTCATAGCCGTTCTTTTTTGTAAATTCATTAAAGAACTCTATTTGCTTTTCAAGAGAATCTATTTGTGCTTCCTTTTCAGTTGATACTCTACAATATGCTGCAATTTTCATGGGCATCACTACTTTCTGTTTCGTTGTTTTCGTTCTGTTACATTATAGCATATTAGATGCAAAAATACAATACTAAAATAGAAAATCTACTCCGCTTCGGAATAGATTTTTTGTATATTTAAATCTAAATAAACTCTTTTACTTTTAATGGTAAATACTCTTCATTTTCATTTCTTTGTATTTTTCCTGATAGATATGCTGAAAAATTTAATGGAAAAGATTCTTCTTCGCTATTAGCTATATATCTAAATGGACTTTTTCTTATAGCTATTTTAACTTTTTCTTTCAATTTATCTGGTACCTGTTTCATAAAATCTTCAAAAAGAGACATCTCAAAATCAAATGATGCTAACAATTCCTCATCTTTTTTAACTACTGTCATGAATGTAAACACATTATCTTCTAACCTTCCTACATATGTAATATAACAATTATAAAAATTTTGCAATACATCTTGTTTTATTCCATTTCTTACGCACCATATTCCATAATCTAATTTATAATTAAAGATATTTGGATTTATAAATGCCATTGGACTTAAAAGTTCAAATACTTTTCCCCAATTATCTTCAGTTGCAGTAGCAAGATTAAAATGTAATACTGATTCTATTTTATTTACATCAAATATGTTAATTTCTTTGCCATTGCATAATACAAAACGTTGCACTTGTACTTGTCTATTTATCGCATAACTGTAAGCTTGTTCGACATGTTTTCCATTACGAATATTTTGTTTTGGTGACTTGGCTTCAATAATAAACGCATTTTTCCCTTTTACTTGAATAAGATAATCTGGTCTCTCAGTTACTCTATAACTTTTTGTTCCAATTTGAGTAAAAGGGTGCTCTAAATGTGGTTCTCTAATAATATGATTTTCTTTATCAGAAGATGAATATCCAAGGATTTTCAATAATGGTGCAACTATCTCTTCTCTTACACTACTTTCATTATAATCTTCTGGCAAATTATTGAAATCTATATTTCCAAATATACTCATTTTTATTGCTCCTTATTTTTTCATATTTATTATTACATATATAAACTAAAGTTTCAATGATAATATTAGTAGTTTAATACTTCTTCTTTAAAGGTATGTCATCTCCTTCAAATTCAACTAATATACAGTCTTTGTCATCTAGTTTAATTTTATTCACAGTTGGGTATATTCTTGGTTCTATATTTTCAGATATTGCTTTTAAAACTTCTCTTATTGTTTTACTTGATACATCTTGTCAAATGATTTCTCCATCATCTTTTATTCCAAAATATATTTTTCCACCTTGATGTTTATTTAAATATGGAAACGATAGAACTTATACCTTCTTTTAATTCTCCTGTTGTTTTCTTAAATTCTATAACTTCATTTTCTAAAAAATTTATATTTGCCATAAAATATTCTCCTATATAAGTTTTTTTCTTTGCACAAATTATAGCATAACTTATTTAAAAATTATAGTGTTTTTCTAAATTTTTATTATGAAATAACAAGGTTCTGGGGTACCCACTTGCAATTTTGATTGCATAGTAGGGTCAGGTTCTTACAATTCAATTTCATCTTCTATTTCGTGAAAATTTTGATAAGTATTTGAATTGTTGTAATCAAATTTTATCTTATTGTCATTTTCAGCTAGATTATATGCTAAGCAACCAGCCATAGCTTGTACTATTTGTTCTTCTGTATTAGGATTAATAAATGTAATATTCAAACTCTTTTTCAAAATTCTCACCAACTTTCTTTTAATACTATGTTCTAATTAAAACTTTTAGTACATTCTATGATGAGATTTTGACATATTCAATTCCGTTTT
Source organism: uncultured Clostridia bacterium (assembly GCA_944390535.1). Classification (GTDB taxonomy): domain Bacteria; phylum Bacillota; class Clostridia; order TANB77; family CAG-508; genus CAG-269. The sequence continues at coordinate 990 of CALXQV010000016.1, read as the reverse complement.
ATTTCCCTTTTTTCTATAAAATATTTAATTAGTTCACTAAGTGAACTTTTGAAGGCCTATCCTTCAATATGTATAGGTGATGTGTGATGCACGCTATCCTGCCCTCAATTTTAATTGAGGTTTTTTAGTTCTAATGTAATTTATATCTACTAGGCAAGATGTACTCCTCATTAACTTTTATTCATTAAAAAGCAATTTGATTTAAAATTGCTTGATAGTATTTATTTTCTTCTATATCTTTTTTGCTATCTAGTTTTTTATTTTTTTCTAAATATTTATAATTAAGAGAATTATTACTACTAATAATTGATTCTCCCCTGACCAACTTTGATATATTTCATTAGTTAATATAGCATATTCATAATTTTGTTTAATTCCATTTTCCTTCCATACATCTGTTAATTTTTTCTATCTAAAATACCTTTTAATCGTGCTTCAATCCATTTGTCATCATATCCTCTACTTCTATAATAATCTATTGCTCTATTTATGGCAATTTCTGGATCAAAAATTTCATTTATTCTATCATTTCCCATTTGAGCAAGCCACAATTTAAATGGCTCTGCTTTTGAACTCGGTATAGTCTCTATTAATCTCAAAATTCCTTTTGTATCTAGTGTATCTGTTAAAGCTTTAATAACATCTACAACACTAAAATAATATTCTTCTTTTTCTGAATTTCTTTATTTGATAAAAATTGTATATCTAACATAAATTCATACTTAACTTCTTTTTCTAAACAATATTCATCTACTTCTAGTTTATCTCTTTTATTTCCTATGGACTTATAATTGTTTATTATTATATTTTTTATTATCATATCTTCTCCTGTTCTAGCATCTTAACTTTCTAAATATAGTTTCTTATTTTTTGTAATATCTTCTAATTTTTTAATTCTATTATCCGCTGTCAATAAAGTCATCTGGTGTATCGCTATACTATTTAATTTTACCAATCTTTCACTTTGGCTTATACCTTCATTTATATAAA
>CALXQV010000015.1 GCA_944390535.1 uncultured Clostridia bacterium | reverse complement strand
GTTGTCTATGTCCTTGTTTTCTTCTATAATTCTTTTTAGGTTTCATTTTGAAAACAATGATTTTTTTACCTTTACCATGAGAAACTACTTTTCCTTCTACTTTTACACCTTTCACATAAGGATTTCCTACTTGTACTTTTCCTTCTTCTGAAACTAGTATTACATTATCAAAAGTAACCTTTTTACCTTCTTCTGCATCTAGTTTTTCAAAAAATACAACATCTCCTTCTGCTACTTTGTATTGTTTTCCACAGCTTTCAATTATTGCGTACATCTAAAATGCACCTCCCTTATTTGTATACTCGCTAATCCTTAAAAAAGGTAACTAACCCTATTTGTTAGTATTTATGTACCTTGACTAAGCGGATTACAGTTATATATTTTATCACAATTTTTCTATTCCTGTCAAGCAATTTATCATATTTTCCATGGAAATTTCATCGATTATTACAAGCTTGCAATATTTCCGATAAATAGAAACTATTTTCTTATGCTTTTTACATTTTATTGGGCATTTCTATTCCTAATAATTTGCTACCAGTTTTTAATACTTTTCCAACTGCGTATGTTAAGTATACTCTAGCATTTTGTAGTTCTTTATCCTCTACCAATATCTTATTATCATTATAAAAATTACTATATGCTTTTGCTAACTCAATTAAATATCTAGATAATATAGATGGCTCTTCTTTTTCTGTTACTTGTATCAGTATATTTTCAAAATTGTAAATCAATTTTATAATATTTTTTGAAGATTCATCTAATACTTTATCAAAATTGATTTCTTCTATTGTTGGCATATATCCTGCTTTTTCTAGAACACTTTTTGTACGTACATATGTATATTGCACATATGGTCCTGTTTCTCCTTGAAAATTTAATATTTGATTCCAATCAAATACTTCATCTTTAATTCTACTGTTTGACAAATCATTAAAAATAACAGCTCCTACACCAACTTTTTTAGCTACTTCTTCTTTATTTTCTAAAGCTGGATTTTTTTCTTCTATAATTTCTTTTGCTCTCGCAATTGCTTCATTTAATAATTCTTCTAGTTTAACAATATTTCCTTCTCTTGTTGACATTTTTCCACTTGGTAAAGACACCATTCCAAATGGGACATGTTTTAATCCTTTTGTATATTTTTCGTCAATTCCTAATAATTTTGCTACTTCAAATACTTGTTTAAAATGCAATGTTTGTTCATAAGATACAACATATAGTGCTTTATCAAAATCATAAGTTCTTGTTCTATACAAAATAGCTGCTAAATCTCTGGTAGCATACGTAGTTGAACCATTTGATTTTTGTATAATACATGGTGTATTCATTCCTTTGTCTTCTAAATCTATAATTCTAGCTCCTTGTGATTCTATGAGCTTTCCTGTATTCTCTAATATATCAATCACTTCTGGCATTTTGTCTGAATAAAATGCTTCCCCATTCCATGAATCAAAATGGCTTCCTAATAAATCATATACTTTTTGAAATTCTTTTAAACTTAAGCTTCTAAATTTCTCCCAAATTTCTGTACAATAGGCATCTCCATCTTCCAACAATTTGAAATTCATTCTACATTGTTCTAAAACAGTTTCATCTTCTTTACATACTTGATTAATACGTATATATATTTTCGTTAATTCATTAATTGGATCTTCATCTATGTTGTATTCACTTCCCCATAATTTGTATCCCTCTATCAATTTACCAAATTGAGTTCCATAATCTCCTAAATGATTTACACCAATTGTATGATAACCAAGATATTGATAAATATTATATAATGCTCCACCAATAACCGTAGAACGTAAATGTCCTATATGAAATGGTTTTGCAATATTAGGTGCTGAATAATCGATCACAATATTTTTTCCATTTCCAATTTGTGATTTCCCATATTCTTGTTGTGTTGCGATTTCTTTTAATACCTCTTCTACCATTTTGGGTTGATAAATATAGAAATTCAAGTACCCTCCTACTACTTCCACTTTTTCTATGTTTGCCTCATCTATTTGTATTTTTTCTTTAATCTCTGTTGCAATCATTGGAGGTACTTTTTTTAATTCTTTTGCTAATCGAAAACATGGAAATGCATAATCTCCATTATTACTATCTTTCGGTATTTCTATATAACTTACTAGTTCTGTCTCATCCATGTTAACCACTTTAGCAATTGCATTTGCTATTATATATTTAAAATTTATCATATCCATTTCCTTTCTTTGAACTTTAGGGACAGTCCTTAAAGTTCCATTTTATCTTAATATATAAAAATCATGTCTATATTATTTTTTATTCTTCAAAATTATATTATGTTTATCTGTAAAAGTCAATTCTAATTTTGTTTATTATGATTTATTCTAATTTCATTTATTATGATTTATATATAAAGCTATATTCTTATTTTTAGTACTGCTAGAAAATATTTCATTTTCTTTCTACTAGGAATTTGATTATTGCCTTTTGTTCCTTTTATTGATATACTAATTTTGCATTTTAATGATACAATTATTTAATATTTTTATATTTCAAGGAGGAATTGAATATGTCTACACCGCACAATGAAGCAAATTTGGGAGATATTGCAAAAACTGTTATCATGCCTGGTGACCCACTTAGAGCAAAACACATTGCTGAAAAATTTTTAGATACTTACAAATTAGTAAACCAAGTAAGAAATATTTATGCCTATACAGGTGAATATAAAGGAAAAGAAATTACCGTCATGGCATCTGGAATGGGAATGCCTAGTATGGGAATTTATTCTTATGAATTATTCAAATTTTATGAAGTAGAAAATATTATAAGAATTGGTTCTTGTGGAGCTTATGTTCCTGATTTAAACTTATTTGATATTGTTTTATCAAATTCTATCTTTACAGAAAGTACCTATGCTTTAGGTTTTAATAATGATGATTGTCATTTTATTGATACTAGCAAAGAATTGAATGAAAAAATCAAAAGTACCGCCAATAAAATAGGAATCAATATTATTGAAGGAAATACTATCTGTAATGATAGTTTTGATCCATATATGACAAAAGAAAATTTTGACAAATTTATGGACAGAGTACACAAACAAAACTTTTTCCCTTTAAGTGCCGAAATGGAAGCTTTTGCTTTATGTTATAATGCAAAAATGTTAAACAAAAAAGCTACTTGTCTAATGACCGTTGTTGATTCACGATTTGAAACTAAAACTGCTACTTCTGAAGAAAGAGAACAAGGTTTAGATAATATGATAAAAATTGCTTTAGAAGCTAGTATACAATAAAGGATTTCGGGAGCTTCCCCAAAATCCTTTATTTTTTAATTGATAATATTTTATATTTCATTACACCTGCTGGTGCATTTACCTCAACTGTTTGGTTTTTCTTAGCCCCCAATAGAGCTTCTCCTAATGGAGATTCGTTTGATATTTTATTTTCAACTAAATTCACTTCTGTTGAACCGACAATCGTATACTCTATTTTTTCATCAAACTCAACATCTAATACCTTTACTTTATTACCAATTTGAACTGTTTCTGTATCTATATCTTTCTCATCTATGATTTTTGCATGTCTTAATTTATTTTCTAATTCTGCTATTTTTACTTCATTTTCTGCTTGTGCATTTTTTGCTTCATCATATTCTGAATTTTCTGATAAGTCTCCAAAACCTAAAGCTACTTTTATTCTCTCTGCTATATCTGCTCTTTTTTCAGTTTTTAAAAAATTTAACTCCTTCTCTAAATTATTATACCCTTCTTGTGTTAATATAACTTCCTTTTCTTCCATAGTAATTCCTCCTTGAATTGCGTACTTTTTTGTACTTTCTTATTGTACTTACATACTTTCCTTATATTACGGCAGAAAATGAAATTTGTCAATACAAATTTCATTTTTTTCTATTTCTATCATATATTTATGATTTTAATCCTTTGTATATACTTATATATTCCAACTCCATTAATCTTGCATATATTTTTTTATGCCTTTCATATAATCTATTCCAGAAAAAATGGTAGCAATCGTTTGAATAAGCATCATAATGGTTACTGTTAGATTTAATATAAAATCAGCACCTTGCAAAGTTCCTGTAAAACATGTAGCAAAAGCGTGTAAATCTAGAAAGGCTAAGATAATCGCTATCATTTGTGTCACTGTTTTTAATTTTCCCCATTTTGAAGCAGCAATTACTTCTCCCCCTTTTTCTACTGCAATTAATCTATATCCAGATACTAAAAATTCTCTTGCTAATACAATAATAGGAATCCATGCTGGCAATTTATTCATTTCCACCAGCATCAACATAGCTGCTAATACTAATATTTTATCAGCCAATGGATCTAAAAATTTTCCAAATGCAGTTACTTGATTTCTACTTCTTGCAATATATCCATCTAATTTATCTGTTAATGACGCTAATATAAATATAAAATCTACAATTAAATATGTTACTGGTATTCCCCACAAATTTCCTTCTATACCAAAAAATGGTATGATTACCATAATTGGTACTAACATTACTCTAAATATCGTTAACTTGTTTGGTAAATTCATTTTTAACTCATTCCCTTCACAAAGGTTTTATAATGTTAAAAAGATTTTAAGCTTCTTACATTCCCTTTTATTTTCATATAATTTTATTGATTTTTTAACATTTCTATTGCCTTTTGCAATTGTGTATCTTGATTTTTATCTACATTTAACACACTTTCTACATTTTCAGGTAATTCTACTGTTTCATCTGGTTCGATACCTTTTTCATTAATTTCTGTTCTATTTGGTGTTAAGTACTTATCTGTTGTTATTTTTAATCCACTACCATCTGGAAGTGTCAATATCTGTTGAATAACACCCTTTCCATAAGTAACCGTTCCTACCGTTTTTGCTTTCCCTAAATCCTTCAATGCTCCTGCTAATATTTCAGATGAACTTGCTGTATTTTCATTTGTTAAAATAATGACTGGCATATTTATGATGGGATTACTTGTATTTTTTTCTACGGTTTCATGGTTATCTTTATCAACTTCGTATAACAAAACAGAATCTTTGTCTGCTATATATCCTGCTATTTGTAATGCTTCATCCACAATTCCTCCACCATTATTTCTTAAATCAATAATTAGTGAGGTAATTCCTTTTGCTTGTAGTTCTTCAAATTTTGTTTTAAATTCTTCTGCTGTATTTTCATCAAATGATGAAAATGCAATATATCCTATATGATTTTCTAGCACTTCTCCTTCAACTGGATTGACAATAATATTTTCTCTTGTAATTTCAAAATCTAACGTTTCTTCTCCTCTTAAAACTTGTAACTTTACAGTTGTTCCTTCTTCTCCTTTTATTTTTGTTGAAATGACAGTCATATCATCTGCTGTACATTCTTCACCATTAACTGATATAATATAGTCTCCTGGCTTAATTCCAGCCTTTTCTGCTGGGCTACTTTTTATTGGTGATAATACCATAATTTGATTTGTCTCTGGATCTTCTATCATATAGATACCAATTCCTACAAAATTTCCCATAGTATCATCTAAATAATCTTCCATATCTTCTTTAGAAATGTATTCTGTATAGGGGTCACCTAATCCTTCTATATATCCTTGTATAGCCCCTTTTTTTAAGGCTTCTTCATCCACATCTCCTAAATAATATTTATCAATTACTGCACGATAAGTATCTAATGTTTGTGAAATGTCTTGGCTTTTATCAGATGTCATAAATGTTAAATATTTGTTTAGGCTATCTCCTTTCACAAAATATTGATAAAATCCTATTGAAGTTAGTATAAAGGTAATAAATGCTACTAAAACCACTAGCATAATTGTCCTATATACTTGATATCTCTTTTTTCCTTCCATCAAAATTCTTCCTTTCATGAAAATATTCTTTTATTATTCTATTATATTTCACAATCCAATTTAAATTCCAAACCAATTCTTTTTATAAAATGTTTCTTATATATAAGGACAAATCTCGCTTCGCGAGAACTTTTCTCTACTTTTCTAATTTAACTATATATGTTTAAGTTCTCAAAGAAGCGTAAAGATTTGTCGACGCGAAAAATTGCTTTGCAATTTTTCTGTGCAATGTTGTTTTTTTATTGAATAGGAAAAAGTAATTTTTCCTATTCAATAAAAATGTGTGCTACGAAATGAAACATTCCATCGCACACTTAGACGACCATTTTGCTTCTTAAAAATATAGATTTGGATCTACTCTGCAATCATCGCCATATTTCGTCGCACTATAACTATATGTATATGGTGCTCTTCTTACTTCAAAATGTAGATGTGCTCCTGATGAATTTCCTGAATTTCCACTTTTCATAATCATTTGCCCTTGTGAAACAGATTGTCCTGGCGATACACAAATTGATCCTGGTGTTCCATGCGCATACCATGTTTGCAATCCATTCACATGTTGGATAACCACATATGTACCATAACTAGTGGTTAAATTATTGGTAGTTAATACCACTCCATCTGCTACTGCATAAACTGGCGTTCCTACACTAATACCATAATCAATTGCTCCATGGAATTTTCCGCTTGAATAGTAACCATTACAAGTAACTGTTCCTCCATTAACTGGTCTAATAAATCCACCTGCATTAGAAGTGCCACTTGATGAGCTTCCTCCTGATGAACTACCTCCTGACGAACTAGAACCATTTGAAGAAGAACTTCCACCTCCAGATGGCTTTTTATTCGCCAATTCTTCTAATTGCTCTTTATATTTTTCTTGCGCTATACGAATATCATTTAATATTTTTTGATTGTCTCGTGTTAATTGGTCAATTTCTTCTTGTAAATCTTGTTCCTCTGCCGATAGTTGAGACACATATTTACTTTTTTCATTTTTGGCTACTTGTAATTGCTGAGACATACTTTGTTTTTCTGTTTTAGAATTATCTAATTCTTGTTTACTCTGTTCTAAAGTTGTTTTTGCTTCTTCAATCTCTTTTTTCTCGTTTTCAATATTTTCCATTAATTGCATATCTGCTTCTGCAATTTCAGAAATCATGTAATAATTTGAAATCAAGTCTACTAAATTTTTTGATGAAAGCAAAACATCTAAAAATGAAGTTTCACCTGACTCATAGGTTGCCACTAATCTTTTCTCTAATAATGCTTGTTGTTTATCATAATTTCCCTGTTTTTCATTTATTTGATTTTCTGCATCTGTTATTTTAGTATTCAAGTCATTAATTTTATATTCCAAGTCTCCTATTTGACTTTCATAACTAGCTATTTGGCTGTTTAATGTGTCAACTTGTTCTTGTACATCACTTTTTTCTTGTGTAACTTGATTTTTTTGATTTTCTACATCTTTCAATTTTTTCTCATTAGAAGATTGCTGATTTTCTAGGTCTGTAATTTCATTAGCATATACCATAACATGAAATTGTAAGATAACTATCATTATGATAAGTCCACCTAACATTTTCACCAAAAAATTCCTCATATGTTCCTCCTTTTTCCTTATCAAAGGTTTTTTATCTTTGTGAAGTACTTCCAAGTAACTTTATTAATTAACGACTTTACTTTTTATATTCGTATTTAACTTATGGTAAATATGGTGTTGGATTCACTGGTACACCATTTACTCTTACTTCAAAATGTAAATGATATCCTGTTGAATTTCCTGTTGTTCCCACACTCATAATTTGTTGACCTTGACGAACACTTTGTCCTGGGCTAACTAACCTTGAACCTGGTGCTCCATGTGCATATAATGTCATGGTTCCATCATGATGGTTGATAACAATATATTCCCCATAACTTTTATAATTTCCATTAGGATATTTTAAGGCAGTTGAAGTAACAACTGTTCCTGCTTTAGCAGCCAATATAGGTTTTCCTGAAATACCAGAACCACTAAAATCAACACCTGTATGTCCGCTATATCCCATCCAGCCACAAGTAATACCATATCCTACGATTGGTCTTATATATCCACTTGCACTTGGATTATTGGTAATATTAGAAACATTTGAATTACCAGCATTTGCTGCTTCTTGTTTTGCAATAGCTTCTAATTGCGCTTGTATCTCTCTTTTATCTTTCTCAAATTGTTCTAATTCTGCTTGGGTATTTTTTTCTTGTTCATTTAATTGTGCTACATACGTATCTTTTTGACTTTTTGTGTTTTGTAACTGGGTTGCTTTTTGTTGTTTTTGTGCTCTTACACTATCTAATTCTTGTTTACTTGTTTCAAGTGTCTGTTTTGCCTTTTCTATTTCTTCTTTTTCTGTCTTAATTTTATCCATTAATTCTAAATCACTTTGTGTAATTTCAGATAGCATATAATAATTTGAAATTAAATCTGTTAAACTACTTGAAGAAAGTAGGACATCTAGATAAGAAGTTTCACCTGCTTCATAAGCAGCTACTAATCTTTTTTCTAGTAATGCTTCTTTATCTTCATATTCTTCTTGTTTTTCATTTAATTTTGCTTGAGATTCTTCTATTTGTGTGTTCATATCTTCTATTTTATCATCTAATGCATCTATTTCTGACTGTGCAGAAGATATTTGTGCAATTAAACCTTCTACTTGTTGTAATGTTTGTGATTTTTCTGCACCAATCGTTTCTAATTCTTCTTGTGCTTCTTCTATTTTTTTATCTGTTTCTGTTTTGCTTGCATTTAATTCTGATTTTGTTGCCGCCATTACAACATTAAGTTGTAATATAACAACTACAATTAATATACTTCCTACAATTTTGAGTCCTATTTTTTTCATTTCGTTTTTCTCCTTTTCCTCTCACATTTGTTTTTAATACTCATTTGTCAAGTCTGTTTCTTCTTGTGAATCTTCTTCTGTCTCAGAACCTGGAACCAATCCATTTGTAATATATGGTATTGGATTTGTTACCACTCCATCAATTCTCACTTCAAAATGGGCATGTGGTCCTGTAGAATATCCTGTTGACCCTACTTTTAAAATGGCTTCATTTTTCTTTACAGTTTGTCCAACTGTTACTAATATTTCTGAACCATGTGCATATAATGTAGAAATCCCGCCTCCATGGTCTATGATAACCATATTTCCATAGGCTGTGTTATATTCTGCCTTTGTAACAATTCCATCATTAGCTGCTACAAAATTTGCTCCAATTGGTGCACTAATATCAACTCCTGTATGCAATTTATACTGTCCTGTAATGGGGTGTACCCTCATTCCATAATTTGAGGTAATTTTGGTATATCCTGGTACTGGCCAAGCAAGCACGCCTCCTATGTAAGCTGTATCTAATCCTTGCTTTGCAAGTTCTAATATTTGATGATTGACAATTTCATATTGTGCTGTCATTTCATCTATTTTTTGTTGTTTTGCTTTTTCCTCATCTGATAATCTAGAGATATAGTTTTCTCTTAGTGCTTTGGTATTTTGCAATACTGTTGCTGTCTTGGTTTGTGTTTGTAATGCAGTTGCTAATGTTTCTTGATTTTTTTCTAATTTTTGTTTTGCCAATTCAATTTCTTTTTTTTCTGTTTCTACTTCATTTAATAAATCTTTATCAACTGATGCAATTTCTGTTATCAAATAATAATTTGATAAAAATTCTGATATATTGCTTGATTTTAATAGTACATCTAAATACTTTGTATCACCAGATTCATAAATAGCTACCAGTCTTTTTTCCATAATCCCTTTTTGTTTTTCATAATTTTTTTGTGCTACTTCTAATTGAGATTGAATATTTCCTATTTCTTCTTGCAGTGCTTTTACTTGTGCATCTAATTTTTCTATCTTACTTTCTGATTCTCTAATTCTTTCATCTAGTTTTTCTATTTGTTGCAAATTTTCTGATAATTGGCTCTGCACTTCTTCCAATTCTTCATTTGATTGTTGTATCTGATTTTGTAAATCTTGCTGTTGTGTTTGTAAATCTGTTAAATTACTGTTCGTTGCATCGTCTTCTGCATATACCACAGTTATATATGTACAAATGATGATAAAAGCTAAAACCATACATAAATATTTACGCATGCTCTACTCCTTTATACTTTTAAATATTTTCTCATAGAAATAATACTTCCTATGGCTCCTATTCCAATTCCTAGTAACATATATATCAATATAATTGAACTGAACATATCTGAAAATCCTACTAAGCTAACCCCTACTGTTCTCATAAAGTGTGAATTTACCATTTGTTCTGCAATGAAATTATAGGCAACTGCTACAATCACAATTGAAATTGCACTTGCAATAATTCCAATAATCATACCTTCTACAATAAAAGGCCATCTGATAAATCCATTTGTCGCCCCTACATATTTCATAATAGAAATTTCTTTTCTTCTTGCATGGACAGTCAATTTAATCGTATTTGAAATGATAAATATAGATATAATAATTAGCAATGCTAAAATAACTGCTGTCACAATTTTTATTCCATTTGCTAAATCAATTAAGGTTGATACAGTTTCATTAGAACTTGTAATCTTTTTTACATTTGCTAATTGTGATATATCTTTTTGTACCTGCTCACTTAATGTTAAGTCTGTTAATGTTACAATATATGATGCTGTAAAAATATTATTTTCTCCATCATATCCTTCTAACAATTCTTCATTTTCTGCAAATTTTTCTTTCATTTGATTTAATGCTTGTTCTTTAGATACATATTCTGTTGTATTGACACCATTAACTTTACTAATATCTTCTCCTAATTGCTTAATTTGTTCCTCTGTTGCTTCATCGGTCGCAAATACTTGTATTCCTTGTGCTTCTTCTACTTCTTGTACAAAATGGTTGATATTTTCACTTAAGATTAAAAATACACCAAATATAATCATGGTTGCACACATAATCATTAGTGACGCCCCTGTTGATTTCTTATTTTTAAATACGTTACTAAATCCTTCTCCAATTAAATATCCTAATATATTATATTTCACAGTTCATACCCACCTTTTTTATCATCTTTTATGATTTCACCTTTTCTAATATGAATAACCCTTTTCTTCATCTTGTCAACAATGTCTTTTGCATGTGTTGCAACAACAACGGTTGTTCCTCTCATATTGATATCATTTAACAATGTCATAATATCCCATGCTGTTTCTGGATCTAAGTTTCCTGTTGGTTCATCTGCAATTAGCATAGATGGATTGTTTACCAATGCCCTTGCTAATGCCACTCTTTGTTGTTCTCCTCCTGATAATTCATTTGGATACATTTTTGCTTTTCCGCTTAAACCAACTAGTGAAAGTACCATTGGAACTTGTCTTCTAATATGTCTTGGTGTTGCTCTTACAATATACATTGCATAAGCAACATTGTCATATACTGTTTTATCTGGTAATAGTCTGAAATCTTGAAATACAACACCCATACTTCTTCTTAAATATGGAATTCTATTTGGTTTTAAAAATGTGGTATCTTTTCCATTGATAATAATATTTCCTGAAGTTGGTTCTTCTTCTTTTAGAATCAATTTAATTAATGTTGATTTTCCACTTCCTGAAGTTCCAACTAAAAAAGCAAATTCGCCTTTGTCAATTCTGAAATTCGCATTTTTTACTGCTTTTGTACCTGTGTCATATGTCTTTGTGACATTTCTAAATTCTATCATCTTTTGCTCTCCTTATCTATTTTTTCGCATAATATTCTATTATATATTTTATTCTATCTAATCATAACAATAAAGAACAAAATTTGCAATAGGTTCTATATAAAAAAACGATAGAAAAAGTTGGTTTTTTTGCCTTTTCTATCATTTTTCTTCGTTTTTCTTCATTTCAAAAAATTCACATAAAATTCACATTTCATTTGTTAGCGTCTTCCATATCTTCTCCTTTTGGGCTATTTCTTTATCATATCAACAATTTCTTCACTCGTCAATCCGAAATATTTCAATAATTCTACTGCATTTCCAGATTTTCCAAATGTGTCTTTAATTCCCATTCTCATTAATTTACAAGGATATTCTTCTGTTAATACTTCACTAATAGCACTTCCCAATCCACCAATGATACTATGGTCTTCAATAGAAATTAATTTTTTAGTTTCCTTTGCTGATTTTATAATCATGTCTCTATCAATTGGTTTTATGGTATGCATATCTACTACTCGAATGTTAATACCTTCTTTTTCTAAAATTTCTTTTGCTTTTATAGCCTCTGGTACAACCACTCCTGTTGCAAAAACAGTTGCATCTGTTCCTTCTCCTATTTGTACTGCTTTTCCGATTTCAAATGACTGGTTTTCTTCATAAATTCCTGGTGTTGCAAGCCTTGCTAATCTCACATATACAGGTCCTTTTATATTGGCAATTTCTTTTATCAACCATTTTGTCTCTACATCATCTGATGGACATAAAACAGTCATATTCGGCAAAGCTCTCATTAAGGCTAAATCTTCTATCATTTGATGTGTTGCTCCATCTTCTCCTACCGTAATTCCACAATGGGTTGCACATATTTTTACATTTAAATTTGGATAACAAATACTAGAACGAATTTGGTCATAAGCACGTCCTGCTGCAAAAGCTGCAAATGTACTAACAAATGGTATTTTTCCACAAGATGCCATACCTGCTGCTACCCCCATCATATTGGCCTCTGCAATTCCCATATCAAAAAATCTGTCTGGAAATTTCTTGGCAAAAATACTGGTTTTTGTTGCTGCTGATAGGTCTGCATCTAATACAACAATCTTCTCATTTTCTCCTCCTAATTTTTCTAACATTTCTCCATAACTTTGTCTTGTTGCTTTTTTCTCTTCTTTCATGCAACTTGCTCCTTTCCTTTATTATTTTTATAAAGTTGCCCCAATCATACCTGCATCATTATCTAATATAGCTGTTTGAATGTTAATTACTTTTCTTTCATTAAACAATAAATTATCATGTAACAATTTTATTTTCAATCTCTCTAGGAAAATTTCCTCATAAAATACAAAACTCCCACCAATTCCAATAGCCTCAGGCTCAAAAATATTTATTAAATTAGATATTCCTATGCTCAAATATTCTATATATTGTTCTATCAGCTTATTGGTTTGTGCATATTTAGAATTATTTTTATCCATTTTCCTTAATATATCTAACAATTCTTTTCCACTCGTTCTTTCGTCTAAATCTAGGATTTCTCTTAAATTGTCTTTAAATGCCTTCATAGAAGCATATGTTTCCCAACAACCTTTTTTTCCACATCTGCATAAGTTTCCATTTTTTTCTATTAACATATGCCCAAATTCACAGCCAGGTAATTCTCCTGTATCTAATAGCGTATCATGAAGAATAACCGCTCCTCCAATTCCTGTTCCTAATGTTAAAAATATACTTCTATTATATGATTTTAATGCACCATATATATTTTCTGCTAATGCCGCACATTTTGCATCATTTCGAATCTTTATTGGTAATTGTATTTTTTCTTGCAAATTTTTCACAATTTCATAATTTTTTAATCCTAAATTAGCAGATTTTACAACTGTTTCGTTTTTTACAGTTCCTGGTATGGCAATTCCCATTTCTGTGATTTTGTATTGTTCTAAAAAATTAGATGTTTTTTCAATAATATATTCCTCTATTACTTTTTTAATTGCATTTTTTTCTGCTTTTGTAATTCGTTTTTCTACTTTTTCTAGTATTTTTCCTTTATTGTCCACCACTCCTATGGCAATATGACTACCACCTAAATCAATCCCTATTTTCATTTTAGGCTCACCACTTTCTTAAATTTGTGTAAAATCATTTCTCTTTTTTGATTATATCATATGGCTTTAAAAAAAGCATTATATTATCCAAAAAAAATTATGGAACATTTTGCTTATCTAAATGCTCCATAAATTTCCTTTTTATACACCATATGCTGAGAATAAGAAATTTCCCATATATACTTGAATACATGGTACTAATACAACTAACACAAAGAAAATTAGTACAACACCAACAATTGCATATACCACTTGTGGTAATACTTTCATGATTTTTTCCATAATATTATCAATATCTATCTGCATGTATTCTACTAGTTTTTCCATCATTTCTGCTAAGTCTGTTTGCATACCAATTTTTAGCATTTCTGTTATCATAGATTTGGCTAGTCCTGATTCCTCAAATGGCTCTATCCATGAGCTACCTGTTAACATATTATTAATAGATGTTTCTATCATAGATAGCATGACATAATTTTTTACAACATTTTTACTAACTTCAATAGAATCTTGTATTCTCATTCCATTTCTTAAATTCAGTAACATGGCTTTTAAAAATCTTGAAAAGTCTAAAGCAAAAATTAATTCTCCAAATACTGGCATTTTATATTTAAAGTAATGGAAGTTATATTTTCCTTTTGGTGTATTGATGTAAAACACAATTCCTGATGCAATAATCACAAGAATAGCGACAGGGATATACCAATATGTGATTAGATTATCTACAACATCTGCAAACCATAAAGTAACTGCTGGTAACTCTTCTTCTGTTCCCAATTCATCAAAAATCCCTTGAATTGCGGGTATCGCTACTAATGTTCCTACAAAAAGCATAACTAACAATAATACAAATTGAACAATATTTGGTATTAAAATCGATCTTAATTTTCTAGTCAAAGCATCTGATTCATCTAAATATTTAACAGCCTGTTCTAGGGATTTTGTAAGAGAACCTGACAATTCCCCTACTTTTATCATATTAATGTAGATATATGGAAAAATATTAGAATAGTATTCCATTGTTGTGTACATATTTTCACCAGCTTCCACTCCAGCTAATATGTCTTCCAAAATCCCTCTAAAAGAAACGTTTTCTGTACTTTGAATAATCGTATCTAATGCATGTATATTATTAAAGTTTGCTTTTTTTAACAGATAAAAATTTTGTGTAAATATCATAATATCTCTGGTCGTTATTTTCTCTGTTTTTGCAAAATATAGGTTTACTTTTTCCTTTGTTGATAATTGCTTTGGCCTACTTTTTCCTATATTTGTCGTGTTAACATTTTTCATGATTTCTTCTATATTGGGGATATTTTTCTTAGTCTTTTTTTGTTGTTGTCCAATATATCGAATTTGTTCTACATTAATAGGTAATAAGTCATTTCCTTTCAGCATTTTTAACAAATTCTGTTTGCTAGGTGCTTCTATCTTATTTCTTACAATGACCCCTGATTTTGTCATAGCCCTATATATATATGTTGGCATATGTTACCTCCTCTTTATTTGTTTCTAGCTGTACTTTTCTTAATTTTTAATTGCATAATGGTTCTATTTAAGATTTCTTGGTTTTTCTCTTCTATTTGTGATTTAGCTTGTTCTAGTGTAATTTTATCTTCTACAAATAATTCTGCTAAAGAATTGATTAGTCCTATACTTCCTTTTTCTAAATTGCTTTGTATGGCATCTTCTATTTCAGATACGCTTAATTTTTCTTTTCTTATAATTCCTGCAACAATATTATCCACTACCATTACTTCTGGAACCAAAACCAATTTTCCATCTATTCCTTTTAATAATCTTTGCGAAACAACTAATTTTAATAATGCAGATAATAAATATTTAATACTTGCTTGGTCTCTTACTTCATAGAAATTTATCATTCTGTCAATCGTTTCTGCACAAGATTTTGTGTGTAATGTTCCAATTACTAAATGTCCAGACTCTGCCATTTCAATAGCTGCCTCCATTGTCGTTCTATCTCTAATCTCTCCAATTACTAAAATATCGCAATCTTCTCTTAGAGAGTTTTTTACACCATCACTAAAAGTTAAAACATCTCTTCCTCTTCCTATTTCCTTTTGAACAATTAATGATTTTTTAGAATGATGCTTAAATTCAATTGGATTTTCTAAGGTTAATATCTTTTTATTTTGATTTTCATTAATGTAATCTATCAGTGAGTTTAAGGTTGTACTTTTACCAGAGTTTGTTTTTCCTGTAACCAAAATTAATCCTTGTGGTTGATAAGTCATTCTTCTTACGACATCTGGTATACCTAAAGATTCATAAGGTGGTAACTCATTTTTGATAAGTCTTAATGTACATGTTGGAATTTCATCTGAAGAAGAAATATTAACCCTTAAACGAATATCTTTATATTCATATGATAAATCCAATTTTTTAGTTGAATTATATACTTCATCTTTGTCTATATTTCCTCTTACTAAATAATCATATGCCTCTGACATATCTTCTTCTGTCAATTCTTTCATTTCTTCTATTTCAACTAAATCTCTTGCAATTCTAAGCATTGGCTTATTTCCGCATATCATGTGAACATCTGATGCATCTTTTTGCATTGCAATATCTAGGATTTTATCCATATTCATGTTTTGTTCCTCCTCTTTTATATTTTCATAAAATCACTTTTTAACTAGAAAACCAATAATTTCTTATTTAATTCTTCTAAGGTAGTTTCCCCTTTTATTACTTTCATAATTCCATCAACAATTAGTGGTCTATACTGTTCTTCTAATGCTTTTCTTCTAATCTCCATACTTGATGCACCTGAAATAATTAATTCTTTTAATGGTTCTGTCATATTTAATATTTCAAAAATTCCAATTCTATCATAAAATCCAGTTCCATTACAATAGTCACACCCTGATGAATCAAAGGTTTTTATATCTTTTAAATCAATCTTCTCTCCATTTTTTTCTAATATATTTGTTATAATTTCTTTTTCCTCTTTTGTAAATTCTCTTTCTTTTTTACATTTTGGACAAATTCTTCTTATCAATCTTTGTGAAATGATAGTCGCTAACGTACTTGAAATATCATAATCAGATATACCAATTTTTCTTAATCGGTTAATCACTTCTATACTATCAATCGTATGGATAGTTGATAATACATAATGTCCTGTTTGTCCAGCTTGTATTGCAATTTCAGCTGTTTCTCTATCTCTGATTTCTCCAACTAGGATAATGTCTGGGTCTTGTCTTAATACAGTCCTCAACGCACCTGCAAATGTTGTTCTATTATCAATTTCAATTTGGTTTAATCCTGGAATTCGAATTTCCACAGGGTCTTCAATTGTTGTAATATTGATTTCTGGTTTATTCAATGAATCGATAATACTGTACAAAGAAGTGGTTTTACCTTCTCCTGTAGGTGCAGCTACAATCGTAATACTATTTTTCTTATTGACACTTTTTTTAAACTCTTCTTCTTCTCCGTAATACCCTAAATCAAAGATATTTTTGATATTTTCATTTTTCTTTAATAACCTTAAAACAAATTTTTCTCCATACACATTTGGTTGTGATGATACACGAATATTGTAGTCTTCATAAAGTAGAATTCTACCATCTTGTGCTTCTTGTTTTTCTTGATGCATATTAGAAATCGCCTTTAATCTTCCTATGATTTGTTGTTGCTTTTCTTTATCTAAATTTGCTGCTGTGAACAATTCTCCATCAATTCTATATCTAACACGAACCGCTGTTGCCATTGGTTCTATATGAATGTCACTAGCTCTTTTTTCAATCCCTGTTTTAATGATACTATCTACTAAATTAATAACTGTTATTCCTGAACCACGAATATCTGTATTGGCTTTTCCCTCTAAAGATTTTAGTATTTGTACAATTTCTTTTTCAAAGGTAATATAGCTATCCATAATCAGTCCTTTGTTTAAAAGTAATAAACGGATAGTTTCTATACTTTTTCTATTAACTGTATTGGCAAAACATACTTTAATTTTTCCATTTTCTATTTCAAAAGGAATTGCTTTATTCTTTTTTGCAATATCTAAAGAAATGTATTCTTCTACATTGATTTTTACTGAATTTTTAGATAGTAAAATACCTTTTTCTCCTAATATTTCACCAATTGTTGTAATTAGTACATATGGGTCACATGCTTCTAATTCATATAAGCAATCTCCTATTTTTGTGTTTGGATGTTGCCTTTGATAATCTAATGCTTTTTGAATATCTTCTTCATTGACAATTCCTCTTTTTACTAATTCTACACCAATGGGTTGTCTTCTTTTTAAATCCATAGTAAACACCTCTTTCACAGTTTTTAATCTACTAGCGTATATGTTGTCGTTTTTTCAAAATTATCTCCTTGTATGACAACTGTTACAATTGTTTTTCCATTTTCATCTTCCTGGCTAGTAAAGGTACAATTTGTTATATTTTCTGCAATTTTTACCTGATTTATATATATCCCTTTATTTTGGGGAATATATGTATATTGATTTCCACTTGAAAATACGATATATTTTTGGATAGCATTTTCATCATCTTCTTGTGTTTCTCCTATATCTAGTATTTTGTTTCCTTTTTTATTTACTTCTTCTATGAAATACGTATTAAATTTTGTGTATTGCTGATTTAAATCTTGCCTTGTAGCAGTAATATCTACATTTTTATAAAAATATGAAGTCAAAACTGTAATAACAGCTACTACAATCACCATGACAATAACATATATGGTTACTGATATTAATGTAACTCCTGTTTGTGTACGCATAGTCTTTCTCCTTAACTATTTTTTGTAATGACTGTTGATAAATCAACTGTTTGTGTGGTATTTCCTACTTTATAAGCAATTTCTACTGTCACCTTTTTCACAAGCCCTGACAAAATTGCATCATTTTCTTTGTTTTCTGGTAAGTTAGCATAATCTATTATTGTTACTTTTTTAGCATATCCTGTTGTATTTCCCTCTGTATCTATTATATCCACAAATTCATTTGCTTCCTCATTTGTATCTTGTAAAGTATCAAAATCTTGTGCTTTAATATTTTCTATTTCATTAATTGCATAATTCATTGCCTCTGTCTTTCGATTCATAGAAGTAGAATTTGCATGAATTGTATACATGATAGTTGCAATGATTGATACAAATAGTGTAATTAATATAATTGAAACTGTTATATCTATATTCGTAATTCCTTTTTCACTTTTTACTTTCATTAGCATTTCCTTTCTTAAAATTAAATAAAAAATTTATACCAAGCTAATACAAAGATAAGATTTAAAATATTGGCTATGGCTAAAATAACTCCATAATTTATATTTTTGCCATAATCTTTTTTTTCGCTTCTAACTCTTTTTCTGATATTTGCTACTTTATGTAATAATAAATTAATTGCTACCACAAGTGCTGTCATAATAATCGTATTTATTACCACATACTCTCCTGTAAAAATGACCATCGTTAAAACGGTTAGTATCATACCATGAACATAACTATTTTTTGCATATCTCTTTAAAGTAACGGTGTCTAGTATTAAAATGATAACATAAAATGCTAAATATATAACATATCTAAATATACTATCTTTCTCTATTACACATAGATATATTATATAAACAATAGAAAGTAAAATACCATACATAGATATTGATTTTTCAATTTTCCTATTTTCTGCATCAATACCTGCCATGATAAAAATAAAACACAAATAAAGTGCCATAAATGCACCTTCTGCTAATAACATTGGTCTTAAATTATTGATATTCATATTTAACATATATGCGATTATGACAAATGTGAAACCAGATAAAAGTTCTAAGATAAAATATCTAGGTCTAATATTTGTTTTACAATATCTACATTTTCCTAACAAAAAGATATAACTAAATATAGGAACTAAATCTAAAAAACCTAATTTATGATTACAATTAGGACAATATGAATGTGTATGTGTAATATCTTGTTTCTTTGGTATTCTATATATTGCTAATGTAAAAAAACTACCAAATACAGTCCCCATTATGAATATTAATATATATAGTAGTATATCCATTTTCTCTCCTTCTATCTATCATAATCGTATTCATTTTATCTGTTTTACTTCTATTTTTAATATTTAAGCCATACACACTCAAGTGTGCGTATGGCTTTTAGTTTATAACTATAATTTTTATATATTAGCTTCCTGATTCAACTGATGCAGTTGGTACACTAGTAGAAACTTTTCCTGATTCTGTTTCAACATAACGTGTATATACACTATTATTACCAAGTTGTAATTTTACTGTAAAATACGCTGGTACTGTATCGTTTGCTTCTGTTTCTGTTGCCTCAGTAACTGTTACATTATTGTTATTATCTGTCACTAATTTTTTTATATTAGCTTCATTAATGACATCTTCGCTACCTTCATAAGTAGGGTCTAACTTATTTGCTAAAATTTCTGAAAGTGCTAATTTCAAAGCTTCTTCAGCTTCTGCTTCTGCACTCTTAGCTTTTGCATCTGTTGCTTTTGTTAATATACCATTTTCTCCTGTAAGCATAGCAATTGATACCCCTGCTAAAATTAATAAAACAATAATTGTGATTACTAAAGCGATTAAAGTAATACCTCTTTGGTTTCTCATTTTTGTTTCCTCCTTTTCTTTTGATATGCATTAATATATATTATTTATGTTTAAAAAACATAACGTTAAAAACTATTTGGTTCCTTTATCAGGATAAAAGGTTGATCCTTCGGAAGTAGTTGTGTTTTCCGTTGTTTCATTTGTATTTTCTAAATTTGTATTTGTATTGGCATTTGAACTACCATTTTGTGTCGTATTTTCTCCAGCAGTTGTTGTTTCTTTATTATATGGTGAAAATGGATTTGCTTTCCCTGGTACATAGGTGTTAATTCTTTCATAATTATCTAAATCTGTAGAATCTACACTATATGTTAAGATAATTTCATCATTTTCAACATCTTTACTTTTACTTAATTCCTCTTGCACTGTTGCTGGTGTCGTGTAAGACACTTCATCTGGTATGATCTTATTACTTGGTACATATTCATATAATAATACGCCCAATATTAATATAATTGCCAAACATATTAATAACATAATAATGATTTCTTTTATAACTTTTTTAGCCATAATACACTCCTTTTCTATTTCGCAGTATTTGTTGTGTTTGTACTATTGCTTTGTGCTGTATTTGACGAGCTATTTGTAGTGGTATTTGTTGTATTCGTCGTGTTTGTTGTATTTCCTTGTGTTGAAGTACTTGTATCTGTATTGATTGAAGATATACCTTCAATTGGGATATTCTTACATACAAAAGTTGCTCTTAAAGAAGATGTTGATTCACCAGTTGTCATAGAAAATTGTTCGATTTTAAATGCTAAATCTGAATCATCTTCTATATCTCTAATAAATTCACATATTCCTATATAACTTCCAACAGCTGTGAAGTTTAAATCATATACATTTTCCCCTCCTGTTCCAGCTGTCAAGGATATATCAATATTAACCCCTTCACTAGTTGCATGTGTACCAATTTCTGTCCATAAAAAATCTAAGGTGTAATTTGATAATTGCGTTGCTGTTTGAATATCTCCTGTGTCACTTACTGCAACCATATCTTCATAAGTATTTTTTTTCTCTTCTAAAGATTTCATACTACTATTGACTTCGCCAACTTTACCTGGAAACGTAGAACTTGCAAGTCTTGTGGCTTCTGTAACTGTTTCATCTAATTTTGCATTTTCAGCTTGTATTGTTTGTATTCCCCAAATATGCAAATTACCAATTTGAAGGCCTTGTATAATCGTAAATACTGTTAGGATTAACACAAGTATTATCAAAATGATGATTAATAATTTTTTCATGGTAAATCTCCTTCTATCGTTACTTTAATTATATTATTTTCTTGCTGTCCTGAAGTAGAAATTACATTTGTCAAATACATTTCTGTATCTAACTTTGCTTTAAACATACCTAATTGTTCATATTTATTTGATTGTGCTTCAATCACAATATGTGTTCCTGTTGTATTTTTTATAGATGTTATTTGAACATTTTCTGGTATAATATACATGATGGAATTTAACAAATTTGGTATTGCATCTCTTGTTTTACTTGCATCTGTAATTCTATCATTTAAATCTTGTAAATTTTGAATCATTTCTGTATAATCATTTGTTCTTGAATCTATTTTGGTCTTATCATTTATCGCTAGTTGAATCTGTGCATTTGTATAATTAATGGATTGTTGTGCTTGTTGTGTTTTTTCTTGCATTTGATTTTGTAATAATATTGCAAAGCAACTGTACACAATTAATATGATAATTAAACCAATAGCTGTTCTTAATAAACCAATCTCTGTTTTGTCAAGTTTTTCTCCTAAATCATTTGTAAACCAACCAGAGGTTGCTAATTTACTTTTCTTTTCTTTTCCAGGATTTATCTCTATTTTTAACCAGTCTGGAATTTTTTCATTAAAAGTTTGTTTTTTAAAGTTAATTCCTTGTATTCCTTGCCCTATTCCTGACAAAGCTAAAGACATTGCTGAATTTACTTCTATATAATCTTGTATACTAATATCTTTTGTTGGATTAATAAAATATGGTTTTAATATTTCACAATCTACTTCACTTAAATATTCTTGGAAATATAAATCTAAATTGTTAATTAAAGTTGCTGTTCCTGTTAAATAGACTTTTGTGATTTTTTCTTCACTTTCATTGATAATTTTCCTTACATTTCCAACAATTGTGTATAATGTTGGCATAATATCTTCCAAATAGCCAATTTCTGTTTCTTGTAGCTCTTTTCCTTCTGAAGTATATATGGTTGTATTTTTGCATATTTCATATGCTTTTGCTAACGAATTTTCTTTTAAATTAATTTTTCTCAAAAACTCTTGGCTTCCTTCATCAAACACTTGGATATCATATACATTTTCATCCAAAATAGTTGTTATGGTTGTATTTTCTTCCATATTAACGATTAAACAATTCTCTTTTGGTTTTGTTTCAATTAAGTTCGTAATTGCCATTGATACAGGAACAATATCGGTTAATTTGCTTTTTTCTAAAACTTGCACTTTCTTTGTTAATTCTATCTTATTTGCTCCTATATGAATTACTTTTAATTTATCTTTATCTTGTGGATTTTTTGAAACAACATATCGTGTTTCAAAAACATTCGGATTATATCCTTGGTCATTGCAATACATTTCAAATTCTGTCTTAATTGCTTTTGCTAAATCTTTATTACTTAACATTGCAAACATATCAAAATAGTTATAAATTTCACCTGATAAATTTATACTAATTGGTGTTTTATAGCTATAGGTCTCTTCTATAATCTGATCAATTGCTTTTTGTAGATTATCATAAAATTTTACACCAAATGCTTCTACTTTTATTTTTTCATGATCTTTTGAAATTTTTGCATATTTAATTATATTGCTTTCTACATATAATCCTAAACAGTTAGCCATGTTTTGCTCCTTTATATATTTTTCTTTATATATTTTTTGCACTTCAAAAAATTTGATACTTGAATAAATTAGTAAGTTACTATTTTTTGACAAATACGCCAATTCTTACTAATTTATTTTACCATTACTCTTAGAAAAATCAATATATTTAATCTAATTGTAATTCAAGTGTAATCAAATTGTAATATTTACTTTTTTTGTAATTTACAAATAAAAAATCCATCTGTTTCATTATTTTGGTATAATTGTATTTTCTTTATTACTTTTTCACTTTTTTCTATCTCTAATCCTTCTATTTCGGCACATTCAAAATTTTTGTTTTTTTGCAAAAATTTCTCTATAATACAATCATTTTCCTCACGTATAATACTACATGTCGAATAAACAATTTGTCCTTGGGGTTTTAGATATTTTGAACAAGTTTCTAGTATGCTTTCTTGACTCTTTATGATGTCTGTCATATCTTCTTTCTTTCGTTTCCATTTGATATCTGGTTTTCTTTTTAAGACTCCCATTCCTAAACAGGGTACATCTAACAAAATTTTATCAAACTTTTCTTTATATTCTTCTTTATATATTGTTGCATCTTGACATTGTACTGTAATCATATTAATTCCTAATCGTTTTGCATTTTCTTCTACCAGTTTCACTCTATGAGGATGTAAATCCCAAGCAATAATCTCACCTTTATTTTTCATCAATTCTGCCATATATGTTGTCTTTCCTCCTGGGCTACTACAAGCGTCAAGTATCCATTCTCCTGGTTTCGGATTTAGCACTTTAGCAATCAAACCTGCCCCTTCATCTTGAATCGTAAAATATCCTTGTTTGAACAAATCTAATTTTTCTATATTTTTTGCTTTTTCTAATACTAAGAAATCTTCAAATCTTCCTTCTTTGACTGTTATATTTCTCTTTCTTAATAAATTTTCTAATTCTTGTTTATTGGTTTTTAATGTATTGATTCTAATTGTAACTTTTGGTCTTATATTAGACGCTTTACAGATTTCTTCTACTTTTTCTATATCATGTTCTTTTAATAATGCTTCTATGACCCAAACTGGCATAGATGTTGTTTTAGAAAGTCTTTCTATTGGATTTTCAATTTCAAAAAATGCTTCATAATCTTTTTTATCTACTTTTCTTAAAATGGCATTTACAAAATTACGACTCCCTTTATGACCATATCGGTTTGCTAAATTTACACTTTCATTGACTGCTGCTGATTTTGGAACTTTATCTAAAAAAACAATTTGATAAATTCCCATTCTCAAAATATTTAAAATCCATGGTGAAATCTTTTTTAGCTTAATATTAGAATATTGTTTTATGATTTCATCAATGGTTAACTTCCATGAAGTAACTCCATACACAATTTCTGAAATAAAGCCAATATCTCTATCTTCTAATTTATTTCTATTTTCTTTAATCATTTCATCTAATGCAATGTTAGAATATGCTTCTTCTTTATCAATTTTATATAATGTTTTTAATGCTACTTCCCTTACGATATCTATCATAGCTATTTTCTCCTCACGATTTATCAATTTTTATGATTTATTGTAGAAATACGAAAATTTACTTTCTTTTTTGTTTTCTTTTTCCAATTATATACTCTTATTTATATTTTTTCTACCTGTTTTGTATATTTTTTGATTTTTTGGAAAACATATTTTTAAAAGATTTGGAGGTATATGTATGGAAATAAAAAAACATTTAATTATTACTGGTAATTCAACTGTATCATGGAAAGATGCCATTGTAAAAGCAGTTGCAGAAGCTTCAAAAACAATTGACTATCTTTCTGATGTTAAAATTTTAGAACAAAGAGCAAGTATTAGTGGAGATAAAATTTCGGAATATTTTGTTGACTTAGATATCTCATTTTCTATTGATTTAAATAGAAAAGATAATAAAGATGCTTAATTTTTTTTTTAAAGGAACTGTATATAATGGAAAATCCAACAGAAACAAAAAAAACATATCAGGATTATGTAGATAAAAAGTCTCCTAATTCACCCATTCTAAAAAATTGCTTTAATGCTTTTTGGGTAGGTGGTCTCATTTGTACAATCGGACAGATTATTCTTAATATTTGCAAAGATAGAGGGTTTGATACACAAATTTCTGGCACAATTGTTTCCATTTTATTAATCGGTTTATCCGCTTTTCTTACTGGATTAAACATTTTTAATAAGATTGGAAAATTTGCAGGTGCTGGTTCTTTAATTCCTATTACTGGATTTGCAAACTCAATTGTCTCTCCTGCCATGGAATATAAATCAGAAGGATATGTCATGGGTGTTGGAGGAAAAATGTTTACTGTCGCTGGACCTGTCTTAGTATTTGGTATTTCAGCTTCTATATTAGTTGGTATTATTTATTTAATCTTTAATACACAAAATATTACTTTAGTTTAAACGAACTTAAGTTCACATTTATTTGAAAGGAGTTGAATGTTTTGGAAAAGTTAGGAAAACAAACCTTTAAGTTTACTACTCCTCCTACTATTTTAGAATGTGCTTCTATTGTAGGGCCAAAAGAAGCTGAAGGACCTTTGGCTAAATATTTTGACCAAACTTTAGATGATGAGTTTTGGGGAGAAAAAACTTGGGAAAAAGCAGAAAGCAAAATCATTAAAGAAACTGTTAATATGGTTATCCAAAAAGCACGGTATCTCAGCAAGTGATATTGATTGTATGTTTGCAGGAGATTTATTAAATCAATGTATTTCTTCTAGCTTTGGTTTAAGAGAACTAAACATTCCCTTTTTTGGTGTTTTTGGTGCTTGTTCAACGTTCGTAGAATCTTTAACATTAGGTGCTATTTGTGCAGAAAGTTTTGCAAATTACGTTTTATGTGCGACTTCTAGTCACTTTTGTAGTGCTGAAAAACAATTTCGATTCCCACTAGAATTGGGAAATCAACGACCTCAAACTAGCCAATGGACTGTTACTGGTTCTGGAAGTGCAATCATTTCTAAAAATGGATCTGGTCCCTATATTACACATATTACACCTGGAAAAATTATTGATATGGGAATTAAAGATGGAAATAACATGGGTGCTGCTATGGCTCCTAGTTTTGCTGATACATTAACTACCCATTTTATCGATACAGGAAGAAGTCCTAATTACTATGATGCTATCATTAGTGGCGATTTGGGTTATGTGGGAAAAGAAATTGCCATTGACCTTCTAAAAGCAAATGGTTATAACATTAAAAGCAATTATAATGATTGCGGTGTATTGATTTTTGATAAAGAAACACAAGATACCCATAGTGGCGGTAGTGGTTGTGCCTGTTGCGGAACTGTATTTTCTGGATATTTTTTCAGACAATTAAAAGATAGGAAGATGAAAAGAATTTTATTAATTGCAACAGGTGCCTTAATGAATTCTACTAGTTCTCAACAAGGTGAATCTATTCCTGGTATTGCTCATGCGATTAGTATTGAAAATTTATAACATTTCCTTATATGGTGTTTTTAAAAATCCATATCAGGTAACTTTTATTTAACCACTTTTATATTTTTAACCTAGTGAAAGGAATGAATTTTATGAATGAAGTTGATTGGGGTTCTGTTTTCGAATGGTCTACCCTTCTAAAATGTTTTATCGTTGGTGGCTTAATTTGTATTGTTGGTCAAATTTTAATTGACAAAACCAAATTAACTCCTGCTAGAATTTTAGTCATTTTTGTTACTTTAGGTGTTGTTTTAGGCGGATTGGGTATCTATCAGCATTTAGTAGATTTTGCTGGAGCTGGTGCAACTGTGCCTTTAACAGGATTTGGTTATAACTTGGCCAAGGGAGCTATTGAAGAAGTAAAAAATATCGGATTTATCGGTGCTTTTACTGGTGGCGTAAAAGCTGCCGCTGGTCGGAATTGCTGCTGCTATCTTTTTTGGTTATTTAGCTTCTTTAATTTCAAAACCAAAAATGAAAAAACAATAATTTTTTCGTTTAATATATAATACAAAATCCAACATATTATATACTATATAAACATGATAGATTTTGTATGATATATTAAACATCATGCAAAAATAGAGTTACTTTACTTTCATAAAATAACTCTATTTTTTCTATGCTTTTTTTGCAATTTCAGCAATTTCTGTAAATGCTTTTGGATCTGTTACAGCAATATCTGCTAACATTTTTCTATTAATTGTTACATTTGCTTTTTTTAATCCTGCAATTAATCTACTATATGTTGTTCCATTCATTCTTGCTGCTGCATTAATTCTTGCAATCCATAGTTTTCTAAAATTACTTTTTTTATCTTTTCTTCCTACATATGCATATGATAAAGATTTCATAACTGCTTGATTTGCATTTCTAAATCTATAGTGTTTTGCTCCAAAATATCCTTTGGCTTGTTTTAATATTTTTTTATGTCTTGCTCTTGTTGTTCTTGCTGTTTTTACTCTTGCCATATCTATCACCTTCCTTATTTACTAATTTTACAGATTAATTACCATATGGTAATAATTTTTTGATTGTATTCATACATGTTTTATCTGCATAAGCATTTTGAATTTTTCCTGATTTTTTTTGTCTTTTTGTTTTGTTTGCTAATAAGTGTCTTCTGTTTGATTTTGTTCTTTTTACTTTTCCTGTAGCTGTTAAAGAATATCTTTTCTTTGCAGCTTTATTTGTTTTTAATTTTGGCATAAGTCATTCTCCTTCCTATTTTTTATTTTTCAGTTTTTTTAGCAAGAATGGTAAACATGTTTCTACCTTCAAGCTTTGGTGCCTTTTCTACTACTGCAACATCACTCATATCTTCTATGAATTTATTTAATACTACTTCACCTGCTTTTGAATTGTTTACTTCTCTTCCTCTAAATCTAACTGTTATTTTTACTTTGTTTCCATCTTGTATAAATTTTTTCGCATTTTTTGATTTGAAACTAAAGTCATGTTCTTCAATATTAGGAGTTACCCTTATTTCTTTAACTTCAAAACTTTTTTGTTTTTTCTTAGCTTCTTTTTCTTTTTTAGCTTGCTCAAATTTATATTTTCCATAGTTCATAATCTTACAAACTGGTGGATTTGCATTTGGAGCAACCAAAACCAAGTCTAAGTTTTTTTCTTCTGCTTTTTCTAAAGCTTCATTTAAAGAAATAACACCTATTTTTTCTCCGCTATCTCCTATTAATTGAACTTCTCTTGCTCTTATTTGACCATTAATTGGTAATTCTTGTTTTATACAAAACACCTCCAATAATAAAAAAATTTGACTTTTGTTACAAGTCAAATCCAAAATAAAACCAGCATTTAATCTGCTAATCATATTTAATTTCCAACCTTTTTCCTCTATTGGATAAGGTGAGAAGTTTGACTTCTTCTTGTAACGTTTAATATCTTATCATATTTATTCGCTTTTTGTCAAGTATTTTTTTGATTTTTTATATTCTGCTCTTATTTTCGTTAGATATTTCTTTAATATAAAATTACCTGCCATTTATGTACTTTATATTTTTATATTAAATTCTAATAATAATTTTTTCACATCTTCTGCTTGATTTGGTATGATTTTTCTACCTTTTATACCTATTCTATTGGCTGTTTCATAATTTTCGCCAGACTTATCGTCATCTATAAATAAACACTCTTCTGGATTTAAATTATATCTATCTAAAAGTAATCTATACACTCTTCTATCTGGCTTTTTTATATGTTCATGTGCAGAAATAACAATTCCTGTGCATAAAGAAAAGAATTCATCATTTTTAAAATAGTCATATGTCCAATTCGCCATATTTGATAAAACAAAAATCCTATATCCATTATTTTTTAATGTTTTTGCTATCTCCACAATCTCTCTATTGATAAACTGTTTTTTATACCACTCATTTAAAAAGTCTTGGGTCAGTTTTTCATATTTATATTTATTTCTCTTATTAATTACTTTCATAGCTACATCATTAGAAATATCTCCTAAATCCATTAAAACCCATTCTGGACTATTAAATATTTCATCAAATATATATTTCATTTCATCTTCTTTATCTGTAAAATTGCTAATAATTTTCTCTTGGTTATAATTTATAATAACATTTCCTAAATCAAAAATTATATTTTTTATCATTTTGCCCCTTTCATATGAACTTAAGGGACAGTCCTTAAAGTTCATGCCTTTAATATATGTTTTTATTAGTGAACTTTAAGGACTGTCCCTCAAGTTCATATAAATTCTTCCCAAACTAGATTGGCCAAATCTAATCCTTTATTAGTAAGTCTTATATAATCCCCATCTATTATAACTAATTTTTCTTCCACTAATTTTTCTAATTCTTTTCTATATAAAAATATAGGATTATCGATATATTTTTCTTTAAATTTAGATATTGATACTCCTTCTATTGTTCTCAATCCTAATAAGATGTATTCTTTTTTTCTATCTTCTATATTTTGTATTTCTTCTATTTCATATACTTTTTCTATCTGACACATTAGATTTTCTTTTATATCCATTTTTTCTAGCATGTCTTTTTCTTCCACTAATGCTAATATATCTTTTACAACTTGTTCATTTAGTGTATTCATTTGAGCAATATATTGGTCTATTTCTAAAGTATTGCTATACCTCACATAATTCAAATATGAATGGGCAGCTAGACCAATCCCAATATATTCTTTTTGTTTCCAACAATTTTGATTATGTTTTGATTCTTTTCCTTTTTTTGCAAAATTAGAGATTTCATAATGTGTATATCCATTTAATTCCAATGTATTTTTAACATACCAATACATATTTCGTTCTAAAATTTCATCCATTTCTTTTAACTGACCATTTTCTATTTTTTGTGCTATCAGCGTTCCTTCTTCCACAATCAAAGAATATACACTCATGTGAGTTGGATGTAATTGTATCACTTCTTTTAAACTTATTTTTATATCTTCTATTGTTTGGTTTGGTAGCCCTATCATTAAATCTACATTGATATTCTTAAATCCTACTTCTTTTGCCATTTTGTATGTTTCTAAAAATTGCTCAAATGTATGAATCCTTCCTATTTGTTTTAATATAGTATTACTGGCACTTTGTAACCCAATACTTAATCGATTGATTTTCGCTTTTCTATACTGTTCTAATTTTTCTTTATTGACTGTCCCTGGATTGACTTCTATCGTTATTTCCATATCTTCCATTTTTACCATATTGTTTTTCAAATTATTTTCCAATACTTTCATTATCTCAAAAATATATCTACTATTTATATATGATGGTGTTCCCCCACCAATATATATAGTGGTGACTGTATATGTTTGTAAAAATTGTTCATCTTGGAAATAGTTATTTATTTCCTTTTTTACAGCCTCTATATATTTTTCTATACATGATTGTTTATCTGAAAATGACACAAAATCACAATAATCACATTTATGTTTGCAAAATGGTATATGTATATAAATTCCTAATTCTTTATTTTCCATTTGCTATCTCCATTATTTTTTTTAATCTATAATTTACTCCTGATTTTCCTACTGGTTCTTTTAATAATTTTCCTAATTCTAACAATGAAATATCTGGATTTTCTAATCTCAAAATAGCGATTTCTTTTAAATTGTCATCTAATTTATGAAACCTACCATCTGCTTGCAATTTTTTTATTGCTTCTATTTGCTCTATTGCCGCATTGATGGTTTTATTTAGGTTTGCTGCTTCGCAATTCACAATTCGGTTAACTTTTCCCCTCATCTCTTTTTGGATTCTAATATCTTCAAATTGTAATACAGCTTTATTAGCTCCAATCAATGCTAAAAATTTTGAAATTTCTTCTCCTTCTTTGATATAAACAGCATATCGTTTTTTTGTTTTTAGTTCTTTTGTATTGACCTCAAATTCTCGTAATATTTCTTGCAATTGGGTTAGGTTCTTTTCATTTGATAATACTATCTCTAAATGATAAGAGTTCTCTGGATTATTTATAGATCCTCCCCCTAAAAAAGTTCCCCTAATAAATGCTCTTTTTTGCTCATCATCTTTTACTTCTTTTATGATTTCTTTTACGTATATTTCATTTTCTTTTATCTCTAAATATGCTAACTTTTGTATATCTAATGCTTTGGTAACAATATGAAATGTTTTCCCATTAACATCTATGTCATGGTTGATTTCTAAATTAGATAGTAATTTGGAAAAACGATTAATATTATAATCACTTTCTGTTGAAAATCGAATATTTTTTCCTTTTATCAAATCTGTATTTCCAGAGATACAATATCCCATAAATTCAAATTTTACATTTTCCTTGTTTGCTAAACTATTTGTTTTATTTAATTCCTGTTTTATATCTGATGAAAAAGACATATTTTCCTCCCCTTCGATAGTCAAAATCCCTCCTGGTATCTGCTTATCTTAATCTTGTTACAATTACTCGATTATTATCATATAAATCTTTTTTACAATATGTTCCTTTATATTGCTTTCTATCTTCTATTAGTTGCATCACAGCTTCTTTTTGGTCATATCCAATTTCTAAGCAAAGATATCCACCATATTTTAAATATTCATAACTTCTATCAATCATTTTTCTATAAAAATCCAGACCATCTTCTCCCCCATCTAATGCTATCCTTGGTTCTCTTTTTACTTCTCTATCTAATGTTTCTAATTCTTTTCTTTTGATATATGGCGGATTAGAAACAATCATATCATATTTTTCTGGCCCTAAATCTTGAAAAAGGTCTGATTCCACAAATGTAATTTTATCTTGTACATGATTGTTTTTTGCATTAGCAATAGCAATATCTAACGCCTTACCACTAATATCTAAAGCTGTTAACTCTACATTTCCTAGATATTTTGCTAAAGAAACTGCAATTGCTCCACTTCCTGTACATAAATCTAATATTTTCTTTGCTTTTGTTTTTTTTGCTATTTTTATTACTTCTTCTACTAATATTTCTGTATCTTGCCTTGGTATTAATACATTTTCATCTACATAAAAATTTAGTTTCATAAATTCTTTATGATGTGTCATATGTTCTATTGGTTCACCTTGTGTTAATAACTTTATATATTTTAGGTATTCTTGTTCTTGCTTGTCTGTTAATTTTTGATTATCATATACAATTAAATATTGTCTCGGTTTTTTTAACACATATTGTAATAGTAATCTTGCTTTTAATTTTGGTGTTGTTATTTTTTCTAGTTTTAATATCGTGACCCCTTTTATGATGGCTTGCTTAATTGTCATATGACACACCTTCTTTCTTTTTGGCTTTTATACTCATTTAAAATGCAAGTTTTTTTCTACAAAAAATAGTTTATTTTTGTTTATTTTATACTATTTACATAAAAATAGCAAGAAATTATCTTTCTATTCTTTTTTATGATATGAAAACTATACTATTTCATCTCCCATTCTATTATGCCAAGACAAATTTCGCTTCGCGAGAACTTTTTCTACTTTTTTAAATTTAACTATATATTTTTAAGTTCTCAAAGAAGCGTAAAGATCAGTCGGCGTAAAAAATTGCTATGCAATTTTTCTGTGTAACGTTTTTTTATTGAATAGGAAAAACGATTTTTCTTTTGAAAATATGAAATATTTATTTTCACTTTGAGTTGCGTAACTTAAAGTTTCATAGTGTTTCCTATTCAATAAAAAAAGCCCCGCCTTAGCCGTCAGCTTTTTAATTTTTAAGGACCTGCTCCTAAAAACAGGTGGGTGCCTACCTAAATACTCATGGGCTTCTCACTATATTGTGAGCATGCACGCCATATTTATGAGATCGGCCCCTCTTAAAATTTGTTGGTTCTAAAAATTATGCTCTTACGTACTACGCAGGGATTTTTGTCATTCTTATTAGATTATTTATATATTAACACATTTAAAATTGTTTTACAAATCTATTTTTCTTTTTAAAATTTATCTTTTCTTTCTTTATATAATATTATCTCTTTTTTTCATTTGTATGCTCTTTTTCTTTCCATTTTCATCATTTGATTTTTCTATCTTTTTATGGTAAAATGAATGTATATTTATGGGTCACAGAAGGTTTAAAACCTTCTGTTTTTTACATATACAACAAGGTTATATTGTCTTAATTATACATATTTAAGTAATAAAATTATATAGTAAAATCGCTTTTCTAAATTTACATTACATATAATAATATGCAAAAAAATTGTAAAATGCTACCTAATAAAATAAACATATGAAAAACAGAGTGCATCCATTTATGTTTTTTTCCAACGCCATATAGAATAGCACCTATTGAATACGCAATTCCACCTGCTAGTAATAGACTAAATCCTGCTATTCCTAATAATTGTGGTAATAAATTAATTTTTACAACAATACACCATCCCATAACTAGATAACATATCATTGAAAACTTTTTATATTTTTTGATATCAATAGAATTTAATACGATTCCTAATATAGCCATTGCCCATATAATACCAAATATTGTCCATCCTGTTGCTGTATTATATTCTCTTAATGTGCATAATGCAAATGGAGTATATGAACCAGCAATTAATAAAAATATAGAACAATGGTCTAATACTTGAAAAACTCTTTTAGAATATCTTTTAGGACTTAATCCATGATAAATGCTAGACATTGTATACAATATAACCATCGTTACACCATAGATAGCTGCACTCACAACACCATATCCATTTCCATGAATGGCTGCAAAAACAATACATAAAACAATCGCTACAATTCCTAAAACTGCACCTACAATATGAGATGTCATATTAAATATTTCTTCACCTTTTGTATATTGTGGTAATATTCTATCTTTTAACTTTACTCTTGTCATCTTTCTCTCCTGTTTTTATATTTTTACTATTATATCATTCTCAATATGATAAGTAAATATACGGTTTGTGAATTTCTCTTGAACTTTGTGAATTTCTCTTGAACTTTAAAAAAACCTAGTTACTGTTCAGGCTTAGATTCACTATACAGTATTTTGATTTATATTTCAATATCTCTATAACTAGTTACCATTTGTGCTCCTTGCTTAATTAAATCATTCGTACCTACTGAATTGATTTCATCAATATTTCCTGGCACTACATATACATTTCGTCCCTGTTCTAATGCAAAATCTACCGTTAATAGTGTCCCACTTTTCTTTTTCGCTTCAATCACTAACACACCTTTACTCATTCCGCTAATTATCCTATTTCTTGCTGGAAAATTCATTTTTAAAGGATTCATTCCTAGGGGATATTCTGATATAATCGCACCATTTTCTTTTATAATACTATCATATAAATATTGGTTTCCTTTAGGGTACACCATATCTAATCCACTTCCTATCACCCCTATTGTGATTCCTTTTGCTTTCATAGCTCCTATATGTGCTTGACTATCAATCCCTTTGGCTAATCCACTTATAATAGCCATACCTTTTTTAGATAAATAATAAGAAAAATATTGTGCTACTTTTTTTCCATAAGTACTTGCCTGTCTACACCCCACAATTGCAATAGATGGCATATTGAGGATTTTTTCATTTCCTTTCACATATATGCTAATGGGATAATCATAAATAGTTTTTAAAATTTTAGGATATTCTTTATCTTGTATTGTAATGACTTTTATGTTTTCCTTTTGTAAAAATCCTATTTGCCTTTCTATATTCTGTCTGTTTTCTTCACAAATAATACTTTCTGCTAAGTTCTCATTAAAACCATTTATCTGTAAAATTTCTTCTTTCTTTAAAGTATATATTTTTTCAGGGGTTTTATACCTATTTAATAATATTTGTTTCCTTCTACTTCCTAATCCTTGAATATTAGATAACCATATCCAATACTTTTTCTTTTCTAATTCTTCTATTTCTATCCCTCCTAATTAAAAAAAGACACTTAAAAAAGTGCCCCTATCTATTTCTATTTTTATATATCATTTTGATTTTTTGTTGCTTTTATAACATTATTCATAAGCATTGCAACTGTCATTGGTCCCACTCCCCCTGGAACTGGTGTGATATAACTTGCTTTTTCTTTTACATTTTCAAAATCAACATCTCCTGTTATTTTTTTATCTTTTCCTCTGTTAATCCCCACATCGATAATAACTGCTCCTTCTTTTACCATATCAGCTGTAACATAATTTGGTTTTCCAATGGCAGCTACCAATATGTCTGCATTTTTTGTCTTTTCCTTTAAATCTTTTGTTCTTGAATGGCAAATGGTTACAGTTGCATGTTTATTTAAACAACATGCCATAAGTGGTTTTCCTACGATATTACTTCTTCCAATAATCACTAAATTCTTTCCTTCTAAATCTATGTTGTATTCTTCAAACATCTTCATGATTCCAAATGGTGTACATGATATAAAGGTATCTTGGTTTAATAACAATTTTCCTACATTAATTGGATTAAATCCATCTACATCTTTTTCGTGAGATATCTCTCTAAATGCTTCATCTATGTCTAAATGTTTTGGAATAGGACTTTGTAATAATATTCCATTAACTGTTGTATCTTCATTTAATTTGTGAATTAATTCTATTAGGTCTTTTTGTGTTATGCTGTCTTCTAATATATGTTCTTGATATTCTACCCCAATCTCATCACATGCTTTACTCTTAGTTCTAACATATACTTTTGAAGCAGGATCATTTCCTACCATAATAACTGCAAACTTAGGATAAATCCCTTTTTTCTTTAAATTTTCACATTCTATTTTTAAATTACTTCTTACTTTTCTTGCTAATTCTTTTCCATCAATAATTACTGCCATTTCTTCTATTTTATAGAGTACTTCTCTCTATATCTCCTTTCCTTCTTTCTCAACTGATTATATACTAACATATTTTTTTTTGCAATAAAAATGTAAAAAAAGCTATCCTGTTTTTATTCTTTTTTCACAGAACAGCTTTTGAAAAAAAGGGGATGTTTATGATTATAAATATACTCTCCATATATGTATATTTTTTGCAAAAAATGTGAATTATTTGTGAATTTCATTATATTTCAATATGATATGCTTGTAACAGCTTTAGAATATCTTGGCTATCGTTTGGTTTCACTTTTCTTCCTTGTATTCCTAACATATTTGCCGTTTGGAAACTTTTTCCTGTGTCATCATCATCAATAAATAGAGTTTCTTGTGGTATTAAATGATATCTATGTAATAATGTTTCAAATATTTTTTCATCTGGTTTTACTATATGCTCATAAGCTGAAATAATAATTCCATTACATAATTTAAAAAAATCAATCTCTTGAAAATACTCATAAGTAAATGCAGCCATGTTAGATAATACATATATATGATATCCTTTTTCTTTTAACTTTTTTGCAATTTCCACAGTATCTTTATTTATTGTTAAGTATTTGCATCTTTCTTTCATAACTTTTTCAATTAAACATGCATATTCTTTTGGTGCTTTCTTTTGCATCTGTATAATTGCTTCTTCTCTAGTAATATTTCCTAAGTCTAGCAATTTCCATTCTTCCGTTTTAAAAACATATTTCATTAAGTTTTTAGCCATATCTTCATTATCTGTAAAATGCATTAAGGTTTCAATCGTAGAACCTTTGATAATGACA
The DNA here is from genome assembly GCA_944390535.1 of uncultured Clostridia bacterium. GTDB lineage: Bacteria > Bacillota > Clostridia > TANB77 > CAG-508 > CAG-269. Next base: position 46,280 of record CALXQV010000015.1, on the reverse strand, counting down.
TTTCCCAAATCAAATATTATATTTTTTATCATGATTTCATCTCCTAAAAATTTTCTTATATAATAAGTAAGGTCTGTTATACTTCTTCATCAATTATCCCTATACGATATTCAATATCTTCCATATGTGGAAACATTTCTTTAACCCTTTTTAATGTCAGCATTGTCATTTTAGGCTGAGGATTTTTAGGATTCGTAGATAACAATTTTTGTGTATAACAATTTGGTGCTGTTTTAAATAACAAATAGCGATTTCTTACATAAGTATAATAAATTTGGTATCCATCATCTAAATCCTCCCACATCATTTCAAATGTATATTTTTTGTCCATTTTTTCTCCTTTTGAACTTAAGGGACAGTCCTTAAAGTTCATTAAAATTATTTTTGTGATTTTGTTATTTGCGTATATTTTTTGCATAAAATGAACTTTAAGGACTGTCCCTTAAGTTCATTTTATCATTTCTTTGAATTCTTCTTCTGTTATAACTGTAATTCCTAGGTTTTGTGCCTTTGTTAGTTTGCTTCCAGCATCTTCTCCTGCTAGTACATAGTCTGTTTTTTTAGATACTGTACCTGATGTTTTTCCTCCTAATGCTTCTATTATTTCAGATGCTTCATTTCTTGTAAATTCTTCTAAACTTCCTGTTAATACAAACGTTTTTCCTTCAAATCGTTGGTCCTCACTTTCTTTTTCTAGTGAATTCATATTGACACCAGCCATTTTTAATTTACTGATTAAATCAATGGTTTGCTCTTCTAAGAAAAATTCTTTGATACTATTTGCTACAATTGGTCCTATATCATCAATCATACTTAATTCTTCGAAGCTAGCTTTCATTAAATTATCCATTGTTTTATATTTTTTTGCCAACATTTTAGATGCTTTCACTCCAACATGACGAATTCCTAGTGCTGTTATTAATTTTGATAAGTCATTTTGTTTACTTTTTTCTATGCTATCAACTAAATTTTGTGCAAATTTTTTTCCATTTTTCTTTAATGAACTAATTTCTTCAAATTTTAATGTATAGATATCTGCTATATTTTTAATAAGTTCTTTATCCAATAATTGCTGAATAATATTTTCTCCTAGCCCAGATATATCCATGGCTTCTCTTGAAACAAAATGAACTAAATTTCTAAATAATTTTGCTGGACATTCAATTCCTGTACACCTTATTGCTGCTTCTCCTTCTTCTCTTACAGTAGGTGCAGCACAAACTGGACATACTTTTGGCATTTCAAATTCTTTTTCATTCCCTGTTCGTTTTTCTTTGACCACTTCTACAATTTCTGGGATAACATCTCCTGCCTTTTGTATGACAACTGTATCCCCTATTTTTAATTCTTTTTCTTTGATAAAATCCTCATTGTGTAAAGTTGTTTTCGATATGGTTGACCCTGCCACCTTAACAGGCTCCAATATTGCCATAGGGGTAATGACACCTGTTCTTCCTACTTGACAAATAATGTCTTTTAAAATTGTCTCTTTTTTTTCTGGTGGATATTTATATGCTACTGCCCATCTTGGCACTTTTATGGTTGAACCTAATATTTCTCTAAAATGTAAGTCATCTACTTTGATAACGGCTCCATCAATTCCAAAGGTTAATGTATCTCTATCTTCTCCTATTTTTTCTATTATTTTTTCTGCCTCTTTTATCGTTTTACAAGAAATTCTAACTGGATTGACATGAAACCCTAGCTTACTTAAATATTCTAATTCTTCAAAATGCGAATTGAATGTTTTTCCTTCTATTTTTTGTACATTAAATATATAGATGTCTAATGGTCTTTTGGCTGTTATGGTACTATCTAATTGTCTTAATGAGCCTGCTGCTGCATTTCTAGCATTTGCAAATAGTTCTTCTTCATTTTCTTCTCTTTCTTGATTCATCTTTTCGAAGTCTTGTTTAGATATGAACACTTCTCCTCTAACAGTAATATCAATTTTATCTGGTAATTCCATTGGAATGGTTTTTACTGTTTTTAAATTTTGTGTGACATCTTCTCCAATTAAACCATTTCCTCTAGTTGCACCTCTTACAAATTTTCCTTGCTTATATTCTAATGCTGCTGATAACCCATCTATTTTGGTTTCTACTACATAATTGACTTCTTTTATTCCGTTTTCTTCTGCTTGTTTTTGAATTCTTTCATCAAATTCTTCTACTTCTTGAAAACTAAATACATCTTGCAAACTTTGAAGTGGTACTTCATGCGTTACTTTTTTAAATCCTGCTTTAACATGTCCCCCTACTTTTTGTGTTAATGAGTCTTTTGATGTAAATTCTGGGTATTCTTTTTCCAAATTTCTTAATTCTACCATTAACATATCATACGCAAAGTCTGATATTTCTGGTTTATCTTCGTCATAATATTTTTTGGCATAGTATTCTGTCTTTTCTCTTAATTCTTCTATTCTTTTTTTTGCTTCTGTTTTTTTCATTTTGCACCTCTTATTTTGGACTTACCAAAATCTTCAATAATTTTTTATTATGAAATCATCACATGTAGAAAAAAGATTTTAGTAAGTTTTATTTTTTCTTTCTTATTATATACAATTAGGATAAAAAAATAAAGGAATTTTATAAAATCCTTTGTGAAAATTTTAAATTATTTTTGAGTTAATTTCAATAGTTTATGTTTCATCCTTATTTACATCACCTTGACTTTGTTGTAAGAAATTTATATAATATTAATATCAATTAATAAGGTAACGAGTGGCAAAAAGCCACTACTTTCCTTTAGCGTTATTCTTTAAGGAAAGTATTTAAAAGGAGGGAATTTATGTATACTAAAGCACATTTTTATGAGGGAGATGTTCTATACGATACCTTTAACAAAATTTGGTCCTTTAAAAAGGGCTCATTAAACATTCGTATGGTTGCATGGGAGGATACTCTAAAAGGGCCTTTAATAGAAGTCTTTTTAGAAGAAAATCAAAAGCGGGTTATTTTCGAGATTTTAGAAAAATACTCTTACGAGAGTCTAATTAACCCATCGATTGAAAATTTAGAAAGCTCTGCTGAAAAAGTAATCTTTATTATAAGAAAATTATACTCTCTAGAATTGCACTCTGATCAGCTTGTAAGTTTCCTGAAACGCTCTGCTAGAAATTTATTACAGGGTGATGAAAATTTTTGTGCAATCCATATTTATTATGAATTCGGACTATTTTTTGGCATAAAAAAAACTGTCACAGGAAAACTGAAAGATTTGGAGATGATTCCACCTCGTATTATTACCAGTAAAAGAGCACATTATCTAGATTAACTTCTTTTTAAAAACGCCCCACCTACTCAGTAAAATGAGAGGTGGGGATTTCTATATTTAAATACTATTTTTAAACTTACAATTACCTATCTTGTTTTTCTACAATTTCATTTTTATTTTTATAAATACTATTTTTGGGAACAACACCTCTTACAGAAGATAATGGATAAATATTAGAATTTCTACCTACAACTGTTCCTGGATTTAAAATAGAACCACAACCAACTTCTACATTATCTCCTAACATAGCCCCTACTTTTTTTCGTTTAGTTTCTATGGTTTCTTTCCCATTTTTAATAACAACTAATTGTTTGTCTGATTTTACATTAGAAGTAATAGAACCTGCTCCCATATGTGCTTTATATCCTAAGATAGAATCTCCTACATAGTTATAATGTGGCACTTGCACTTTATTAAATAAGATAACATTTTTTAATTCTGTTGAATTTCCCACAACAGCACCTTCTCCAACAATTGCATTTCCTCTAATAAATGCACAATGCCTTACTTCTGCTTCTTTTCCAATAATCGCAGGACCATGAATATATGCAGTTGGTGCTACTTTTGCACTTTTAGCAATCCAAACATCTTCCCCCACTTTTTCATATTCGTCTTTATCTAATTTTTCTCCTAATTCTAAAATATATTTCCCTATATCAGGTAGCGCTTCCCATGGATATGTACTTTTTTCTAGCAATTCTTTTGCAATTGTTTCCTCTAAATTATATAAATTTACAATTTTACATTCTTCCATTTTATCCATTCCTTTCTCATATCACTTATTTTAAATCTATTTTTTCTTTTAAATTCGAATTTATGTCATTGCAAAAAGGGAAAAATGAGTCCGTCCCCAAAATCCCCTGAAATCTGTTAATTTCTATTCCAAAATTTTTCATATAATTCTTTTGCCGTTTTAGGACTGTCTACGCCTTCTTTATTTTTTACTGGTGCAAAGTCATCTTCTCTTTTTCCTCGTAAGATGGCGATATCATCAAATAATTCAAAAGCATCAAATATAAATGATTCAAATTTATATGAATTTGGCCCTTGTGGAATGACTTCTTTTCCATTTTCATCTATGTAAGAATTTTTCTTGAATGCACTATGATAAATTAGTGTTTCTTTGCTGATTTTTTCAATCGCTTCTATGGTATATAGATTACACATGATATGAGATTCTCCATATTTTAGTTCTCCATTTTCATCTACTTCTTCTGCCATTTTCTCTGGCAATTCTGTGTACTCAATTACTTTTGGATGTCCATTCATCTTCGCAAATGCACCTACACGTTCATGTGGATTGGCTTTTACAATTGATTTTGAAGCAATTTGTACTTTTTTATCAATTGCCATTCCTAATAAAATGGTGTCTGCCATTTTTAGTAACGCATTATCTACTCCTCCAATAAACACCCATTTAATTCCTTTTTCCTTCATCTCTGCTAGAGCTCCACTTGCTCTTAAAGAACAATATGTACCACCATTTCCATCAGATGCTTCTTTAATCTTCATGTCTTTTCCTACTAACAGTTTGCCATTTATATCTACTAAAGGCATTTCACTTTGTGCAAAAAACGTGACAGCTTCTTTATCATATCCAAAATAATTATGTTTTTTCATAAATTCAATCGTTTCATCATTATTTTCTTTGCTTGTCATAATATACCATGGTATGGTTCCCCCATATTTTTGGTTTGCTTCTTTTAAATTTTCTGCTAAAATTTCAAATAGATATTTTCCTTTTCCATACACATCTAATTTGAATGTTCCTTTTGGACCTGAATGTCCTAATCTTGTTCCTTGTCCCCCTGCCATAGTGACAACAGCATATTCCCCATTTTGGATAACTTCCTTACCCAATTTTTGAAATTTCTCTTTTTGTTCCTCTGATAATTTTTCTTTATCCAAATATGGTAATGGCTCTATTTTATTTTCTTTTATCTCAATTTCTTTCTTTGTATTGTCATATAATTCTTTTAATTGATGAAAATCAATATGACTAATTTGTTCTATCAATATTCGTTTTTTATCTTCGTTTAATGTTTCTATTAATTTTATGATATGTTCTTGATGATATATTTTTAATATTTCTATTGTATCCTGTACTTTATCCATTTTGTTTCGCTCCTTTTAGCTAATATAGTATAGTATATGTTTTGATTTTAATATTGTCATTTTATCACACTCCTATATTTTTATCAAGTTTTTTAGAAAACTTGTCATAAACCAAAAAAATCCCAATATACATTAAGTAAAGTAATTTAGAACAAAAGCGACATGATTAAAAACTTTGTCCTTTTAGTTAAATTACATGTCGCGTATTTGTTCGCATGCCAATTTTATGTAAGTAAAATTGTGTATAACGATTTTACTTTTAGAAAATATACTTTTCTAAAAGTATGCGAACATTTTGAAAGTGATTAGAAGGAGGTATATAGATGGAAAATACAAGATTGTATCAAGACATCGCAAAAAGGACTGATGGAGATATTTATGTAGGAGTCGTTGGTCCTGTACGAACTGGTAAATCTACTTTTATTAAACGATTTATGGATTTACTAGTCATTCCCAACATTGATAATGAATATAAAAAGGAAAGGGCCAAAGATGAACTTCCACAAAGTGCTGGTGGCAGAACAATTATGACAACAGAGCCAAAATTTGTTCCTAACGAGGCTATCGAAATCACCTTAAATGATAATTTGAAGTTTAAGGCCAGATTAGTAGATTGTGTTGGTTATCTAGTGGATAATGCCATTGGCTATTTAGAAGATGACATGCCTAGAATGGTAAAAACACCTTGGTCTGAAGAAGAAATCCCTTTTGAAACTGCTGCCGAAATAGGAACAAAAAAAGTGATTGGAGAACACTCTACCATAGGTGTTTTAGTTACAACTGATGGGACAATTACAGATATTCCAAGAGAAGATTATATTAAAGCTGAAGAAAGAGTTGTCAATGAATTAAAAGCTTTGAATAAACCTTTTATCATTTTACTAAATTCAAATGACCCTGATTCCGAATACACCAAAGAGCTTGCAGAAACTTTAAGCGAAAAATACAATACATCTGTTATGCCTCTTAATTGCGAATATTTGACTATTGAAAATATTAATACGATGTTTTCTAAAGTATTATATGAATTTCCTGTTGACCAAGTTTGCATTAAGTTTCCTAGATGGATTGATGGATTAGATATGTCACATCCTTTAAAAACTGAATTATATAAAGAAATCAAGGATGCTTTCTCTAATGTCAATGTCTTAAAGGAAATTTCAAGTTGTGCAGATACAATTAAACAAACAGAAATTATTTCAAAAACTTCTATAACAGATATTCAACTAGGAACTGGAAAAGTAAATGTAGAAATTACTTTAAAAGAAGAACTTTTTTATCAAGTCCTTTCAGAAATTACATGTGTTCCTGTTTCTAATGAGGGAGATTTGTTTAGCATTATTTCTGAATTAGCAGATGTAAAAAAGAAATATGATAAAATTGCTTATGCATTGGATGAAGTCAATCGAAAAGGATATGGAATTGTAACTCCTTCAATGGATGAATTAATTTTAGAAGAACCAGAAATGGTAAAACAAGGTTCTAAATTTGGTGTAAAACTAAAAGCTATGGCACCTTCTATTCATCTTATTAAAACAAATGTTGCAACTGAAGTTTGCCCAATTGTTGGTTCTGAAAAACAGTCAGAAGAGTTAGTAAATTACTTACTTTCTGGATTTGAAAGTGAACCTCAAAAAATCTGGGAATCTAATATCTTTGGAAAAAGTTTACATGAACTAGTAAATGAAGGTCTTCAAACAAAGCTTGCTAAAATGCCTGAAGAAGCACAAATTAAATTACAAGAAACATTAGAAAGAATTGTTAATGAAGGCAGTGGTGGATTAATTTGTATTATTCTTTAATTTGAATTATGGATGGAGAAAAATTTTCTCTGTCCTTATTTGCTTTTTTATGTAAATTATGCTATACTATTTATAATGTAACTTATTGTTTTGGGCTAGCTTTTATAGCCTTCGCCCACATTTATAGATCCATAAGGAGGATTAAAAATGGATAAAAAAATTTTAAATGCAGATGCTTTTAGCCTGCTCTGTAACATTAGGGAAGATTTTACACTTTCCGAAAGATTTCAGGAATTCCTTAGTAGGGATAACCAAGGGATAGAAGGTCTGGATTTTATGATTAAGGATTCTAGACTCTGCCGGCGTATCCCAGCTGATGTAAGGGCCGAATATGAAATTATTCGTGCTAAAACATTAGAAGACTTAGATGTAGCTATTAACTCTGCTATCAAACATTTTCAAAAACTTTTAAATGATGATGATAAAAAGTTGTCTATCATACATCATTTTATCCAGTTAGAGTATGAAAGAAAAAAATAACTACCCTCCTTAAAAGATTTTCTATAAAACGGGTAGTAATCAAAGAAGCAAGGTCTAGGATGCATTTCTAAACCTTGCTTTTTTTAGTTATTTCAAATTTTTTCTTCTTAACTGTCCACAAGCCGCATCTATGTCTGAGCCTAATTCTCTTCTAATGGTTGCAACAATCCCATGGTCATTTAAATAATCTCTAAACTTCATAATATTCTCATTTGAACTTTTTGTATATGTTCCATTTTCTATCTTATTAATTGGAATTAAATTGACATGGCAAAGCATTCCTTTTAGTAATTTTACTAATCGTTTCGCATCTTCTAGATTATCGTTATTTTCTTTTGCTAAAGCATATTCAAATGAAATTCTTCTATGTGTTTTCTCTATATAATCCTTACATGCTTGTAATAATTCTTCTATATGATATGTATTGTTTACTGGCATCATTTGACTTCTTTGCTCATTTGTTGTTGCGTGTAAAGATATCGATAAAGTACATTGTATATTTTCTTCTGCTAATTGATAAATTTTAGGAACTAAACCACTTGTAGAAATACTAATATGTCTTGCTCCTATGTTTAGTCCTTTTGGATGATTAATGATTCGAATCGCTTTTACAACATTATCATAATTATCTAATGGCTCTCCAATTCCCATGAATACAATATTAGAAATTCTAACATTGGCATCCCTTTCTACTGCCATAATTTGTTCAATAATTTCTCCAGAACTCAAATTTCTTGCAAAAGGAATTCCAGTAGATGCACAAAATTTGCATCCCATTTTACAACCAATTTGTGAAGATACACAAATACTATATCCGTGATGATATTGCATTAATACTGTTTCAATGGCATTTCCATCTAAGACATCAAATAAATATTTCTTTGTTCCATCTGATGCTTCTTGTTTTTTCAATATTTTAAATTCTTTGATTTCAAAGTTTTGTCTTAGCTTTTCTCTCAATTCTAAGGACAAATTTGTCATATCCTCAAAATCAGAAACTCTAGCTTCATATATCCATTTATAAATTTGTTCAGCACGAAATGGTTTCTCTCCAATTTCTTTTAACACTTCTTTTAATTCCTCTAACGTATAATCTTTGATATTTTTCATTTTCTATCCTCTCATATATTTTTCAAATAACTGCTATCATTGTCATTTCTTGTAAAAATGATAACATAAAAGTAATAACCATATCTTATTATATCATGTTTTCTCACATTTTTCATCACAATATAGAAAAAAGATGTATTTGCTTTTGGCAAACCATCTTTTATATATGCATATATTTCTTTATTCATTTAAAGGTTTTTGATTTCTTTTGGTATAATAATATTTTGCGGTCTATTTACTTTTAACAATTGTTCATACTTTTCAATCAGCTTATAATCATTTCCATAAAAAAACATTAACAAACCTCTTCTGATTTTATCAAATTTTGTTTGTTTAACAATAATTAATCCTGTTTCCGTTTTTTTACGTGACATAGAAATCACCAGCCTCTGACTTAGAACTTTAGGGACAGTCCTTAAAGTTCATTTTCTTTAATTCATTAGCACTATTTGGGTGAACTTTCAGGACTGTCCCTAAAGTTCATTTGCCAATTGTTCCATTTGTGAAATATTTTCATTACTTATTGTTGATTTTATGGTAATCATAGGTTCTACTATATTTATATTTTTCATTTCTTCTAAAATACTTTTCATTTCTTTTCCTGCTGATGGTGCCCATGATCCATTTTCTATCATACCTATTGTTCTATTTTGATAATTTCTTTCTTTTAGATGATTTAAAAATTGTTTCATAGGAGGAAATATCCCTGCATTATAACTAGAAGATGCAACAATTAGATGAGAATATTTGAAAGCATTTGCTACTGATTCTGCCCAGTCTTCTTTTGTTAAATCTACTATTACAACTTTTTTATTTCCTTTTTCTTTTAATATCTCTGCTAGTTTTTGCACAGCTTTCAATGTATTTCCATAAATAGAACTACAAGCAATTACGATTCCTTCTTCCTCTGGTTGATAACTACTCCATGTATGATACTTGTTTAAATAATACCCTAAATTTTCTTTTAAAATTGGTCCATGTAAAGGACAAATCATTTGAATCTCTAAGTTGGTAGCTTTTTTTAATAATGCTTGTACTTGCATACCATATTTTCCAACAATTCCAAAATAATATCTTCTTGCTTCTGAATCCCATTCTTCTTCTGCATCGATTGCCCCAAACTTTCCAAAGCCATCTGCTGAAAATAGGATTTTTTCTGTTTGCTCATATGTCACCATAACTTCTGGCCAATGTACCATAGGTGCCATAAAGAATTGCAATTTATGCTTTCCAATATCTAAGACATCACCCTCCATAACAACAAATTTTCTATTAGAAAAATCGATTTCTTTAAAGAAATTGGCAAGCATATTAAAAGTAAGCTGATTTCCAACAATCTTCATTTCTGGATATTTTTTAGCCAATTTTCCTATATTATATGCATGGTCTGGTTCCATATGAGAAACAATTAGATAATCTGGCTTTTCACCTTTCAATGCTTTTTCCAAATTTTCTATCCATTTATCTGTTAATTTTTCATCTATGGTATCTAATACAACATTTTTTTCATCTTTTATTAAATAAGAATTATAACTCATCCCATTTTCTAATACATATTGGTTTTCAAATATTTTTATGTTTTTGTCACTTGCTCCAATATAGATAATATCTTTTGAAATTGTCATATCATACATAAAAACCTACTCCTCTACTTTATAAATTAGGTTCAATTTTCTAATTATCTTTATACTTCCTTATCATATTTACTGCTCAGTAATAATAATTTCATGAACCATTCCTTCTGTATATTGTATCTCTACATTATACATTGAACCACTATTAATCTCACTTATTGGTGCTTCTATATCATCTTTTGTCATTGTAACAACACCACTTACTTCTACTTTTCTATTTTCATCTGTTTCTACCATATTATTTGAAAGAACCATTTGTAATAAACTCTTAATAGCTGTTCCTCTTTGTTTTCCTTCATATTGTGTAAATTGGGAATTAAATATCTCTACTCCACTCATTGATGTTTCATTCATAACATCTGATGCTTGGTTATAGATTAGTATTGGCATAGATGTTAATGGAAATGCAAACATAATTGGATTCCCATATTCGCTAAAACCAATTTCTTCCATTTGCATTGCATTTACTTCACTAATTCTTTCAGCAATTGTCATGATTAATGTTAACAGTTCTTCTTGATTATACTCATTTAATACTTGTATTTCATCTTCTGTATAATCTTCAACGATTATTCCATCATGAAATGTATCTGTACAATTTAAATTACATATCATTTTTTGTTCTTGACCATCTATCATCCCTGTTATGCCATATTGATATGTTTCATTAACACTTGCTAACTGTTCTAAACCTTGATAACTTGCTGTTAAGAAATATTTCATATTTTCTTGTGTTTCCACATCTGTTATATTCATTTCTATACCATAATTCAAGTTTCCTTGGTCTTTTGTTTTTGTTAATTTTAATTCTACTCCTGTTGTTTCTTCTGTTGATGTTAAAGCAATCGCTGATACCTTTCTATTGATTTGAGATACTGTTATTGTCGTGCTTCCCTCTCCTATTTCAGAATCATACATATCATCAATCATTTCCTGAATCATCGTTTGTATCGTTATTTTTTCAGTAGAATTTTGATTCATGCTGTCTAATGCTTCTTTGAACATTTCTTCCATTTTTGACATCATGATTTGGTCATTTTTTAAAGTTTCTAAAAATGTAACCATTAAATCTTGTATTTCTTGATTGGTCATTTGCACAGAATAACTAGTTACTTCATTTTCTTGTGTTTTTGTAAACTCTTTTCCAGTTAATTTTTCTTGTATCATCGTTTTATATGTATGTATTACTTGCTTTCTTTCTTCTTCTGTGAAATTTACAGTTTCTTGATTGTTTAATCTGCTAAATAAATCTATCGTATCTGGAATACTTTCTGTATCTGTAATGCCTAAGTTTTCTGCAAACTCTTTTAAATTTCTATTCTCTATCCCAATATACTTTTGAGAAACATAGTCTGTTTGTAATCCTAATGTTTCATTCGCATATTTGTATTTAATAGGAAAATTTACATCGCTTGAATAATTGATAGAAATGTCTTGCTCATTTTTTCTTGCTGTATTATCAATTTTTCCTGCATATTCTATGTTAAAATCATTTATTGTTTGTAACATTTGTGAATCCATTCCTGTCATATCTACATCTATTGAAAAATTTCCACTATCTTCATATTTTCCTGTATATTTTTTATTAGAATATTCTATTAATTGAGTATCTATAAATCCTTCTTGTGTATCAACCATTTGTCCTAAATATTTAAAAAATAGTTGTTCATTTGTTTTTAATATGTCTGTACCAAAATATAAATACGCAAAAATTCCTCCTAAAATTAGAATTGTAATTAGTAAAACGATAATTAATCTTTTAATGATTTTTTGTTTCATTTGTTTTCCCCCTTTATTTTTAGATAAATTTTACTATCCATTTTTCACATATTTTTCTTTATCTCTTTTTCTTTTACATTGTATCATAATACATTTTTTTTGTACATCTATCTATACATTTTTTTATATTTCTATTATTATGGATTTTTGTTAAAAAAATATACAGAATAGAAAACTCCATTCTGCATAAGATTAATCTATTTCAATTGCACCTGTATATAATCCATAATATGTTCCTTTTTGTGCAATTAATTCTTTATGATTTCCTCTTTCTATAATTCTTCCATGGTCTAACACCATAATTAAATCAGAATTTTTAATCGTAGAAAGTCTATGGGCAATGACAAATACTGTTCTTCCTTTCATTAATTTATCCATTCCCTCTTGAACAATTTTTTCTGTTCTCGTATCAATACTTGAAGTTGCTTCATCTAAGATTAATACGGGTGGATTATTCAATGCTGCTCTTGCAATTGATAACAATTGTCTTTGTCCTTGTGATAATCCCTCTCCATTACCCGTTATTTTCGTGTCATATCCATGTGGCAAATGTTTAATAAATTTGTCTGCATTTGAAAGTTTTGCTGCCGCTTCCACTTCCTCATCTGTTGCATTTAATTTTCCATAACGAATATTATCTCTTATCGTTCCTGTAAATAAGCTTGTATCTTGAAGAACCATTCCTAATGATTTTCTTAAATCATCTTTTTTAATTTTTCTGATGTTAATTCTATCATAGCGAATTTTTCCATCTTGTATATCATAAAATCTGTTGATTAGATTTGTAATGGTTGTTTTTCCTGCTCCTGTTGCTCCAACAAAAGATACTTTTTGCCCTTCTTTTGCTGTTAAACTAATATCATGTAATATTCGTTTCTTTTGTTCATATCCAAATTGTACATTTTCAAATTCTACTTGACCACGAAGTCTTGTATAGGTAACTCTACCATCTTTATGAGGATGTTTCCATGCCCACATTCCTGTTCTTTCTTCTGCTTCTATAATTTTTCCATTTTCCATTTTTGCATTGACTAATGTTACATATCCTTCATCTACTTCTTCTTGCTCATCAATTAAATTAAAAATTCTTTCTGCACCAGCTAGTGCCATAATAATAGAATTCATTTGTTGAGAAACTTGCCCTAGCGGATTCGTAAATGCTTTTACATATTGTAAAAAGGCTGCTATACTACCAATTGTTAGGATTCCATTAATTGACAAAATTCCACCAATCACAGCCACTAACACATATCCTAAATTTCCAATATTCATGATACATGGCATTAAAATATTGGCATACATATTGGCTTTTGTCATACTATCACATAATTGTTCATTTAATTCATCAAACCTTGCTTTTGAATCTTCTTCATAATTAAATACTTTGACAACTTTTTGTCCTTCCATCATTTCTTCAATATATCCATTCACTTTTCCAATATCTTCTTGTTGTTTAACAAAAAATCTTGAACTATTTCCCCCTAAATATCTTGATACAAATATCATTAATACAACCATTGCTAATACGACAAATGTTAAATAGACATTTGTTGCAAACATAGCAATTAGCACTGCTACCATAGAAACACAAGCTGAAAATACTTGTGGAATACTTTGGCTTAGCATTTGTCTTAATGTATCTACATCATTTGTATAGGTACTCATAATTTCTCCATGTGAACGACTATCAAAATATCGAATTGGTAATTTTTGCATATGATTAAACATTTGCTTACGAATTTTATTTAACACACCTTGCGATATATTCACCATTAATCTATCATAGATATATGTACAAATCACACCTAAGGCATATACTCCTCCCATAAGCATAATCACCTTTATCAATGCTGAATAATCAGGAGATTGGCTTCCTAAAAGTGGTGTAATAAAATCATCAATTAGATATTTGATAAATTGTGTACCAATCACCCCAACTAATGCACTAATTATGATACTAATTAAAACAATGGTTAATTGCCATTTATATCCTTGTGTTACATATTTTAATAGTCTTTTAATTGTTTTTCTTTTATTTCCTTTCTTTTTAGGCATCTTCCTCTCCTCCTTTCATTTGTGATTCATATACTTCTCTATATATGGTATTTGTTTTTAATAATTCTTCTGAAGTACCAATTCCATCTATTTTTCCTTCACTTAGCACAATAATTTTATCTGCATCTTCTACTGAAGAAACTCTTTGTGCAATAATGATTTTTGTTGTATTTGGAATTTCTTCTCTAAATGCTTTTCTAATTAATGCATCTGTTTTGGTATCTACTGCACTTGTTGAATCATCTAGAATTAATATTTTTGGTTTTTTTAGCATCGCTCTTGCAATACAAATTCTTTGTTTTTGTCCTCCTGAAACATTTGTACCACCTTGGTCTAATATGGTTTCATATTTACTTGGAAATTCTTTGATAAAACCATCTGCTTGTGCTAATTTACAAGCTTCTTCTAATTCTTCTTGTTCTGCTTCTTTGTTTCCCCATCTTAAATTTTCAGCAATCGTTCCAGAAAATAGGATATTTTTTTGTAATACCATTGCAACAGCATCTCTTAAACTATGAATTTCATAATCTTTTACATCAACACCACCTACTTTGATTGTTCCTTTTGTGACATCATATAGTCTTGGAATCAACTGAACAAGTGTTGATTTTGAACTTCCTGTTCCTCCAATAATTCCTATGGTTTCTCCTGCTTTTATTTCTAAATTAATATTTTCTAGTGCAAATTTATTATCTTCTTTTTCATCACTATATTGGAAACTAACATTTTCAAATGTAATAGAACCATCTTTTACTTCTGTTACTGGTTTTTCTTTATTTTTTAATGTTGGTTCTTCCTCTATTACTTCCATAATTCTTTCTGCTGATGATTGTGCCATAATAATCATAACAAATACAAATGATAACATCATTAAACTTGCAAGAATTTGCCATGCATATGTAATAATACTTGATAATTGTCCTGTTCCCATTTCTCCACCAACAATTAATTGTGTACCAATCCATGAGATTAATAAGATACAAGCATAAATGGTAAATTGCATAACTGGTCCATTAAATGCCACTATTTTTTCTGCTTTTTTGAAATTTTCATATACTTCATCATTGACTTCTTTAAATTTCTTTTCTTCAAATGACTCTCTAACATATGCTTTAACCACTCTGATAGCAGATACATTTTCTTGGACCACTCTGTTTAATTTATCATATTTTCTAAATACTCTTTCAAAATTAGGGTGTGCTTTGATTGCTATATAGAACAAAATAGCACCTAACACTGGTATTGCTATAAAAAAGATTGCTGATAGTTTTAAACTAATTGACATTACCATGATTAGTGCAAATATCATCATGATTGGTCCTCTGACTAAAATCCTAATAATCATTTGAAAGGCCATTTGTACATTAGTAACATCTGTTGTCATACGTGTTACTAGACTTGAAGTTGAGAATTTATCTATATTTTCAAAAGAATAGTCTTGAACCTTATGAAACATTGCCTTTCTTAAGTTTTTTGCATATCCTGCGGAAGCTTTTGCTGCAAACCTTCCTGATAACATTCCAAAGGTTAAAGATAATATGGCTGAAACAATTAATAAAGCTCCTATTTCTAGAATATAGCGGACATCTCCATTTTGAATCCCAACATCGATAATTCTTGCCATTAATAGAGGAATCATAACCTCCATAACCACTTCTAAAATAACAAAAATGGGTGTTAATATGGTATCTTTTTTATATTCTTTAATATAACTTGCTAATTTTTTTAACATTTTTTCCTCTCCCTTCTTTATGATTTTTGTTTTAAAAATAAAATTCAACTGTTTATTTTCCTTTGTGTTTCTAACAAAAGAATCCAAGTTTTATTTGTTAGTTAATAAAACTTGCCTCTCTTTAATGCTTTACTTAAGTAAGATGCATATTCTTTTTGGCATTTTCTAAATTATTGGATGCTTTTTTTAACAATTCTAAAAATTGTTTTTGTTCTTCTTTGGTCATTTCTTTTACAATATTTTTTTCTGTGACACGTATTTGTTTTTGCACAATATTTTGTATTTCTAATGCTTTTGGTGTTAAGACAATACTTTTTAGTCTACAATCACCTTCTTTGGTTTTTCTAGCAATCAGCCCATTTGTCTCCATTAGTTGAATAATTCCTGTAACTGTTGCTTTTCTCATATCAAATTCTTCTTCAATATCTTTTGCAAACACTTCTCCTTTTTGAGATTTTTTATAAATATATCTTATGACCATTGACTGCACGCCTGTAACATTATATTTGCTTAAAGTTTCATCCATATTCCTTTTTAATTGTCTTGATACAATTTGAATGTATTTTCCAATTTCACGTTTTTCCATATTCACACCTCTTTTAGTTCGTAGCCTAACTATTTTAGTACAATATTTTTTATTTGTCAAGTATATTTATTGCAAATTTTTTCGTTTACATATACTAAACAAAATTCTTATATTTACTTACGTAAATACTGTTTTAACATAATAAAAATTACAACTTTTCTAAAAATTTTTTCTTCATTTCATATGAAGAATGTACATAACGATTTAATGTGACATCTACACTAGCATGTCCTAAAATTTCACTTAGTGATTTTATATCCATTCCTACTTTTATACAATTTGTTGCAAAAGTATGTCTTAAAACATGAAAATTATATTCTTTTACTTTACTTTCTTTCAAAATTCTTTTAAATATATTTTGATAACTTCTTGGCTCTATATATTGTATTTTAGACCCCGTCAAAAAAAAAAGATTCCACATCCTGCTTTTTTCGTAATTCTTTTAGTGTATGATAAATTTTATCAGACATAGGAATAGACCTAATAGAAGATTCTGTTTTACTACTGTCAATAATAATTTCTGTTTTCTTCTCAACAGTATATACTCTCTGCAATGTTTTTTTGATATGAATTAATTTTTTTTCAAAATCAATATCTTCCCATTTTAATGCACATATTTCTCCTATTCTTAATCCTGTGTTTAAACATATCCATACACCTAAACTTTTTAAACTATTTTCTGCTAGACAATATTTTTCTAGTTTATTAACTTCCTTTTTCGACAATACACTAATTTCCTTTACTCTTACTTTTGGCGAAATAATCAAATCCAAATGTATATTCATTTCATATCTTTGATTAGCATATTTTAATATAGATTTTAAAACATTTAATATTTCTTTTACTGATTTTGGGAATAATTCTTTTGTTAGTTCATTTGTCATTTGATTATAATCATATGTTTCCAAATCTTTTTTTCTTAATTTTCCTAGTCTTTCTTTTAAATATTTTTCTATGCAATACGCATATTTATAATATGTAGATTGTTTGATTGTATTTCTTTTTAATTCTAACCATTCCATTGAAATTTCTTCAAACTTGATGGTATGATTTCTACTTATTATTTTATCTAATATCCACATATTTCCTCCTTTCCTATCCCATAGTAAACTATATCACTTTTACATCCTTTTTATCAATCTAACAGTTACTTATACATAAATTTATGATAATAACCGTGTCATCTATCTGTAAAAGTGATTTTTTTATTATTTAAATTTTTTTATAAAAAAATAAGAAGTATATTACTCCTTTACCTTCTTTCATAATTACCATTTTTTTATGTTTTATCATTATTATATTTTTACTATATGAGGAAATACTAATAGTTAATAGAATTGAAATTTTGTAATACAGAAAGGATTGAAATTGACATGAATCAAATTATTAATATTGACTTAAATAACCATATTGACCAATCAAAAGATTTTGGTAATAAACAACATGTTCCTTCTAAAAAACAGTCTTACAAAAAAATATTAAATATTCAATTTTTTCTTTCTATTTTTGCTATATTTATCATTATTTCTGTTTTTGTTTATTACAAAATTTCTTTAAATCATAAAGAAGATTTTTCTGATTTATTAATTCATAATTATAGTATTTCCAAATTATATGCTAATCATACTAACGATACTTCAAATAGTAGTCTACTTCAACCCAACAGTATTATTGGCGTTATTGAAATTCCTAAATTAAATATTTCCTATCCTATTTTTAATGAATTAACTGATGAATTATTAAAAACTGCTCCTTGTCGATTTTTTGGAAATTTCCCTTTTAGCAATTCTAGTGATTATAATTTATGTATTGCTGGACATAATTATGATAATGATAAATTTTTTAGCAAAATTAAAGATTTAACTATACATGATAAAATTTATATTTATGATACTTCTGATAATCAATTCATATATTCTGTTATTAAAAATTATGAAGTAAAATCTGATGATTTATCCCCTGTATACCACACAGTTACAGATTCTTTTGAATTAACATTGGTTACTTGTAATAATTTTAATGGTAATCGTATTATTATAAAAGCAAAAATTGAAGATGGCTAACCATCTTCAATTTTATTTATATTAATCAATATTTCTATAATCTTTTATTTTCTTATATGCATAAACTGCTGAAATTGTAAATACAACAACCAATAATACTGTTGGTAAAGCATCTCCTATACCTGTTTTTGGTAACGTATTAGATGTATTTGCTGTATTACTTGTATTTCTTAATGCATTTAAATTTTGTACACTATTTGTATTTGTATTTCTTGTATTTGTGTTTCCTGTATTTGTATTGGTATTTGTGTTTTCTGTATTTGAAGTTAAATTAAATACATCTTCAAATCCTTCATCTGTTGCTGCATATACTGGTGTTATTGCAAATGTAAACATTGCACATATTAAAATTACTAAAAAACTTTTTAAAATAATTGATTTTTTCATATTACCTCTCCTTACTTTCAATAGTATATTTTTTATTACTCTACAAACAATTATTATTATACCATCTTTTTCTAATAATTGCAAGTTATAAACACACTACTACCATATCTTTGGTTACATTATATATATATCATATACTTATTTTATTTTTCCGTCAATACATTTTTTTATTTTTTATATTACATTTTTGTTACAAAATGCAAGGTATATTAAACATTAAATTTGAATAAAACAATATCTCCATCTTGCATAATATAGTCTTTTCCTTCTGCTCTAACTAATCCTTTTTCTTTTGCTGCAACCATTGAGCCTTGTTCTACTAAATCCTTGAAAGAAACCACTTCTGCTTTAATAAATCCTCTTTCAATGTCTGAATGTATTTTTCCTGCTGCTTGAGGTGCTTTTGTCCCTTTCTTGATTGTCCATGCTCTTACCTCTGGTTCTCCAGCAGTTAAAAATGACATTAATCCTAATAAATCATAGCTTTTCTTTATTACTTTATCTAGTCCTGATTCTTCTAACCCTAACATTTCTAGCATTTCTTGTTTATCCGTATCTTCTAATCCTGATAATTCTTCTTCTACTTTTACACACAATGGTATAACTTCTGCCTTTTCTTTACTTGCATATTCTTTTACTTTTTGAACCATTGGGTCATTTTCTGCATCATTTAATTGTTCTTCAGATACATTTGCAATATATAAGATTGGTTTTGTGGTCAATAAAAACATATCTTTTACTAAAACTTGTTCATCTTCATTAAAATCAATTGCCCTTGCTGAAATTCCATTTTCCAAATTTTCTTTTATTTTTTCCAATACATCAATCTCTTCTTGATATTTTTTATCTGCTTTTAGATTTTTCTTTGCTTTATCTAATCGCTTATTAACTGTTTCGATATCTGCAAATATTAATTCTAAATTAATGGTTTCAATATCTCTTACTGGATTGATATTTCCATCAACATGTACAACATTAGAATCTTCAAAACACCTTACTACTTCACAGATAGCATCTGTTTCACGAATGTGTGATAAAAATTTATTTCCTAGTCCTTCTCCTTTACTTGCCCCTTTTACCAATCCTGCAATATCCACAAATTCAATAACAGCATGTGTTGTTTTTTGTGGATGATACATATTGGTTAATACGTCTAGTCTCTCATCTGGAACAGGAACAACCCCAACGTTTGGTTCAATTGTACAAAATGGATAATTGGCACATTCTGCTCCTGCCTTTGTAATACTATTAAATAATGTACTTTTTCCTACATTTGGTAATCCAACGATTCCTAACTTCATTTTTCTTCCCTCTTTTTATATTCCTAAATTTATAAGAACCTAACTTACCAAAATATTTTATCACACTTATATTTCTTAGTCAATTATTTTATATAAATAGAAGGGTCTATTGCAATAGAATCTTTTAAGATTTCAAAATGCAAATGTGGTTCATCTGCTATCTCAAATACAGCACTGTTCCCAACAGTTCCTATGGACTGTCCTTTTTCTACTGTTTCTCCTTCTACTACAAATTCAGAAGTTAATAGATTAGAATATACTGTTTGATAAACATCATCATGTTCAATCACAATGGTTAATCCATATCTAGGATCATTTTTTATAGATTTTACAACACCAGCCTCTGCTGCTTTTACTACTGTTGTTTTATCTGCTTTTATATCCATTCCACTATGTGTTGTCCATTCTTCTAATGTTTCTGAATACACTAAATTATCTTGGGCAAATTCTCTAATAATCTCTCCTTCTACTGGTCTTTCAAATGATAGTTCTTTTACCTCAGCTGTTGTCTCCTTATTTTCTTCACCAGTTATATTTTGTGTTGTATTTTCACTCACAGTACTACTTGCTACACTTTCATTTGTCATTGTATTTTGTGCCATTTCATTTTGTCTATTTTTTTGCTCTGTTTCTTCTTCACTTTCTTCTACTGTTTTTCCTAATTCTGTACTCGCACTTTCTGTCTCCACTTCATTTTGCTCTGCTTGTCCTATAATATCTGTCATTTGCTCTAATGTCATTGTTTCATCTTTTACATCATTATTTATTTTTTGACTATATAGTAAAAGAGAAATGATGATAATCGCCACCACAATTGCTCCCATAACTACATAAGAAATGATTTTGTCATTTATATTTTTTTCCCTTATATTTTTTAAATGAATATCCTTTTTCATATAATCCTCCTTAAATACTTTATTATTACAAGTATTTCCTTTTTTTTAAAGAATATACATTTTTAAGTAATTTTTTAAAGAAATCTAAATAACCTAAAGCACACTGTATGATATATTTTTTATGAAATTACGAATGTAAATGGAAGAATATTATAAATTCTTTAATTAACAAGTAGGAGAATCTCAAACTTGCTTTGAGAGGTACCTGCTTGTTAATTTTAGAATTTATTTATTCTGCAATGCAACCAAGTAATTCATAAAAAATATATCATACTAGTGTGCTTTATCTAAAATCTTCTAAATATTCATTTTTCAAAAATTTCAAATTAAAGAGAATTAGCATCTTTAATTTCTACACCAACATAAAAGTGTTTAATAATTTCTTCTGCTGTACTTCCATTTTTAGCCATACTATCTGCTCCTGTTTGACTCATTCCTACTCCATGCCCATATCCAATGACCACAAATTTTATTTTTCCCTCTTCTTTTAATATTTCAAAGTTTGTAGATCTCAATCCCAATATACTTCTTGCTTCTGTTCCAGAAATTTCATAATTTCCAAATTGAATTGTTTTTACTCTCCCACTAGTTGTATAGGCTAATATCTTGATATCTGCTTGATTAAAATCAATTTGGATATCTGGATATTTTTCTTTTAATTTTACCAGTATCTCTTCATTTGTTAACTCTAATTCTGAATTATATTGTGTATACCCATTTTCTCCCGCTGTTTCAACAACTTGAAGATATGGCATATTACTGCCGACCTCCCCATACATCTACTGGAAGTTCTGTTTTCCCGCCACTATTTGAATGAAAAAAAGCATTGATTGGTTCATTGTTATAGGTAATCATCTTTCCTTGTGTTTCTTTTACACATTCTTCTATTTTATTCCACTTTGCTTCTTTATCTTCTTCCCATCTAGCTAACCTATCCTCTTTTGATATCCAAGCTTGGCAACAATTAGAATCATCACAAATATCTGCATTGTCATGCTTTTTATTCTTTATTTTATAGATTGTATATGTTCTTGCAACAATGGCTTGTGCTTTTAATGCTTCTTTTTCAAAATCTACTGGCATTTCTGCTGATACAACATTGCAAAGATAGCTATCTAATGCTACCTCTTCTACTTCATTTGTATCTGCATGTAATAATCGAATCGTTCCATATTGATTATATGTATAGTTTTCTAAAATTTGTTTTTCTTCTTCCTTTTCATCGTTTGTATTGGATATGGCATTTATCTCTGTTTTAGTAAGTAATGCTGGTAAAACAAAGCAGATAAATAAAAAAGCAAAAAAATAGATAAAAACTTTTTTCAATGTATCACCTCTCTATGAAATTAGCTTCATTTTCATATTTTCTAAAATTTTTCTTTCTAGTCTTGATACTTGTACTTGGGTAATTCCAAGAATTTTTGCAACTTGTGACTGTGTCTTATCTTTATAGAATCGTAAAAATATGATTTCTTTATCCCTATCTGCTAATCCTTCTATTAATTGTTTAATTGCTAATTTATTTGTGATACATTCTTCTTCGTTTTTATCTGTTGAAATTTTTTCTATTAAATGAATACTATTTCCATCTTTATGATTGGTATAACATTTTCCATCTATGGACTCTACTGTATGATTTGCTTCTAATGCTAATCCTATATCCTCCTTTGAAATCTTTAATTCTTTTTCTAATTCTTCTATACTTAACTCTTTCCCTGTTTTATTAACACTTTCTCTTTGTAGTTCTCTTATCTTCATTCCTAGTTCTTTAATACTTCTACTAACTTTTATTGGTCCATCATCACGAATATATCGTTTAATTTCTCCTATCATATAGGGGACGGCATATGTCGACAATTTTACATCATAATTGGTATCAAACCTTTTAATTGATTTAATAAATCCCATACATCCTATTTGGTATAAATCTTCTAGTTCATATCCTCTTCCATTAAATCTTTTTACAATACTCCATATCAGCCCATTATTATCCCTAATCATTCTTTCTAATTCGTGTTTATCCCCAGCTTGCACCTTCTTAATTGCTTCTATACTATTTTCAAACATAGTTTACCTCTATTCTCTTGTAATCATTTCAAACTCATCATCTGATTCTTCATTTTCCATTTTATTTTTTATCCTTTTTCTCATAGTTACTTTTGTTCCTAATCCTACAACAGATTCGATTTCTACTTCGTCCATAAAACTTTCCATAATCGTAAATCCCATACCAGATCTTTCTAAATTTGGTTTGGTTGTATATAATGGCTCTTTTGCTATATCAATATTTTCAATTCCTTTTCCCTTGTCTGAAATTTCTATTAAGATTTCATTTTCTTTTAATCTAGCAAATATTTTTACAATTCCTTGCTTTTTATCATATCCATGAATAATACAATTCGTAACTGCCTCAGAAACTGCAGTTTTAATATCTGCTAATTCCTCAATAGTAGGGTCTAATTGTGATGCAAAAGCTGCTACTGTAATTCTTGCAAATGCTTCATTTGCAGACTTACTAATAAATTCTAATTTCATTTCATTTTCAATTTCACTTTTCATCTTCTTTTCCTTTTAATATATATTTAGGTTTTTTTCTGGTATACCTATAAACCCCAAAATTTACCAACACTTATATCCATAAACTAATCTTTTCTTATATATTCAGATATACAATTTATTATGATACTTCTAAATCCGTGATGGGGATTAATCTTAAAATCCCACTCATTTCAAATATTTTTTTAATGCTACTTGTTAAATTAGCCAGTTCTACTGTACCGCCTAGCATTTTTGCAAACTTATATCTTCCAATAATCAATCCTATCCCTGCGCTATCCATGAATGTAACACAATTAAAATCAAATATAACCTTTTTAGGCATATATCTTTCAATTTCATAATCTGCTTTCCTCCTTATCTTTTGAACACTAAAATCATCAATCTCATCTGTGATTCTAAAAATTAATAACTTGTCCTCTTCGTAAAATTTTGATTCCATCATAGCCTCCTTTAAATTTCTTTCTGTATTATATTCTCTTTTCCAGTATTTTCCAAGAGTGAATTTTAAGAAGTTTTGTCGTTTTATAGGAAGTTTTCGACATTTA
This sequence comes from uncultured Clostridia bacterium, assembly GCA_944390535.1. Lineage (GTDB taxonomy): Bacteria > Bacillota > Clostridia > TANB77 > CAG-508 > CAG-269. The sequence continues at coordinate 21,960 of CALXQV010000015.1, read as the reverse complement.
AAATCGGGAATTTGGGGACGGCCTCATTTTTCCCGTTTTTCTAAATTTGCAACATACAAAAAATATAGAATATAAAGTCATTACACGACTTTGTATAAGCTAAATTTTCACAGAAATTCTAAAAGAAAAAAATGAGCCTCTTTCATTCAAGCTCAATCAAGTGATATATTCATTTTGCATAATATGTCGAATGTGATTGGAGAATGATTAGAAACTCTTAAATCATTTTATGGAAAATGTTCACGTCGAGCATAGCGAGGACTAAGTGAAAGAGTGCCATAAAATGATTTTAGAGTTTTTTATCATTTGTATTGAGCCGAGACATTTATAAGAAATGAATATATCACTTGATTCCTCATGAACATTCCTCATTTTTTTCTTTAAGAATTTCTAATTTCAAATTCAGATACACAAAATCGTTTCGTTTTTTATATTCTATATTTTTTTCTTACTTAATTTCGAAAACGGGAAAAATGAGGCCGTCCCCAAATTCCCGATTTTACTCATCATCTAAAGTTTCATCATATTCATATTCGTAAGTAATTTCTTCTTCTGTTGGTTTTTTTGTTTTTTCTATTCGTTCTTTTATATGTCTATTTTCATCTAAATCTTCTTCTATTCTTGTCTTGTCCATTTTTACCTTTTCTGATTTTTTCTGTTCTTTATTTTTTAGTTCTTCTTTTCCTTTTCCTTTTGCTTTTTGCATACATTTATTAACCATATGATTGGTTTTATCTAATAAGTCTGGAATATAGTCTAATAATTTGTCAATCGAAGAACTATAATTCACTGGCATTAGTTTTACATTTTCTCCTTGAATGACTAAAAAAGCAATGGGATTAATGCTAACACCTGCTCCAGAACCTCCTCCAAATGGTAGTCTATACTGTACTTCTTCTTCCTTTTCCTTTTTCCTATATTCGTCCACCGTTTCTCCCTTAAATTCACTTCCTCCAGCTGCAAATCCAAACGATACTTTGGATATTGGAATAATGACAATATTATTAGATGTTTCAATTGGTTCTCCTATAATGGTATTCACATCTATCATATCTTGGATGCTACTCATAGCCGTAGTCATAAGACCTTCTATTGGATGTTCGCTCATGTTTTTTCCCTCCTCTTTTTTTATTGAACACATATATTGTATTTATAATATGTATCACTTTTATTTGAAATATACCAGAAATTTCAATTTTTATACAATTTTGATTTGCATATATTGGTTTTATTTTATAAAACACTCTATTTTCATTTATATGCATTTTTGAAAAGCCTATGGACAATATGGTTGAAAAAACAGCCACTAAGATAGATGTTAAAAATGCATTTTCTGTTCCTCCTTCTATTTCTAAATCTAGTTTTTCTATATAAATTCCTTTCCCTGCTTCTTTTACGTCTTTTATCATTTGCATATCAAATTCATTCTTATTTTGTAAAATTTCCTTTTCTAATTGTTCTATTTTTTCATTCATTTTTAATGATTTTTGTATTTTTTCTATTTTTTTCTTAGTTAGTGTAATTTTTATAACTGGTATCTTTCCTAAGATTTTTAATTTTATAATTACTTGATATCCATTTGAAACATGTTCTCTTTTTTGTGAATTAATACTCAAATTTACGATGTTTAATTCTACTTTCGCGGTTATCATTATCAATGTAAAAATTAAGATAACTAACATAATAAAAAGAAAAACCAATATACTTGCCTCCTTTTTATAAGCAATTTATATTAGTTTTTCCTTTTTTTATACTTTTAAACGTATTTATGCTCTTTTTCTTTTTTCCACAGTGATATCTCCAAATAACTCTTCTTGTGTTGTTTCTACTTTTTTTCTTCTTGACATCTCCAACAAACCACTAAATGCTGTCACTACCTCTTGTTTATTACGTTTATTTAATGAAAATAATTTATTAAAGACAAATCGTTTTTGTTTCACTAATATCTTAAACATCTCTTTTACTTTACCAGCTACCGTATAATTTTCTACTAATGCAATTTTTTCAATATTTTTTGCATTTTGATTTATTTTTATACGATTTCTTTCCATTAAGTCTCGATATATATGAGGAATCATTGTAGAATCATAATCTTTTTCCAACTTTTGTTTTGGAAGTTTTATATTTTCTTGGTTTTTATAATATCGATTTCCCGTTTGTATATAATTTTCTTTTAATACTTTACTAATTTCTTTAAATTTTTTATATTCTATAATTCTTCTAATCAATTCTTCTTCTGTTAGTTCTTCTTCTTCCTCTTCTTGCTTTGGAAGTAAATTTTTTGATTTTAAATATAGTAGTGTTGATGCCATAACGACAAATTCACTAGCAATTTCTAGATTCATTTTTTCCGTTTGGTTTAAATATTGTATATATTGGTCTGTAATTTCATTTAAATGAATATCATAAATATCCATCTTATTTTTTTCAATTAAATGACACAACAAATCTAATGGTCCTTCAAAATTTTCTATCTTAATAGCATATTTTTTTGATTCTAATGTTAAAATCGACATTGTCTTACTCCTTCTATCTTTTATACATCTTCTAACGCGATTGCAATATTATCTTTTTTATAACCTTTTTTCGTTAAATATTGCTTTATTTCTTCGATTTCTAATGAAGTTATTTTTTTATTCGCAATATTATTTGCTGATTTTATTTCATATTGATTTAATTCTTCTTTATTTTCATAAATGTAATCTTCTATATCTTCTTTTTTAATTCCTTTACTATACAACTTATATTCCATTTCTCGTATTGACAAATTTTTTAAAGCCATAAAGTTATGAATCGTTTTTTCAATATATCCCTTATCATCTATATATTTTGCTTCTTTTAAATAAGCTATCACATCTTCTAACAAATTTTCTTCTATTTCTTTGTCAAATTTTTTTCTAACTTCATTTTCGCTTCTTTTTTTATATAGTATATATTTTAATACTTTTGTTTTTTCTTTGTCAAACTCTTCTACTGTATACATATTCTCTCCTTTTTTCATCTATAAATTTATCTACTGCTTCTGCAAAACCACCTGTTTTCACTGTATTTTTAGTTATGTAAGTAGCCACTTCTTTTACTTCTCCAAAACTTCCTGCAATTGCTATTCCAATTCCTACATGTCTTATCATTTCTATATCATTTATATTATCACCAATTGCCATCATATCTTTTAGTGGAATATTTAAATAGGTACTTAATTGCTTTATTGCTTGATATTTTGTTGTATCTTTCGGAACAATATCTAGATATTCGTATTCTTTGTCTATAACATCATCTTTATATTCTCCATATTTTTTTATTTGTATAGCAGTTACGTTTTCTTTTGCTTCAATTTCTTCTTTTATTTCGATTAAATCTTGTTCTCCTGATATCACTAATTTTAATATATTCGGTCTTTTTTCTTTTATATATTTTTCTAAAGAGTTCACTGTTTCAATTTGTAACTTATTTTTATATAAGATATAATTCCTATGCGCCATATAGCTTAGATTCTCTTGTGCCACAATACTATCATCTGTGTAAATATGCATATGTAATTTATGTTTTTCAGCAATTTTTAGACTTTGAATTGCTTGATGAATTGTGATACTATTTTTAATAATTTCTTTACCAGTATACATATCTATAATTTGTGTTCCATTTCCAAAAATTCCATAAGAAGGCATTAATTCATTACATATATCTTTTGTCATAGCATATGTTTTTCCTGTACAGATGACAAATTTGATATCTTCCTCCTTTAATTTTTGTACTGCTTTTAAATCTACCTCTGTTATTTTGTTATTATATACAATTGTTCCATCTAAATCACTTGCTAGTAATTTTATCATACTATCACCCTATTATTATCCTTTTCATTATTCCATCCAAATTCACTGTATGGTAACTGATTTATATAATTCTTTATCGCTTCTTTTCTATCATCTACCAGATTATCTGGAAGATTATCTATATCAAACCATTTAATTTCTTCATTTTTACTTGGTTCACCAACCTTAGGTTCACCTTTCCATTTCGTAGCTTTAAAATATCCGTTATAATAAATCGTATCTATATCATTCTTTTTATGAATCAATGAAACAAATTCTAAATCTTCTAAGTCAATATCAATACACAACTCTTCTTTTGCTTCTCTTTTCATAGCCATTTTCATACTTTCCATATATTCAACATGGCCACTGGCTGCATAATCCCAGTACCCATCCATATATCCTGTATTTTTTCTTTTTTGTAATAAAATTTGTTCTTTTCCATTTTCCTCTCTAATTAGTATTAACATGACTGCTGATAATGTCTTATATCTTTCTTTCATGTCCATCTCCTTATCTCTTAGGTTAGATTTCTTATATTTTACTATAAACATTTTAAAATATCAATAAAGGAGATATTTTTTTATATCCCCTTTATCATTTTTTATTCTTCTTCATCATCCATATCAATTTCAGGTATTTCTTCCCCTAGACTTTCCTCAAATACTTTTTCAAAATCTTCTCTTACTTTGCCTTCAATTTCTTCTAACATTTTTGGATTTTCTTTTAAGTATTTTTTGACATTTTCTCTTCCTTGTCCAATTCTTTCTCCATTATAGCTAAACCAAGAACCTGCTTTTTCTACAATGTCTAAATTAACAGCCATGTCTAGAATATTTCCTTCTTTTGAAATTCCTTCTCCATAAATAACATCAAATTCTGCTTCTCTAAATGGTGGTGCTACCTTATTTTTAATTACTTTTACCCTTACTCTATTTCCTTTTACTTCTCCATCTTGTTTAATGTTTTCTATCTTTCGAATATCCATTCTAACAGATGCATAAAATTTTAATGCTCTACCACCTGTTGTTGTTTCTGGATTTCCAAACATAACACCAATTTTTTCTCTTAATTGATTAATAAAAATCAATACGGTTTTTGATTTATTGATTGCCCCTGCTAATTTTCTTAAGGCTTGTGACATAAGTCTTGCTTGTAATCCCATATGTGAATCTCCCATGTCACCATCAATTTCAGCCTTTGGAACTAATGCTGCTACTGAGTCCACAACAATAACATCTAATGCTCCACTTCTAACTAGGCTTTCTGTTATTTCTAATGCTTGTTCTCCTGTATCTGGTTGAGATACAATTAAATTATCTATATCCACTCCTAATTTTTTTGCATAAACTGGATCTAAAGCATGTTCTGCATCAATAAATGCTGCTTCTCCTCCCATTTTTTGTGCTTCTGCCACAATGTGTAATGCTAACGTTGTTTTTCCTGAAGATTCTGGTCCAAATACTTCTATAATTCTTCCTCTAGGTACCCCTCCAATTCCTAATGCAATATCTAAACTTAAAGCACCTGTTGGAATTGCTTCTATTTCCATTGCTTTAAATTCTCCTAATTTCATAACTGACCCTTTTCCAAATTGTTTTTCTATTTGACTCATTGCTGCTTCTAACGCTTTCTTTTTTTCTGCATTCTCACTCATAATTTTCCTCCTCATTTTTGAACTTTTGTTTGATATTGTTATTATATATCAAAAATTTGTTTTGTCAATACTTATTTTAAATTTTTTCATTTTCCTCATCTATACCATGTTTCTATTCCACAAAATGGATTAAACCAATTTGAATGAATTTCTCCTACTAACTCCGTGTTATATGCTATAATATGTTTATTTGTGTATAAACTAATATAGGGTATATCTGTTTTATAAATTTCTGCCAGTCTTGTATAATCATTTTGTATCGTTTTTTCATCAGTTGTATTTTTTACTTCATTCATTAAATTGCTTACTTCTTCATTTGTATAATTTGCTAAGTTATTCTCTCCAAAAAATAGAGACATATCTGGATTTGGTGATACATTCATACTACAAAAAATCATATCATAAGATTTATTTTGTATTGCAAGATTATATTGTTCATCAGAATATTGTTGAATATTGATGCGAATCCCTTGATTTTGTAACTGTGTTTTTATATTTTCTGCAACAGCTATTTGTATACTATTTGATGCTTTTACAATAAGATTTAATTCGATTCTTTGTGTTCTACCATTGAGTATTTTTTGCCAATATCCATTTCTATAACTCCACCCATTTTCTGTTAATAGTTGATTTGCTTGCTCTGGATTATATCCTGAACTAGCATCTTGTTCTTGATATACCCATGAACCAAAATCTAATGGAAAAGTTGAAGTACTATATGTATTTTGAAAGACATTTGATACAATGTTGTTTCTATCAATAGAATAGGATATGGCTTTTCTTACTTCTTGATTGGCTAATAATGTATTTTGTGTATTTAAGACTAAAAAGTCATGTTCTCTTCCTTTTATTTCCTTCGTACTATATCCCATCGTTCCTATATAATCTTGTATATTGGTATTATTGGTATTAACCATATCCACATTTCCTAATTTAAACGCATTATACAATTCTCCAATTGAATCATATACATTTACTGTAATTTCTTCTAATGATAATTTTGTTTCTCTATCCCACCAATTTGTATTTTTGGTTAATGTTATATAATTTTCTTGTACACTTTCTACTTTATATTTTCCTGTTCCTACTGGTACAATTCCTGTATTATAGTAGTCTTGTGCATCATAAAAGGTTTTAGATACAATTGGAAATATTAAATAATATTCAAAAAATGGTACTTCTTGGTCTAGATACATTTTTACTGTATAATCATCCACAATTTCTAACATAGATACATGTTCTAAGTTGCTAGAATATATGGATGAATTCTCTTTTAATTTATCATATGTAAATTGAACATCTGCTGATGTAAATCTTTCTCCATTTGACCATTTAACATTTTCTCTTAACTTAATAATATATGTCGTATCATCTTGTTTTGCCCATTCTGTTGCAAGTACTGGCGTTGCTTTATAGTCTGAAGATATGTCTACTAATGGTTCATAAATTAACTTTGTAATATCTTGTACATTTTTATTGGTTGTTAACAATGGATTTAAGGTATCACATTGTGCTATTCCTAATCGAATTTGTCTAACTACTTCTTGTTCTGTACTTGTAGTATTTTCTTCTGTTTCTTGCTCATTTTCATTATTTTTAATAACAAAAAATGCAACAATCACAATTATCATAACAAATACAATAAATATGTATTTAAAAATATTAGATTTCATGTTTCACCTCTGTCTTTTTATCTAAAATTCTATAATGAATGAATTTGTGCTTGTGTTAATCCTGTTAATTCTTGTATCAATTTAAAATCTAACCCTTTTTCTTTCATCTTCTTAGCAATTTCTTTCTTTTCTTCCGTTTTTCCTTCTTCTTTTCCCTTTTCTTCCCCTTCTTCTATTCCTTTTCTTCTTGCTTCATTCATTTCTGTATTGTATGTTAGTCTACTTCTTTCTCTGATTTCATATAGCTCTCTTTCATACTCATCGGAACTCATCTCTGTCAATTGCTCTACTGCTTCTTTGATTTCTTCATTTTCTTTTTGATATTCCTCCATCATTTTTCTATCTCCCCCCAATCACATATAACCATTTCTCTAATAGATCTGCTACCTTCGGTTTCTTTTTCTTGAACTTTGGTAATTCTATGATGTAATATTTTAACATATTACTTAAATATTCTTCCTCTTTTTCACACCCCATATTTACATATCTAATTTCTTCTGTTTTTTCATATTTTAACATGGCTAAACTAAAGTATGCATTTCGTTTTAGTATATTATCATTTACAATACATATGATAATTGTATCTTTTGCATTTTTGTATTCTCCTGATACTTTGATATCTCCTGCAATTAGCTTTGCATTATACACAATTAATCTTCTCTCTATTGCTGTTGTGTTTCCTACCTGTAATTCGATATCTATGATTGTATCTTCATTAATTTCTGCCTTGATATCTAATATACTTAATTTCTCATCTATCGCTTCTTTTGGTATTTCTGGATTTTTTATTTCTATCTTTTGTATTTCTATTTTTAGTATTGCCTCTAAAAGGCTCTTTAGTATTTTTTCATTGCCACCTTTTCCAAAGATTCTTTTAAATACATAGTCATTGGATAATGGTAGCATGTCTACTTCTTTTAACTTATTTAAATTATTCAAATACATTTCTCCTTTCATTCTATCAGACTTCTGTATTTTATTCAACAAACAAATCTGATTTTTTGATACTTTTTCTTCTAATTCAAAATTATGTTTCTATTATTAAACATAAACATGTCTATTAATATATGAAACTTTTAGCTACATATATATTCATTTTTATAAATTTATGGATATTTAAAACAACGACATTTGATAGATCAAAATCAACTCTAAAAATAGATAAAATAATTTAGATTATAATGATATTTAACAAATAAAACTTTATGAATAATAAAAAACCTCTAATTGTATTTCCATTATTTTACAATACAATTACAGATTTTGCAAGATATTATTATCACTTTTTTGGTAGAAATATAGTATATCCATTAACTAATTAAGTTAATTTCATACAATAAAGCACCATCTCCTCCACTATTGCTACAATATAACACGAGATACTTTGTATCTTCTAATATTTCAAATTGGACCGTTTTTTTGCCACTTGACACTCCTGGTATATCTGATGCATATAATATCTCTTCATTTTTATTTAATTGTAATATTTGTGCATAATACCATCCTAAATGGGCTTCTACTGTTAATCCAATAGCAGATGAATCAACTGACATATATTTATAACCTGCATTTATTTTACCAGCATTGTCATATGTTGATAGCGACCCATCATATGCTTTTTCTGTAATTGCTCTGCTGTCAATGGTGCATTGTTGGCTAACCACACCAGACTCTTCTCCATTATTCAACTTATTTTTAGCATATATTGTTTCTCCTACTTCTAACCTGATTTCTTCACCATTATATTCTTGCCAACTAGTATTATCTTTGCTATATAATAGTTTATCTGCTTGTTTTACATGTGTATTATCTAACATAACTTCCATGGATGGTTTTTCAATTCCATTACTTGTTAATTTAGGATATGCCTTTTGTACAACAACAATATCTGGTGTATTTTTTATTTGTATTTCATATAACAAAGCCCCATCTCCTGCCTTATTACTACAATGTAATACCAAATATTTTGTTTCTTCTAATATTTCAAATTGAACTGTTTTTTTACCATTATCTACTCCTGGTATATCTGATTCATATAATATTTCTTCATTTTCGTCTAATTGTAGCATTTGTGCATAATGCCATCCTAAATGGGCTTCTACTGTTAATCCAACAGCAGATTTATCCACTAACATATATTTATATCCTGCATCAATTTCACCAGCATTGTCATATGTTGATAGCGACCCATCATATGCTGCTAGTGCAATTCCTCTTGGATTAATAACAACTTTTATAGAATTCATAGCTTCCACACCAGTAATTGTATTTACTGATTTTGCATAGACAGTTTTGTTCGTTTCTACCAAAAATTCTCCTTCATATTTTACCCAATTCTTTCCTTCATCTATGCTATAATAATTTTCATAATTCTCTTCATTTGAATAGTTTATTCTTATTACCCCAGCTCTTTCTACTCCATTCGCTTTCAAAATTGGAAACTCATTGACTGGTTCAAATTCGGGTCTAATTAAAATCTGACTATTTTTTTCTATATTATCTGGAATATGATGTAATTCTCCTGAGTATTTATGTCCATCATAACAGAACAATAATCCTGTACTAGTATCAATCAAATATTTATGCTTATATTCTATATCTAATTTGTTAAAGTCAATATAATATAAAATAGTTTCTTCTATCGGCCTTTCTATATTATCTTCTATTTGATTAATCAAGTCTTTTTTCTCTTCTTGCCAGCTATTTTTTTCCTCATTAGTAATAATATCTCCTAACGGAAAAACTTCCCAATTTACATTTTCTTGTGTTGTATTAATCATTTGGGCATCCACGTTAAATAAATCTACTCTTTCTTGTACTTCAGTATATTCTGTTAAAAAGCTCGCTTGTAAAGCTTTATTTATTATTCCATTGTCTCCAAATATTGTTGAAATACTAATTCCTACAAGTATCAACAGAACTATAATTGTAATAACAAGCGCTATTAATGTAATCCCTTTATATTCTTTTAACATTACTTTTCCTTTTCTCATTTTTTTCTTCCTTTTCTATTATTCTTTTCATTTGTTCTTTTTTTATTATATCTGTTATCATGAATTAATTCGGTATATTGTACTTATTTATTGGTCGTTTTTACTTGAATTTCAATACTCTAAGAAGATTCGTATTGTTTACATATGTTGATATTTCAATGCTTTTTTACATTTTGACTGGGATTTTTTTCAATCATTTTTTTATTTTTTTACGTATATTTTTTCTGCAATATTTTATGAATTTTTATTGACTTTCTTATAATCTATTGTTAAAATCGAAATATAAAAAATCTTCTTAGAGTATTGAAATCTAAGAAGATTTTTAGTCTATGCTATCTTTTTTATTTCCTTTATTTTGGTTATCAGATGCTTTAATTACTACATATGAAACTTTCTAATAACTGCCTCTTTCACATCTCTTGCTGAAAGAATAATTGTTAAAATAAAATTCATAACAGAAATGCCAATTGCTATATAGCTTAGAATATAGTTCTTTATCAAATTTTCAAACATGAAATATATCGGAATAAGACTGCAAATACAAATAACCAACTGATAGATAGCATATCGTACATATTTTCTATAACTAACAATCGTTAATATTAGCATCGTTACATTGGCTATCATAATAATAATGGGAATCGAAATTTCTAAAGACCACCCACTAAATCCCAAATTATAATCTATATATATAGTTAAAAGTGAGATGGCAATTGCTTGTATCATAACATGCCCTGCGATATTGGTTCTCTTATTAATAGAATAAATAACAGTTATCCATGCATATATCATTCCACTATTTACAAGTGCTGCCCAATGAATTTCTGGAGTTGTTAACTGATTAATCATTGTTAATACAATAGCAATTACGAACGAAATACCTAATAATATTTTGATTAACAAATTACTTTTTTTACTACTTAATTTTTTGGGATATAACATATTCCATTCCTTTCTTAGATTTCTAAAATTTCATTACTTTCTATCATTACATCAATGTTTTTTTCTTTTAAAAATTGATAAAATGCTTTCTCTATTTGGCAATCATCTAAAATAGATGTAAATGTAAATACAATATGTTTGTCAAAAGAACATGCTGAACATTTAATTTTTTCTACTGGTTCAGGTGCAATTAACATGAAAAAATCCTCAATATATTCTTGATATTTACCAATGATACCAATTCTTCCTATATTGGAAAATGTTGTTGTTGTATATTTTCTAATTTCCAAATAACTTAATCTTACAATTGGCTTTTTAACTGCTAATGGAATTACTTTTATAAATGGATTTGTTCCTAATTTTACATTCCCAGACATTGTTTTTTGTATTTCTTCTGGCATTAATTTTTTCTCAAAATCTTTTTTTACAAATGCCAATATTTTATCAAATGAATGTAAGTTTTCTTTTTGCATTTCGGCTTCAACTGTTATGTAAGAAAAAAAGTTTGAGATGGTGTTAGATGGAAAATATTTTTTTAAGTTTACTGGTATACAAACTTTTATTGGTTTTTTCCCTTTATGCTTTACATAGTTTGCTTGATAAATTGCATATATTAAAACTGCTGTTAAATACTGTGTAATGGTTGCTTCATTCTTCTTTGCTTCTTCTTTTAATTGTTGTAAGTTAATGATTTCATGAATTGCTGAAACAGCTCCTAATTTTATCTTTCTTCCTACTAATTTATATGCTTTTTTTGATGAATTATTTCCTTTGGATTTTTTATCATAATGTTTTATATAGCTATCTTCTGTTGATACATCAAATTTTCTTTTAATCCTTAATTCTTCTTGAAATGTTTCTTGATGTGTAAGTTCTATATAGTTATAAACAATTTCTCTAAAAAACATAACACCACTATTTCCATCTGTTAAAGAATGAAATATATCAATATTGATTTTTTTATCAAAATAGGTAACTTTAAATAGATACTGGTTGTTTTCCTTTGGTTCTATATATTGACAAGGATACTCTCTTTCTTTTTCTACAACCACTCTTTTAGGATTATATTCTAAATAATTCCAAAAAAATCCACTCTTTAATCGAACTCTAAAAAACGCATATTGCTCTAAAGCTTTTTCTACTGCCTGTTTTAATATATCGGGTTGTATCATTTCTTTTAAGACAACAGATAATCTAAATACTGTGCTATATTTTTTTCCAGCAGAGATAGGAAAGATTTTAGCTGAATTATCCAATCTTCTCCAATACAATTTTTCTTTTTTATCACTCATTGTTTTCTCCTTAACTATTTTTTAATTCTTCTACTACATCATTATATGCTTGCTTTGTGATTTCTTCCTCAGAATTATGGTCAATTATCCAGATATGTTTTGCTTTTTCATATTCTTTTATTTCTACATCTGCATTAACAACTTCCGCTTTTTCCTTTAACACATGACAATCTGGATTTAATATATCATCTGTTCCAATAAAGATTTTTATATTTTGCAAGCTAGATATGTTTCCTTCTATTGGATTTACTAGATAACTATCCATTCCATCTGTACCTGCATAGGTAATGCCTGCAACTTTTAATGCTTCTTTATTTAAAATTGTATCCTGTTTTTCAACTTCTTGTATGTTTTCATTTTGTAATCTGACATCTAGCCAAGGAGAAATTAAAATGGTTTTTATAGGAAGTTCTACTGTTTGTTCTGCTATTTTTTCATATAATCCAAGTGCTAATCCTCCACCTGCTGAATCTCCCATAAGAATAACATTTTCACTTCCAATAGTTTTTATCATTTCTTTGTACAATGGCTCTACCATATTATATACATCTTGATAATTATATTTAGGTGTTAGTGGATAGTCAGGCATAATGACTGTATATCCTGTATCTTTTACAATATTTTCTAAGAATGTCCAATGATTTTGTGTTGCCTCTGCTACATAAGATCCTCCATGAAAATATAGTATATATTTTTTATTTTCATTTTCTTCTATATTTTTTGGAGAAATGACAAATACATTTCTTTTCATATATGTATATGTATAAATTTCACATTGCTCTATAATTTCTTTTGGCTCCTTTGTTTCAATATCTGTATGAAAAAAATATGCTATTGTTAGTGCAAGTATACTAAAACATACAGCTATCATTCCTACAAAGCTTCTTAATATGATTGATTTTTTCATTCCTTTCACCTTTTACTTCTCATGTTTATTGTTTTCATAAGTGATATTTTATCACATTTTTTATTATATACACAAGTATTTTTTATGGTTATTGTTATAGAAAAATTAATTTTTTGTAACAGCAAAAAGCAAACATGAAACTAACTCATATTTGCTTTAGCTTATTATACTTCTTCATTTTTATGATATTTTTTTATAACATCTAATTTTATAGTTACATATAAATTATCTTCACTTTTTGGTGTTTTAGCCCATGGCGTATCATCATTATGTGTCAAATCAACTAATTCTGAAGCTGTTAAATTAGCATACTTTTTTAATGTTTTTTCTATGCTTATGATTTTCTCTGTTCCATCTTCTGCAAACATAATTCGACTCTTAGATGGCATTTCTTGAATGTTTTTACTATCTATATCTTTTGTTTCCTCTTCTATCGGTTTGTATCCATATTCTTTATATCTTTTATATACTGTATCAACCACTGGACCATATTTGAAAGCATAAATTTTGTCTGTAAATAATTCTTTTCCTGTTTCACATAAGTAATCTGCAAAACATAAATATACTAATTTTTGCAATTTTAATTGTGTGCAAGGAATTTTAGACAATATATATTTGGCAACATCAATTCCCTCCAACTTTCTGTCTCTTTGTATTAATTTTATAAACTCATCTAAGGTTTCTACTACTTTAACATTCTTAAAAAAATGATCTGCTTTACAAACAGATTTCCATGTTTTATCTTCTGCTTGAATCATATGTGTTGATATTGAAACATCTTTTCCACATTTTTGAACAATTTTATCTAAATCATTTTTCAATTTTATTTGTATAGCTTCATCTTGTACTATAAAATCAAGTGCTATTCTTGTTCCTAATGAATATGAACTACTCATAAAAATAAAATGTGTTATCATTATCAATTACCTCCTTTATTTTCATTCTCCCATCTAACATAGTCCTGTTTATATTTTTCATGTGACTTAATATTATTAATTTCATCCGTTTTATTCCAAATTTGCAATTCCCATTGAAAACTGTAATTGTCTTTTTTAAAATATATGTGTGTTGCTTTATAATCTTTTTTAGAAGAATCAATACATTTAAGCTTTTTATATTTTTCATTTACTATTTGTGTAATTTGTTCATTCTTTATTTCATTGCTACAAATAATCCTTATACCAAATACATCATTAAAACACTTATTTACTGGAACTTTTCCATCCTCATGATTTTTCATATAGTTCTCTATTTTATATTCTATAGAGTTTTTGGCCTTTGCTCTAATATTAACTTTTGCTATGTTTGTATTAAACTGTTTAAAGTCCATTAATAATTGTATAATATTTCCATTTATAAAGTCTCTATACCAAATAACTGCATCAAATAATTCTTTGTTTTCTAACATATCACAAACTAATGTATTTTTCCAATTAATTTTAGAATAATATGGGCTATTTTCCCATTTATTGGTTAATTCTATATATTCTTTTTGTATAAAGTCAATTAAATTCTCTAATTCTTTCATCATATAACTTCCTTTACATATTTTATCACATAAATTTATCTTTGTATATTGTTAATTAAATTATTTGTTTTTATAGTTATTATTAATAATAAAACAAATGTTCATTTTTGTCAATAACTTTTAACCTTATAATTTTTGGAAAAGTAAGAATCTATGATTAAAATTCTTTCTATACCAGACCAATTTCACTTCACTAGAACTTTTTTCTACTTTTTTTAATTTAACTATATATTTTTAAGTTCCCAAAAAAGCGTAAAGATTTGTCGACGCGAAAAATTGCTTTGCTATTTTTCTGTGCAACGTTGTTTTTTGTTTGAATAGAAAAATTGTTTTTTCTATTCAACAAAAAAACAGCTATGTACAAAATAGCTGTTTACTTTTATTATGCTCTTGGATGTGCTTTTCTATAAATATCCCTTAAACCTTCATCTTGAAATTGCATATATACTTGTGTAGAAGATATATCTGAATGTCCAAGCATTGTTTGAATAGCTCTTAAATCTGCACCATTTTGTAATAAATGTGTTGCAAATGAATGTCTTAATACATGTGGTGTAATATCCTTTGTGATGTGTGCTTGTTCTTTATAAAATTTAATAATTTTCCAAAAACCTTGCCTTGTAAGTCTTCCACCATTTATATTAACAAATAAGGCTTTTTCATTTTCATTTTTGATTAAAATTCCTCTTGCATCTTCGATATACTCTTTTAAAGCTTTTAATGACATGGTTCCTAATGGGATAATTCTTTGCTTGCTCCCTGCTTTACAAATAACATATGCTTCTTCTAAATTAACATCATCTATATTTAAAGAAATAATTTCTGTTACTCTCATACCTGTGGCATAAGCAAATTCTAGCATAGCTTTATCTCTAACACCTTTTAAGTCTATATTATCTGGTTGTTTTAATAATAACTCTACCTCTTTTGCTGTTAATACATTTGGTGTTCTTTTTTCTATTTTTGGAGATTGAATATTGGTTGTTGGGTCTACTTTTATTTTTTTATTTTTTAATATAAATTGATAGAAAGAACGAATAGATGCAATACATCTAGAAATACTTGATGCTTTTTTTCCTTGTTCTTGTAGTCCTTTGATATAATTTTGAACATCTTCTTCTTTTACTCTATTATAATGAATTCCATTTTCTTCTAAGTATTTTCTAAATTGTTTTAAATCTCTTTTGTATGATTGTAATGTGTTGTCTGATAATTTCTTATCATTTGCTAAAAAGTTAAAAAAGAATTTTAATTGTCTTTCCATTTTTTTCCCCTACCTCTATATATTTTACATTCTATTTACATAAACTATATATGTTATATCAAACTATTAAAAAAAAGTAAATACATTTTTCAATATTTTTTAAAAATATTTAATAACTACCTTTAATAAATTTGTAGACATAAATATTTCTACCATTGATGCTATTACTAAAACCAGTAACATAATTATTGAAAATACAGTATGCCTTACTATCTCTATTTTTACATTTTCTTTTGTCTTATCTTTCACTATGGACTTATATAATTTTACCCCACTTACTGCTAATGCTAAAATTGCAGGAATTAATAAGATATTTTGTAATAACAAGGTTACCAATATAAAACTAATTCCTTTTCCTAATCCCATAATTGTAATACATAAAGAAATCGTGTATCCTAGACAAAATCCTCGATATAAAATAATGGCAAATACAATAGGAATTCCAATAACCGTTGTTCCAAAAAACCAGATAACAATTGCTAATCCTATATTTTTCATCATTGCATTTTTAAGTAATTCTATATTGTTTACACTCTCTAATCCTTTAAATTTTTCTATAAATTGGTTTAAATAATTGGTTATTTCTGTTTTTGGTGTTTCTTGCAAATGATTGATAAAGAAAACGCCACTAAATATTCCAATAACAAATATTAGGAAAATAATGACATATTCTTTTTTGTTATTTAACACATGCTCTTTAACTATTTTTAATACTTTAAACTGTTTCTTTTCTCTCATAAAAATCTCCTTATCGTTTATACATAATGTGTATTCGATAAGAAGATTTATAGAACTATTATTTTTATATTTTACACTACCTTCCCGTAGTTTCCTCCTCCACCAGCTTGCACTTTACATTCTCCATTTCTGGCTTTTTCAATCGTATCTGCAATTTTTTCTCCTACAACAGCTTCTATATCATCTTTTGATAATTTATGAAGAATATTCATCTCTGTATCAAATGTATCTAACAATTTGGTAATCGTTTTTCCACCTACCCCTGGAATAAATCCTAAAGGAATTTGATACACATATGGCGGTCTATTTTCTGGGCTTTTTGATTCTTGCTTATCACTAATTAATTCAATTCTATCAAAAACACCAAACGTCACATTTTTTCCACCACAATATGGACAAATTTCCACTGGCTCTTTTGTTTCGATTGCTTTTTCGCAATCATCACAATAGGTCCTATGATATTTTCCTAGTTTAGGGTCTAATCCATAATTTGCGATTACTTTTCTTCCTTGCTCATTTTTTAAAGCCTTCACAATTTCTTTAAATGAAATATCTTCTACCTGCATTTTATTATATTCTCTTGCGATTTTAGGTAAAGAATGGGCATCTGAATTTGTCACAAATGTTTTATTCTCTAATTCTGAAATCATATCTGCTAAATACGTATCTGAACTTAATCCTAATTCTACTGCAAATATTTTATCATATTTCTCCTTAAATATAGATTGTAACCTATCTGTACAATTTCCATAATAACTTTTATGTGGTGTAAAAATATGTGCTGGTATTAAAATTCCATGATATTTTTCCACAATGTCAATTAAATCATAACCCGATAAATCTGATCTTTGGGTACTTAATGTGATATTTTTTAAATGATGACTTAGTTCATTTGAAAATCCTTTTATATCTTTTAGATGTGGGAAAAAGCAGATATTATGTGCTGAACCTTTTTTTCCATTTCTTCCTTTTTCTGAGGTTTCTACTTCGCTTCCTAATAAAATACATACCTTATCTTTATAGATAATCCCCCCATCTTCTAATTCATATGCATCTCCTGTTTTCAAAAATTTTTCTATATCTTCTATCACATATGGTGATGCACAATCAATAATTCCTACAACATGAATTCCCTTTTTTTGTGCACATTCTTTTGCAATGTTGGCAAAATTTAAAGACCTTGCTGCCGTTATTTTTATTGGTTTTCCATTTTCACTTCTTCCTATGTGTACATGTAAATCTGCAAATATTTCGTACATTTTAATACCTCTTTTCTAAAAGGGAATTTGGGGACGGACTCATTTTTCCCTTTTTTGTTTAAAATTCCATTACTTTTTTGTTTCATTATTTCATATAAAAAGGGAAAAATGAGTCCGTCCCCAAATTCCCTTTTCATTTAATTTTCCTTTTTTATTTTTTTACTTTGTGTATTTTCTTCTGCTATATGAGCTAGTATTTTTCTTGTTGTTTCTTGAGTAAACAATGGCCTGTTTGTTTCTTTAAACATATCCTCTTTTATTTCTTTCCTATACGCTTCTACTGCTTTATCTATTTTTTCCTCATACTCATAACAAACTTTTTTAATAAATGTCTTTATATTTTCTGACTCATTATGAATTTTTACTAATCTTCTTAAAGATTTCATTGTTGTTATCTCATTTAATTCTATTTGCTCCATCATTTGAACAAATTCTCCAAATGTATGTAAGAATCGATTGTACTGACCTTTTAAGTTTCTATGTTCTAATAATACCATAGCTTCATCTGGTTTAAATCCAATTCTTTCTGGTCTATCTAATAACATTCCACCAAATTGGTCTACCAATTCTAAAACATCACTTTCTTTTTCCCTTGGATTACTATTGCTATATCGATTAACTTCCTCACATATTTTGCAAAACCTTGTATCAAACCCTAATGTTAATATATAATTTGCACCTTCTTTTGCATATGAATAAATTCTTTCTATATCTTGTGCATTATCTACTTTTTTACAATTACATAATAGACATGCTGTTAAAACCATATTTTTGTCAACATCTATTTTCATATAATCAATAAACATTCTTGCAATTTCTGTTTTAAAAACTACTGATTTATTAAAGAATATTTTTGTTTTTTTTGCTAAATAGTAGGTGATTTCCATTTTAGAAGCTAAATCTTTTTCATCTAAAATGTAATTTGCAAATGTATCCATATGCTTCCTCCTTCGTTAGATTTTCATACAATTTTATTATATATGAACCATAGACTTTTTTCAACATTTTTTTTGAATGTCATAGAAATGTAATAAAAAGCTATTGATATCTATCTGTTAGAAAATGATATATTTTATGTTTGTATTTTTTTACAATATATAGTATAATATTGCTTGAAAATATGATTTTAGAGGTATGTTATGAAACATGTAGAATTAATATCCCATAATGAAACAGAAACTTTAGATTTTGGAAAAACATTGGCCAGTCTTTTGAAAAAAGGAGACACTGTTATTTTATCTGGAGAATTAGGTTCAGGAAAAACAAAATTAACAGAAGGTATTTTAAGCTATTATGGATTAGCAGATGAAATCTCTAGTCCTACTTTTACCATTGTTAATGAATATATAAAAGATGATATGAAAATTTTTCATTTTGATGTCTACCGTTTAGAAGATTCTTCTGAATTTTACGCTATTGGTGGAGAAGAATATTTTGAAAATGGAATTTGTATTATCGAATGGGGTGAAATCATCCAAGATGCTCTTCCTAAAGATTATATTCATATTCAATTTGAAAGAGAGCATACTGATGAAAATATTAGAATTTTAAAAATCACTTCTTACGGTGAAAAATATGATAGATTACTAAATATGTTGGAGGATTAGATTGAAAGTATTAAGTATTGAGACTTCTAGTAAGATATGTAGTGTTGCTATCTTAGAAGATAAAAATTTGATAAAAAAAATAGAATTAAATAATGGATTGACACATTCAGAAAGTTTAATGCCTGTTATAAAACAAATACTAGAAGAAACGAATTTAACCTTGTCTCAAATGGATTTATTCGTTTGTGATGTTGGGCCTGGTTCTTTTACTGGTATTCGTATTGGATTAGCAACTGTGAAAGCGTTTTCAGATAGTTTGCAAATTCCTTCTGTGGGCATTTCTTCCCTTGAAGGATTAGCTTATTTAATAAAAGATGATGGTATTATTTGTAGCATGATTGATTGTAAAAATGATAGTTGTTATTATGCTGTCTATCAATTAAAAAATGGATGTTATACTTTATTAGAAAGCCCTAAAGCAGATAGTATTGAAAGTTGTTTAAGCTTTCTAAACTATCAATATCCTCACACAACGATTACTTTTGTAGGAGACGCTTGCACACTATATAAAAATAAAATTCAAACAGCTTCATCTAATTTCATTTTATCTAAAGATAAAAAATTTGATAATGTTGATGTTTATTTTTTAGGAATCGCTGGGCTTAATAAATATACTCAATTTGGTGAAGATAAGCACCTTCTTCCTCTTTATTTAAAAAAGCCACAAGCACAAAGACAATTAGAAGAAAAACATATTGTGATTGAGAATATGAAAATTTCTGATTTAGAAAATTTAGAATTAACGCAATTTGATGATTTTTGGAATGTGGATATTTTAAAAGATGAATTAGCCATTAAAACATCCCAATTTATCTGTGCAAAATATGAAAACAAAATTGTTGGATTTGCTGGAATCAAAATAGTTTTAGACGAAGTAGATATTATGAATATTGCTGTAAAAGAAGATTATAGGAGACAAGGAATTGCCACTTTATTATTGTCTCACATTTTTAATATTTGTAAAGAAAGGCACATCAAAACCATTCATCTTGAAGTAAATGAAAAAAATTATTCTGCAATTTCTTTATATCAAAAATTTGGTTTTACACAGTGTGGTAGGAGGAAGCAATATTACAATCATACATATGATGCTATTCTTATGGATTATACAATAAAAATTTAGCCAATATGTAAAATATATTGGCTTTAAAAGATTTCTATACATTTTTTATATTTCTAAGTTATAAATACAAAATTGAACGAAAAGAATATACTGTCATCCTCGTACCTGTATCATTTCCAGTACCACGATAGCTTGAACCTCCGTTTGTTGTAACAGTGTAAGCAATCCCTCTTGGTACACAATGTCCCCAACCATTACTAGAAGTTTCTGTTGACCATTCACAACAATTTCCTGCCATATCATATATATTACATCTTACATCATAATTTGTTCCATCTGTTGCTTTTCCTGTTTTTGCCATAGTCGCTTGTAATCTAAATTGTCTAGAGTAATCTTCATCTCCTGAATATTTTTGTATGAACAATATGGCTGTATCCCATGCATAGCTATTGATTAAATCACTATTTACTCCTGAATATAAATCTTGACATGCAATTGCTGCATTTGGTTGTGTTATATTATTCCATACAGTTTTGTTATATTTGCTTTCTGCTTTGTTATTTGAACCTTGACTTGCCTCAAACCTTGCAATATAATATCCTCCATTTTCTCTTACACTCTTTATAAATCCTTCTATATCTTTTGCAACTGTATTTCCTGTTCCTGTTGAATTTTCTGTATACGTAAAAGAAGAATCTGTCGTTTTAAGCGTGCCTCCTAATGTTGTTGGACTCCCATTTGTATCTATATTTCCATTTGTGTCAAATGTATATCTTCCTAATATAATT
The DNA here is from genome assembly GCA_944390535.1 of uncultured Clostridia bacterium. Classification (GTDB taxonomy): domain Bacteria; phylum Bacillota; class Clostridia; order TANB77; family CAG-508; genus CAG-269. The sequence continues at coordinate 437 of CALXQV010000015.1, read as the reverse complement.
TCTCCATCAACTGCATTTTGTACTGTCTTTCCATTTTCTCCTAGAATTCCCTGTACTGGTATCCACACATATTGATTTCCACCTTTTGTATTATTTATGTCATCTCCTTCTACATTTGATATTACATATCCTTCTTCCACTGTTGTATCTCCTACATGGTAAAATCCACTTGGTATTGGTACTGTCTCTTCTAATTCTATATCAATTATAATATCATATCCGTCCACATTTACTGTTGCTGGTAATTTTTTTATTCTATTTACATTTGACATAGGTTTATCATTATATAATATCCCTTCTATATTTCTTAGTTCATTATTTAAATCTTTCAGAATAATCTTTCCTTCTTCTCCTATGCTTGCTACTACTGCTAAATTTACTTGTTCTTCTGCATTAGCTTTCCTTGTTTCCTCACTTGCCTCACTTGCTTTTGATAA